>NZ_JAIJYL010000138.1:0-289 GCF_019753495.1 Klebsiella sp. TF21-TM | reverse complement strand
GAGGGCTTGTAACCCAAGTGGGGGCATTAATGTGGTGGAATGATGGGCCGTCTCTGAAGGTTGGGCTTGGTGGGCTAATTTCTGACCTGCCCTATCCAAGCATGGAGTTGGGTCACGTGGCCCAAGCAAAGGCATGGGCTTCTTGGTCCCTAAAGCGGGGCGGACTGCGTGAGGCTGGTTTCACAGAGCAACGAGTAGCTCCCGCTCTGTGCAGTGGAAGGACAACGGGCCGGTGCTTTCCAAGTCCATTAACGCCTGATGGGCTTCTCTAACTAAACCACCACCTTAA
>NZ_JAIJYL010000137.1:0-292 GCF_019753495.1 Klebsiella sp. TF21-TM | reverse complement strand
GCGTTGAGCTAACCGGTACTAATGAACCGTGAGGCTTAACCTTACAACGCCGAAGATGTTTTGGCGATTTGAGAGAATTTTCAGCACTGATTCAGAAGTACGAAATAGTTTGCGCAGCAGCAAGGCGGCAAATGATGCACGTCAGCAGGAGCATACATAAGTATGTGACTGCTGCGGGCGAATGCAGCCAACGCAGCTGATGCGATAAAATATTTCGTACTGAGCACAAAGAATTTGCCTGGCGGCACTAGCGCGGTGGTCCCACCTGACCCCATGCCGAACTCAGAAGTGA
>NZ_JAIJYL010000136.1:0-297 GCF_019753495.1 Klebsiella sp. TF21-TM | reverse complement strand
GTCTAATTGGCGCAGCCCATCCGATATTTGTTGGGCCTAGAGACACCGGCCCGTTATCCTTCCACTGCACAAAGAGGGAGCTATTCGCTGCTCTGTGAAGCCAGCCTCGCGCGTTCCGCCCCACTTTAGGAGCCCAGCAACCCATGCTTTAACTTGGGCCACGTGACCCAACTCTGAGCTTGGATAGGGCAGGCCAGACATTAGCCCACTAAGCCCTACCGTATGAAGCGGCCCAACATTCCACCAATTTGTTGCCCCCACTTGGGTTACGGGTCGGAGGGGAACACGGCCGAACTC
>NZ_JAIJYL010000135.1:0-305 GCF_019753495.1 Klebsiella sp. TF21-TM | reverse complement strand
CAGTAACCCGCACCTTTTCGGGGTGGGATAAGCGCGCTGATTTTCTTACGCCGCAGTTCATCGTGACAGAGCCGGGTATCGTAAGCGCCATCGGCGGCGGCTGACCTGATTTTCCGGTGGGTTTGCCGGATTAACACGGGGAAGGCCTCTGAGTCCGTCACATTGTTCAGCGACAGGTCTGCGCAGATGATTTCATGTGTGTTGCTGTCAACGGCGAGATGCAGCTTACGCCAGATACGACGGCGCTCTTTGCCGTGCTTTCTGACTTTCCATTCGCCTTCACCAAAGACCTTCAGCCCGGTGGA
>NZ_JAIJYL010000134.1:0-327 GCF_019753495.1 Klebsiella sp. TF21-TM | reverse complement strand
ATGCCCGGCGGCGCTGCGCTTGCGCGGGCCTACAGAACCAATGCAATGAGTGAGCCTGGTGCCGTATGTAGGCCGGGTCAGGCGTAGCCGCCACCCGGCGCGAAGATGGCGCCATATCGGTAGCCATGCCCGGCGGCGCTACGCTTGCACGGGCCTACAGAACCAATGCAATGAGTGAGCCTGGTGCCGTTTGTAGGCCGGGTCAGGCGTAGCCGCCACCCGGCAGTAAGACGGCGCCATATCGGTGGCGATGCCCGGCGGCGCTGCGCTTGCGCGGGCCTACAGAACCAATGCAATGAGTGAGCCTGGTGCCGTATGTAGGCCGGG
>NZ_JAIJYL010000133.1:0-344 GCF_019753495.1 Klebsiella sp. TF21-TM | reverse complement strand
ATAGCAAAAAGGCGCCTTTAGGGCGCCTTTTTACATTGGTGGGTCGTGCAGGATGACTCGGCTTCGCCTCGCCCTTCGGGCCGTCGCCGCAAGCGGCTCCGTTGTCTCACTGCGTTCGACCCGAACCTGCTGCAGAGACACTCGTCTCATCCTGAGACTCGCCCTGCGGGCCAACGCCGCCGCGTTGTTCAAAATTGTTCCCGACAATTTTGTCGAATCGTTGAGTTCCGCGCATAGCAAAAAGGCGCCTTTAGGGCGCCTTTTTACATTGGTGGGTCGTGCAGGATTCGAACCTGCGACCAATTGATTAAAAGTCAACTGCTCTACCAACTGAGCTAACGACC
>NZ_JAIJYL010000132.1:0-353 GCF_019753495.1 Klebsiella sp. TF21-TM | reverse complement strand
TGATATGGCTCAGTTGGTAGAGCGCACCCTTGGTAAGGGTGAGGTCCCCAGTTCGACTCTGGGTATCAGCACCACTTCTTTTCTCTCCTTCCCTGTTTCTCTTCTGTTATGTTCATTCAACAAGTCGGGCATGTTGCCTGGTTGATGTGGTGATATCACCGATTTATCCGTGTCTTAGAGGGACAATCGATGTCTAAAGAAAAGTTTGAACGTACAAAACCGCACGTTAACGTCGGTACTATCGGCCACGTTGACCATGGTAAAACAACGCTGACCGCTGCCATCACTACCGTACTGGCTAAAACCTACGGTGGTTCCGCTCGCGCATTCGACCAGATCGATAACGCGCCGGA
>NZ_JAIJYL010000131.1:0-361 GCF_019753495.1 Klebsiella sp. TF21-TM | reverse complement strand
AAGTGGTGCTGATACCCAGAGTCGAACTGGGGACCTCACCCTTACCAAGGGTGCGCTCTACCAACTGAGCCATATCAGCACGCTAAATTTGATGCCTGGCAGTTCCCTACTCTCACATGGGGAGACCCCACACTACCATCGGCGCTACGGCGTTTCACTTCTGAGTTCGGCATGGGGTCAGGTGGGACCACCGCGCTAGTGCCGCCAGGCAAATTCTGTTTTATCAACACGTCCTGCGGACGCATCGACTAATCTGTATCGAAGCTGAAAATCTTCTCTCAAATCGCCAAAACATCTTCGGCGTTGTAAGGTTAAGCCTCACGGTTCATTAGTACCGGTTAGCTCAACGCATCGCTGCGCT
>NZ_JAIJYL010000130.1:0-380 GCF_019753495.1 Klebsiella sp. TF21-TM | reverse complement strand
ATCTATGCTGACCCTCCATGGATGTTCCGTGATAAAGCCGCCGACGGGAAACGTGGTGCCGGTTTCAAGTATCCGGTGATGAACGTTCTGGATATCTGCCGACTGCCAGTATGGGAACTTGCTGCCGAGAATTGCCTGTTAGCGATGTGGTGGGTTCCTACACAGCCGGTCGAGGCGCTGAAAGTCATGGAGGCTTGGGGTTTCCGCCTGATGACCATGAAGGGATTCACCTGGCACAAGACGAACAAGCACAAAGGAAACAGTGCTATCGGCATGGGCCACATGACACGCGCGAACAGCGAAGACTGTCTGTTTGCGGTGAAAGGAAAGCTACCCAAGCGAATCGATAAGTCGATCTGCCAGCATGTTACGGCACCGCG
>NZ_JAIJYL010000012.1:0-169008 GCF_019753495.1 Klebsiella sp. TF21-TM | reverse complement strand
CAGAAGTGAAACGCCGTAGCGCCGATGGTAGTGTGGGGTCTCCCCATGTGAGAGTAGGGAACTGCCAGGCATCAAATAAAGCAGAAAGCTCAGTCGAAAGACTGAGCTTTTTGTTTTTGCGTTTAAAAAGAACCCCGTCCCGAAAGGTGCGGGGTTTTTTGCTGTGTGGGGTACGCCTCCCCCGGTGGCGCTGCGCTTACCGGGGCTACGGATCCTCGGCCACCTGCTGGCCGAGGGGACATCAATGCCGCAAAGTTACCGACGTCAATCGTAGTCTGCTTCAGCCTGCTGCTCATGTATCAAATTCAATAACGGATATGGTTGACCCAGATCGTCCGTTTCAGAGCGACCTGTCACTTTGAAACCCATTCTCCGATAAAACCCGACCGCTTGTTCATTCTGCTCATTTACGTTGGTCGTCAGTGTTGGCGTTAACGACAGCGCATGCGCGATCAGCAATCTCCCCACACCGCAGCCGCGGACATCCGGATCGACGAACAGCGCATCCATATGATCTCCGGTCAGCAGCATAAAGGCGATCGGCTGGTCCTCCGTGTTAACCGCCACCCACAGCGGAGCCTCCGGTATAAAGGCACGTACCAGCTCCTCCAGCTCTCTCCGATACGCTTTTGACAGAAAATCGTGCGTGGCGTCGACTGACCGACACCAGATCGCAATCAGTTTATCCCCTTCATCAGGCCGGGAACGGCGGATGCTAATAACCATATTTTCTCCTTTTCTTCATTCTTATATTCTAACTCAATGCGCGCCGTGAAATTTTCTCACCGTGAACATGCAGACTCGACATTCACCCGATTCCTGGTTATCTTCAGCTATCTGGATGTCTAAACGTTTATACGTATGCTATGAGGTAATAGAGTTATGCCAATTCGGGTGCAGGACGAGCTACCAGCCGTCAATTTCTTGCGCAATGAAAACGTCTTTGTGATGACGACAACGCGTGCAACAACTCAGGAAATCCGCCCCCTGAAGGTGTTAATCCTCAACCTGATGCCGAAGAAAATCGAGACGGAGAATCAGTTCCTGCGTCTGCTGTCGAACTCTCCGCTGCAGGTGGACATCCAGTTATTACGTATCGATGCGCGTGAGTCACGTAATACGCCGGCGGAGCATCTGAATAACTTTTACTGCAATTTCGATGAGATCTGCGATCAGAACTTCGACGGCCTGATCGTCACCGGCGCTCCCTTAGGCCTGGTTGAATTTAATGATGTCGCTTACTGGCCGCAGATCAAACAGGTGCTGGAGTGGGCCAAGGATCACGTCACTTCGACGCTGTTCGTCTGTTGGGCGGTTCAGGCCGCGCTGAATATTCTGTACGGCATTCCCAAGCAGACCCGCGCCGAAAAGATTTCTGGCGTTTATGAACACCATATTCTTCATCCACACGCTTTACTGACCCGCGGTTTCGACGACTCTTTCCTGGCCCCACACTCACGCTATGCTGACTTTCCTGCAGGGCTTATCCGGGATTATACCGATCTCGAGATCCTCGCGGAGACGGAAGAGGGCGATGCGTATCTGTTCGCCAGTAAAGATAAGCGTATAGCCTTTGTCACCGGCCACCCCGAGTACGATGCCAATACCCTGGCAAGTGAATATTTCCGCGATGTGGAAGCCGGTTTGAACCCTGAGGTTCCCCACAACTATTTTCCGCAAAACGACCCGCAGAACAAACCGCGCGCCACCTGGCGGAGCCACGGTAATCTGCTGTTCGCTAACTGGCTGAACTATTACGTCTACCAGATTACACCATACGATCTGCGTCATATGAATCCAACGCTGGAGTAATACTCCGCACGAAACGATCCTAAAGCGTTTCAGCACTTTGCCTCTGGCACCTTCGGGTGCCTTTTTTATTTCCGAAATTCACCTCATGGCTGATGATAACTTTAATTTCATTGTTATCAATATGTTAATCTCATTTTAAAATTAAAATGGAAATTGTTTTTGATTTTGAAAATTAATTGAGTAGTCTTAATTGTGCTGAGCGAAAACTGCACAACGATCTTTCGCTCGCTTCCAGCGGATCAACCAAGAGGAGCAGCACAATGACGCAGCAGGCGACAATCACCGATGAACTGGCCTTTAGTCAGCCCTATGGCGAGCAGGAGAAGCAGATCTTGACGCCTGAGGCGGTAGAATTCCTGACGGAACTGGTGAGCCGCTTTACGCCGGCGCGCAATAAACTGCTGGCCGCGCGTCTGCAGCAGCAGCAGGCCATTGACGATGGGCAACTGCCGGATTTTATTTCGGAAACTGCTTCCATTAGAAATGGCGACTGGACCATTCGCGGTATCCCGGCGGATTTGCAGGATCGCCGCGTTGAAATTACCGGCCCCGTCGAGCGCAAGATGGTCATTAACGCGCTGAATGCTAACGTAAAAGTCTTTATGGCGGACTTTGAGGATTCGCTGGCGCCGGACTGGCGTAAAGTCATTGATGGCCAAATCAACCTACGTGATGCCGTGAACGGGACCATCAGCTACACCAATGAGGCTGGCAAAATCTACCAACTGCAGCCCAATCCCGCTGTGCTGGTATGCCGTGTGCGCGGCCTGCACCTGCCGGAAAAGCATGTGACCTGGCGTAATGAGGCCATTCCCGGCAGTCTTTTCGATTTTGCGCTCTATTTCTTTCATAACTACCAGGCGCTGCTGGCGAAAGGAAGTGGTCCCTACTTCTATCTGCCAAAAACCCAGGCCTGGCAGGAGGCGGCATGGTGGAACGATGTCTTCAGCTTTACTGAAGATCGCTTTGACCTGCCGCGCGGCACCATCAAGGCCACGCTGCTGATTGAAACACTGCCGGCGGTGTTCCAGATGGATGAGATCCTGCATGCGCTGCGCGACCATATTGTCGGCCTGAACTGCGGCCGCTGGGACTATATCTTCAGCTATATCAAGACGCTGAAAAACCATCCTGACCGCGTACTGCCGGACCGCCAGGTGGTGACGATGGATAAACCCTTCCTCAGCGCCTACTCACGGCTGTTGATTAAGACCTGCCACAAACGCGGGGCGTTTGCGATGGGTGGAATGGCGGCCTTTATCCCGAGTAAAGAGGCCGAGCGTAACCGTCAGGTGCTGAATAAAGTCACCGCCGACAAAGAGCTGGAGGCGAACAACGGTCACGATGGCACTTGGATCGCCCATCCTGGGCTGGCGGATACCGCCATGGCGGTGTTTAACCGCGTGCTCGGTGACAAGCCGAATCAGCTCTCGGTGACCCGTAGCGAGGACGCGCCAATTACCGCCGAACAGCTGCTGGCCCCCTGCGAGGGCGAGCGCACGGAAGCCGGGATGCGCGCCAACATCCGCGTGGCGGTGCAGTACATCGAAGCCTGGATCTCCGGCAACGGCTGTGTACCGATTTATGGCCTGATGGAAGACGCCGCGACGGCCGAGATCTCGCGCACCTCTATCTGGCAGTGGATCCATCATCAGAAAACCCTGAACGACGGCACGCCGGTCACGAAAGCGCTGTTCCGCCAGTGGCTGGCGGAAGAGCTGATGGTGATTCAGGAGGAGCTGGGGGAGCACCGCTTCAGCCATGGCCGCTTTGACGATGCGGCGCGGCTGATGGAGCAGATCACCACCTCCGACGAACTGATTGATTTTCTGACATTACCGGGCTACCGCCTGCTGGCCTAATCGCCAGATGGTGTTGTTCGCCATTTAGTCCTTCACCAATGACGCCTGGGGAGCCAGGAAATAATATGGAGCATCTGCACATGAAAACCCGTACCCAACAAATCGAAGAATTAAACAAAGAGTGGACGAACCCGCGCTGGGAAGGGATTACCCGCCCGTACAGCGCGGAAGAGGTGGTGAAATTACGCGGCTCGGTGAACCCGGAGTGCACGCTGGCGCAGCTTGGCGCAGCGAAAATGTGGCGTCTGCTGCACGGTGAGGCGAAGAAAGGGTACATCAACAGCCTTGGCGCGCTGACCGGCGGCCAGGCCTTGCAGCAGGCGAAGGCCGGCATCGAAGCCATTTATCTCTCCGGCTGGCAGGTGGCGGCGGATGCTAACCTGGCGTCCAGCATGTACCCGGATCAGTCGCTGTACCCGGCCAACTCGGTACCGGCGGTGGTGGATCGGATCAACAATACCTTCCGCCGCGCCGATCAGATCCAGTGGTCAGCCGGGATTGAGCCGAACGATCCGCGCTTTATCGACTACTTCCTGCCGATCGTGGCGGATGCGGAGGCCGGTTTCGGCGGCGTCCTGAACGCCTTTGAGCTGATGAAATCGATGATTGAAGCCGGTGCAGCGGCTGTTCACTTCGAAGATCAGCTGGCGTCGGTGAAGAAGTGCGGTCATATGGGCGGTAAAGTGCTGGTTCCAACCCAGGAGGCGATACAGAAACTGGTGGCGGCGCGTCTGGCTGCCGACGTGATGGGGGTCCCGACGCTGGTGATCGCCCGTACCGATGCTGACGCTGCTGATTTAATTACCTCAGACTGCGATCCGTACGATCGTGAGTTTATTACCGGAGATCGCACCAGCGAAGGGTTCTTCCGCACCCATGCCGGGATCGAGCAGGCGATCAGCCGCGGGCTGGCCTACGCGCCGTATGCGGACCTGGTGTGGTGTGAAACGTCGAAACCGGATCTCGAGCAGGCGCGTCGCTTTGCCGAAGCCATTCATGCGCGTTTCCCGGGCAAACTGCTGGCCTATAACTGCTCGCCGTCGTTTAACTGGAAGAAAAATCTCGATGATAAAACCATCGCCAGCTTCCAGCAGCAGCTGTCGGACATGGGGTACAAATACCAGTTTATTACTCTCGCCGGGATCCACAGCATGTGGTTCAACATGTTCGACCTCGCCCATGCCTACGCTCAGGGTGAGGGGATGCGCCACTATGTTGAAAAAGTGCAGCAGCCGGAATTCGCCGCCGGGCCGGAAGGCTATACCTTCGTCTCGCATCAGCAGGAGGTGGGCACCGGCTACTTCGACAAGGTCACTACCATTATCCAGGGCGGCGCCTCGTCGGTGACGGCGCTGACCGGCTCGACCGAAGAAGATCAGTTTTGAGCCATGCCCGGTGGCACGACGCTCACCGGGCCTGTGAAGGGATCCAGACCGGATAAGCGAGCGCGCCATCCGGCCTGACGTGGTACCGGATGGGGGAGTTCGATGACGCGTGGTCTGGAATTACTGATTGCCCAAACGATATTGCAGGGATTTGACGCTCAGTATGGGCGTTTTCTCGAAGTGACTTCCGGCGCGCAGCAGCGCTTTGAACAGGCCGACTGGCATGCGGTGCAGCAGGCGATGAAACAGCGGATCCATCTCTATGACCACCATGTGGGTCTGGTGGTGGAGCAGCTGCGCTGCATCACGGAGGGAAAAAGCACGGATGCCGACTTTTTGCTGCGGGTGAAAGCCCACTACACCCGTTTGCTGCCGGATTACCCTCGTTTTGAAATTGCCGAGAGCTTTTTCAATTCGGTCTACTGCCGCCTGTTTGACCACCGCTCGCTGACCCCCGAGCGGCTCTTTATTTTCAGCTCGCAGCCCGAGCGTCCCTTTCGCACCCTTCCGCGCCCGCTGGCGAAAGATTTCTATCCAGAGCGCGGCTGGTCGCACCTGCTGGGTAAAGTGCTGTCCGATCTGCCGCTGCGGCTGCCGTGGCAAAATAAAGCGCGGGATATCGGCTATATCATTGCCAGTCTGCAGGAGGCGCTGGGGGAGGAACCGCTCGCCACCTGTCATCTACAGGTCGCCAATGAGCTGTTCTATCGCAACAAAGCCGCCTGGCTGGTGGGCAAACTGGTGATGCCGATGACCACGCTGCCCTTCTTGCTGCCGATCCATCGCAGCGACGAGGGCGAGCTGTTTGTCGATACCTGCCTGACCACCCATGCCGAAGCGAGCATCGTTTTTGGCTTCGCGCGTTCCTATTTTATGGTTTATGCGCCCCTGCCCGGCGCTCTGGTGGAATGGCTGCGCGAGATCCTGCCGGGTAAAACCACGGCCGAGCTGTATATGGCGATTGGCTGCCAGAAGCACGCCAAAACCGAAAGCTATCGCGAATATCTGCACTACATCGCTCGCTGCGATGAGCAGTTTATCGAGGCGCCGGGCATTCGCGGGATGGTGATGCTGGTGTTTACCCTGCCGGGGTTTGACCGGGTGTTCAAGGTGATCAAAGATCGCTTCGCGCCGCAGAAGGAGATGACCGCCGCCCACGTACGCGCCTGCTATCAGCTGGTAAAGGAGCATGACCGCGTCGGGCGGATGGCGGACACGCAGGAGTTTGAAAATTTCGTGCTGGAGAAACGACAAATCGCGCCAGCGCTGCTGGCGCTGCTGCAGGCGGAAGCGGGGAACAAACTGACCGACCTCGGCGACCGGATTGTCATCAGTCATCTGTATATTGAACGGCGAATGGTGCCGCTCAACCTGTGGCTGGAGCAGGTTAACGGCCAGGCGCTGCGCGATGCGGTAGAAGAGTATGGGAATGCTATCCGCCAGCTGGCCGCCGCCAACATCTTTCCCGGCGATATGCTGTTTAAAAACTTCGGCGTCACCCGCCACGGCCGGGTGGTGTTCTACGACTATGATGAAATCTGCTATATGACGGAGGTGAATTTCCGCCAGATCCCGCCGCCGCGCTATCCCGAGGATGAGCTGGCCAGCGAGCCGTGGTACAGCGTCTCGCCGGGGGATGTGTTTCCGGAGGAGTTCCGCCACTGGCTGTGCGCCGACCCGCGCATTGGGCCGCTGTTTGAGGAGATGCATGCCGACCTGCTGCGTGCCGACTACTGGCGCGAACTGCAGACGCGGATTAAAAACGGTCATGTGGAAGATGTCTATGCTTACCGGCGTAAGCAGCGTTTTAGCGTGCGCTATGGCGCCGACAGTAGGCCGGATAAGGCGTTTACGCCGCCATCCGGCAAGGTGCGCCGATCTGCCTGATGGCGCTACGCTTATCAGGCCTACTTAAAATGCCCCACAGGGGCATTTTTTTATTTAACCCCGCCGTATGCCAGCGTGACCTCTTTCGCGGCCTTAATGACCAGCGCGCCCAGCTCGGTCACCCGATCATCGGTCATGCGTGAGATGGGACCGGAGATGGAGATTGCCGCGAACGGTTCGCGGTGTTCATCATAAATGCAGGCGGCGACGCAGCGCAGGCCGAGCGCGTGCTCCTCGTCATCGAACGAGTAGCCCCGCTTGCGGGTCTGCGCTAAATCTTCCTTCAGATGCAGCGGCGAGACCAGCGTGGCATGCGTATAGGCATGCAGCCCTTTACGGTGCAGCAGGCTGGTCACCTGCTCTTCGCTCAGCTGCGAGAGGAACGCCTTCCCGGCGCCGGAGGCGTGCATCGGCAGTTTTCCGCCGATTGGCGCCGACATACGCATCAGCTGGGTGCACTGCACCTGGTCGATAATGATCGCCTGGTGGTCGCTCTGGTCAAGCACCGCCAGATTCACCGTTTCACCGGAATCCTCCATCAGCTGGCGCAGGATCGGGTGGACAATTGCCAGCAGATTGCGGCTTTGCAGAAAGCTGCTGCCGACCACGAAGGCATGCGCGCCGACGGCCCAGTGGCCCAGCTCGCCGACCTGGCGAACGAAACCCAGCTGCTGCATGGTGGTCAGCAGGCGGTGAGTGGTTGAGTTGGGCAGACCCGCCTGCTGCGCCAGCTCGGTCAGCGCGACGCTGCTGTGGGACTCGGCAATCCATTCGAGCAATTTCAGGCCGCGGGTCAGCGACTGAACCTGACCGCCAGCCTGCTGGGCGGTGGCAGCCGCGGGTTTTCTGCCGCGTTTCGCGGGAACGGGGGTAGTGGCCATCGCGGACTCCTTTTTCTGTATCGTGGAAATGATTTTCGTTTTATTTGGCGATAATGCAATCACAACCGGACTCATCGGAGGAGTGAAGCTGAACATGTCTCATATTGCCCGTTGTTGTCTTTTCCGCTCCGGTGGTTTATGCCAGTATGGTTTGTTGGCTATTTGGCCTGTGTTGAGCGTTGTCGGGAGCAAGTGTGAGCAGCAAAGTTGAGCAACTGCATCAGCAGTTAAAAGAACGTATTCTGGTTCTGGATGGGGGCATGGGCACCATGATCCAGGGCTACCGTCTGAGTGAGCAGGACTTTCGCGGTGAGCGCTTTGCTGACTGGCCGTGCGACCTGAAAGGCAACAACGACCTGCTGGTGCTCAGCAAGCCCGAGGTGATCCGCGAGATCCACGACGCCTACTTCGCGGCCGGCGCGGATATCATTGAGACCAACACCTTTAACTCGACGACCATTGCGATGGCGGATTACCAGATGGAATCCCTGTCGGCAGAGATCAACTTTGCGGCGGCGAAGCTGGCCCGCGCCAGCGCCGACGCCTGGACGGCCCGCACGCCGGAAAAACCGCGCTACGTCGCGGGCGTGCTTGGCCCAACCAACCGCACCGCCTCTATTTCGCCTGATGTGAACGATCCGGCGTTCCGCAATATTACCTTTGACCAGCTGGTGGCTGCCTATCGCGAATCCACCCGAGCGCTGGTGGAAGGCGGCGTGGATCTGATCCTGATTGAAACGGTATTTGACACCCTGAACGCCAAAGCGGCCATCTATGCGGTGAAAGAGGAGCTGGAGGCGCTGGGCGTTGACCTGCCGCTGATGATCTCCGGGACCATTACCGATGCCTCCGGCCGCACGCTGTCCGGGCAGACCACCGAAGCTTTCTATAACTCGCTGCGTCACGCCGAAGCCTTATCGTTTGGTCTGAACTGCGCCCTCGGGCCGGACGAACTGCGCCAGTACGTCCAGGAGCTGTCGCGTATCGCTGAGTGCTACGTTACCGCGCACCCGAACGCTGGCCTGCCCAATGCCTTCGGCGAATACGATCTGGATGCCGATACCATGGCGGCGCAGATCCGCGAATGGGCGGAAGCCGGTTTCCTCAATATCGTCGGCGGCTGCTGCGGCACCACGCCGGAACATATCGCCGCCATGAGCCGCGCGGTGGCCGGCCTGCCGCCGCGCCAGCTGCCGGAGATCCCCGTCGCCTGCCGTCTTTCCGGCCTGGAGCCGCTGAATATCGGCGATGACAGCCTGTTTGTGAACGTCGGCGAACGTACCAACGTTACCGGCTCGGCGAAATTTAAACGCTTAATCAAAGAAGAGAAGTACAGCGAAGCGCTGGACGTGGCGCGTCAGCAGGTGGAAAGCGGCGCGCAGATCATCGATATCAACATGGACGAGGGGATGCTCGACGCCGAAGCGGCGATGGTGCGCTTCCTCAACCTGATTGCCGGCGAGCCGGACATTGCCCGCGTGCCGATCATGATCGACTCCTCCAAGTGGGAGGTCATTGAAAAGGGCCTGAAATGCATTCAGGGCAAAGGCATCGTTAACTCCATCTCGATGAAAGAGGGCGTCGAACCCTTTATCCACCATGCGAAACTGGTTCGCCGCTACGGCGCCGCGGTGGTGGTGATGGCCTTTGACGAAGTGGGCCAGGCCGATACCCGCGAACGTAAAATTGAGATTTGCCGTCGCGCCTACAAAATCCTCACCGAAGAGGTTGGCTTCCCGCCAGAAGATATTATCTTTGACCCGAATATCTTCGCGGTGGCGACCGGTATCGAAGAACACAATAACTATGCCCAGGACTTTATCGGCGCCTGCGAAGACATCAAACGCGAGCTGCCGCACGCGCTGATCTCCGGCGGCGTCTCCAACGTCTCCTTCTCTTTCCGCGGCAATGACCCGGTACGTGAGGCGATCCACGCGGTATTCCTCTACTACGCCATCCGTAACGGCATGGACATGGGGATCGTCAACGCCGGTCAGCTGGCCATCTATGATGACCTGCCGGGCGAGCTGCGCGACGCGGTGGAGGACGTGATTCTCAACCGCCGCGATGACAGCACCGAAAGATTGCTCGAGCTGGCGGAAAAATATCGCGGCAGTAAAGTTGACGACGGCGCCAATGCCCAGCAGGCGGAATGGCGCAGCTGGGAGGTGAAAAAACGCCTCGAATATTCGCTGGTGAAGGGCATTACCGAATTTATTGAACAGGACACCGAAGAAGCGCGTCAGCAGGCCGCTCGCCCGATTGAGGTGATCGAAGGGCCGCTGATGGACGGCATGAACGTGGTCGGCGATCTGTTCGGCGAAGGCAAAATGTTCCTGCCGCAGGTGGTGAAATCCGCCCGCGTCATGAAACAGGCGGTGGCCTACCTGGAGCCGTTTATTGAAGCCAGTAAAGAGCAGGGCTCCAGTAACGGCAAAATGGTGATTGCCACGGTAAAAGGCGACGTTCATGACATCGGCAAAAACATCGTCGGCGTGGTGCTGCAGTGCAATAACTACGAAATAATCGATCTTGGCGTGATGGTCCCGGCGGATAAAATTCTCAAAACCGCCAAAGAGGTGAACGCGGATCTCATCGGCCTTTCCGGGTTGATTACCCCGTCGCTCGACGAAATGGTTAACGTGGCGAAAGAGATGGAGCGCCAGGGCTTTACCATCCCGCTGCTGATCGGCGGCGCGACCACCTCTAAAGCGCATACGGCGGTGAAAATCGAGCAGAACTACAGCGGCCCGACCGTTTACGTACAGAACGCTTCGCGCACCGTCGGGGTGGTGGCTGCGCTGCTCTCGGACACGCAGCGCGATGAGTTTGTCGCCCGTACGCGCAAAGAGTATGAAACCGTGCGTATCCAGCATGGGCGTAAAAAACCGCGCACCCCGCCGGTGACCCTGGCCGCCGCACGGGAAAACGATCTGGCCTTTGACTGGGAGAGCTACACTCCGCCGGTGGCCCATCGCCTGGGGATTCAGGAGGTGGAAGCCAGTATCGAGACGCTACGCAACTACATCGACTGGACGCCGTTCTTTATGACCTGGTCGCTGGCGGGCAAATATCCGCGCATTCTGGAAGATGACGTGGTAGGGGAAGAGGCGCAGCGCCTGTTCAAAGACGCTAACGAGCTGCTGGATAAGCTGAGCGCAGAGAAAACCCTCAACCCGCGCGGCGTGGTGGGCCTGTTCCCGGCCAACCGCGTGGGCGACGATATTGAAATCTATCGCGATGAAACCCGCACCCACGTGCTGACGGTGAGCCATCACCTGCGCCAGCAGACGGAGAAGGTCGGCTTCGCCAACTACTGCCTCGCCGACTTTGTGGCGCCGAAGCTGAGCGGCAAAGCGGACTACATCGGCGCCTTCGCCGTCACCGGCGGCCTGGAAGAGGACGCGCTGGCGGAAGCCTATGAAGCGCAGCATGATGACTATAACAAGATCATGATCAAGGCCATCGCCGATCGTCTGGCGGAAGCCTTCGCCGAGTATCTGCACGAGAAAGTGCGCAAGGTCTACTGGGGGTATGCGGCCAATGAGAACCTCAGCAATGAGGAGCTTATTCGCGAGAATTACCAGGGGATCCGTCCGGCGCCGGGGTATCCGGCCTGTCCGGAGCACACCGAAAAAGGCACCATCTGGCAGCTGCTGGACGTCGAAGCCCATACCGGCATGAAGCTTACCGAATCGTTCGCCATGTGGCCGGGGGCATCGGTTTCCGGCTGGTACTTCAGCCATCCGGACAGCAAATACTTCGCCGTGGCGCAGATCCAGCGCGACCAGGTCGAAGACTACGCGCTGCGTAAAGGGATGACCCCGGCGGAAGTCGAGCGCTGGTTAGCCCCTAATCTGGGCTATGATGCGGACTAGTCGTCATCTTTCCTTACAACAAACAAGGCGCTCTGTGAGCGCCTTGTCTCTTTATTGAGGTTAACCCCTTATACTGAGATAGGTTCCAGAACGTCGGAACACCTATAACGATAAGGAGAAGCTGATTCCGTGTTAACTCTGCTACACCTGTTGTCCGCGGTCGCTCTGCTGGTGTGGGGCACGCATATCGTGCGTACCGGGGTGATGCGCGTCTATGGCGCTCGCCTGCGTACCGTTCTCAGTAGCAGCGTAGAGAAAAAGCCGCTCGCCTTCTGCGCGGGTCTTGGCGTGACTGCGCTGGTGCAAAGCAGCAATGCCACCACCATGCTGGTGACCTCGTTTGTCGCCCAGGATTTAGTGGGCCTCACGCCGGCGCTGGTGATGGTGCTGGGGGCCGACGTCGGGACGGCGCTGATGGCGAGGGTGCTGACCTTCGACCTGTCGTGGCTGTCGCCGTTGTTGATATTTATCGGGGTGATTTTCTTCCTCGGCCGTAAGCAGACCCGCGCCGGGCAGCTGGGGCGAGTGGGGATTGGCCTTGGGCTGATCCTGTTGGCCCTGGAGCTGATTGTGCAGGCCGTCCACCCCATTACCCAGGCCAACGGCGTGCAGGTGATTTTTGCCTCGCTGACCGGGGATATTATGCTGGATGCCTTGATTGGCGCCGTATTCGCGATCATCAGCTACTCCAGCCTGGCGGCGGTGCTGCTGACCGCGACGCTGACCGCGGCAGGAGCGATCTCTTTCCCGGTGGCGCTGTGCCTGGTGATTGGCGCCAACCTGGGATCGGGGCTGTTGGCGATGCTCAACAACAGCGCGGCGAACGCGGCGGCGCGCCGGGTGGCGCTGGGCAGCCTGTTGTTTAAGCTGGTGGGGAGCCTGATCATTCTGCCGTTCGTCCATCCGCTGGCCGCGGCGATGCACAAGCTGCCGTTGGCCGAGTCCGAGCTGGTTATCTACTTCCATGTTTTTTACAACCTGCTGCGCTGCATCGCGATGGTGCCTTTTACCGGACCGATGGCGAAGCTGTGCCAGCGCATGATCCGCGATGAACCCGAGCTGGATAACCATCTCAAACCCAAGCATCTCGACCCGTCGGCGCTGGACACCCCGGCGCTGGCGCTGGCCAATGCCGCGCGCGAGACGCTGCGCATTGGTGACGCGATGGAGCAAATGCTGGAGAGCCTGCATAAGGTGATGCATGGCGAACCGCGTCAGGAGAAAGAGCTACGCCGCATGGCGGACGATATCAACGTGCTCTACACCGCCATTAAGCTCTATCTGGCGCGAATGCCAAAGGATGAGCTGGCGGAAGAGGAGTCCCGGCGCTGGGCGGAAATTATTGAGATGTCGTTAAACCTCGAGCAGGCCTCCGATATCGTCGAGCGGATGGGCAGCGAGATCGCTGATAAATCGCTGGCGGCGCGGCGCGCCTTCTCGGTGGAAGGGTTAAAGGAGCTGGACGCCCTGTACGATCTGTTGCTCAGCAACCTGCAGCTGGCGATGTCGGTCTTCTTCTCCAGCGATGTGCCCAGCGCCCGTCGCCTGCGGCGCAGTAAACACCGGTTCCGCATTCTTAACCGCCGCTACTCGCATGCGCACGTTGACCGTCTGCATCAGCAGAACGTGCAGAGTATCGAAACCAGTACGTTGCACCTGGCGCTGCTGGGGGATATGAAGCGTCTGAACAGCCTGTTCTGCTCGGTGGCTTACAGCGTGATGGAGCAGCCGGATGAAGACGACGAAAGGGATGACTATTGAGACCTTCCCCGGCGGCGCTGCGCTAACCGGGGTTATGCGTTTGGACGTTCCGTTGAGGCAGCCCGGATAAGGCGCAACGCGCCGCTATCCGGGAAACGTTAGCCATACCAGCTCAGAAGCGGTGGCCTGCAGGCAGGGTTACCGCTGCTTCCCCCGCTTTGAACAACAGCGTCGGGTTCGGGCCGCCAAGGGTCGCGTGACCATCGGTGACCTGGATCCAGTTTCCTTCCGGTAAACCAATCACCGTTAATTCCGGCGCCACGACCAGCAGTTCGCGGATACGCTGTTCGCGGGTTTCGCCCTGATGCCCGGTCGGCAACGCGTTGGTGAAGTGTGGGTTAATCTGGAGCGGGAACAGCCCCAGCGCATCAAATCCCTGGGGATCGACAATCGGCATATCGTTGGTGGTGCGAATGGTCGGGCAGGCGAGGTTTGAACCTGCGCTCCAGCCGATATACAACGCCCCGCGTTTGACGACATCGACAATCGGCGCCAGCAGCCCGCGGCTGCGGCACTCTTTCAACAGCTGGAAGGTGTTCCCGCCGCCGACGATCACCATCTCGGCGCTTTCAATGGCGGCGATAGGGTCGGCGACGCGGTGGATACCGGTTACGCTGACCGCCATCGGCGCCATAACCGCAGCCACTTTGTCCGTGTAATCATCCCAGGTTTGCGTCACGCCAGCGAAGGGGATGAATACCGCCGTCCGGCGGCCTTTGACCTGACCGGCAATCAGCGGCAGGGCGTGTTCCAGCCAGGCTTTCCCCGGCAGCGTGGAGTTACTGAGTAGCAGCAGTTCCATCTTTTCTTCCTGTTTTAAACCTATTATTGAAGCAGAAATTCTAGCATCGCCCCGATACCGGCGCGCTGATATGGCGCATGATGTGGGTAAGCGGAATGCTGTTCATGAGCCCGACGAAGCCGTTGAATAATGAATAACGCAATCCAGGTTTTTTCTCGCCCGCAAGGTAGGGTATATTTCGCTTTTACAGGAGAATCTATGCTGCCCGACTCATCAACCCGATTAAACAAATACATCAGTGAAAGCGGCATCTGCTCGCGTCGCGAAGCGGACCGCTTTATTGAACAAGGCAACGTCTTTATCAATGGCAAGCGCGCCACGATTGGCGATCAGGTGAAGCCTGGCGACCTGGTCAAAGTTAACGGACGGTTGATTGAGCCGCGCGAAGCGGATGATCTGGTGCTGATTGCGCTGAATAAGCCAGTCGGCATTGTGAGCACCACGGAAGACGGCGAGCGCGACAACATTGTCGATTTCGTCAACCACAGCAAGCGTATCTTCCCTATCGGCCGTCTGGATAAAGACTCCCAGGGGCTGATCTTTCTCACCAATCACGGCGACCTGGTGAATAAGATCCTGCGCGCCGGCAACGACCATGAAAAAGAGTATCTGGTTACGGTCGATAAGCCGGTGACCGATGAGTTCATTCGCGGCATGGGCGCGGGGGTACCGATTCTCGGGACCGTGACCAAAAAATGTAAGGTAAAGAAAGAAGCGCCGTTCGTTTTCCGCATCACTCTGGTGCAGGGGCTGAATCGCCAGATCCGTCGCATGTGCGAGCACTTTGGCTATGAAGTGACGAAGCTTGAGCGTACGCGGATTATGAACGTCAGCCTGACGGGGATCCCGCTGGGTGAGTGGCGCGATCTGACCGATGACGAGCTGATCGAGCTGTTCAAGCTGATTGAAAACTCTTCTTCCGAAGCGAAGCCGAAAGCTAAGCCGAAGGCCAAAGCGGCGACCCCCGGCATCAAGCGCCCGGTGGTGAAGATGGAAAATAGCAACGATAAGGGCCGCCCGGCTGGCAACGGCAAACGTTTCACCCAGCCGGGACGTAAAAAGAAAGGGCGTTAACGCCTGCCGCGGGTCGGCGTATTCGCCGACCAGGAAAAGGTCGCTTCCTTATCCGTCTTATAAGCCTGCTGTTTTTTCACCTGGCGGGCTTTCTTCGCTTCCGCTTCACGCTGGGCCATCAGCTTATCGATATATTCCTTTTTTACGCTGTTCGTTTCCGCATTGCTCAGCGGGCGGCCGTGCGCAATGCGCGCGCGGTCAAGCAGCGTTTTCAATTCGCGCTGTTCGCGCTCGGTCATCTCTTTTTGTGTAATACGGGGGAGTGCCATGGTGGTGCCCTCAGTCAGACCAGAGCACCCAGTGTACGGCAATGAATATTTTACTGATAGCCTGTATGGCAACTAAAGCAGGCATACGTCCGGGCCGGCGCCCGGACGTGTCACGCTCAGCGCTTGCTGGTTTTTTTGGCGATGGGCTTCCCTGACCAGTATCCGGCCAGCAGCGAACCGGACAGGTTATGCCAGACGGAGAACAGGGCTCCCGGCAGCGCCGCCAGCGGGCCGAAGTAAATTTTACCCAGCGCGGCCGCCAGGCCGGAGTTCTGCATCCCCACCTCGATCGCCAGCGTACGGCAGGTGGATTCATCAAAACCAAACAGACGTCCGCCCCAGTAGCCGCCGAGCAGGCCAATGGTGTTATGCAGGATCACTGCGATAATCACCACCAGGCCGACGGACGCGATATGGGCCGCGGAACCCGCCACCACCGCGCTGATGATCGCCAAAATGCACACCATCGAGAAAGCGGGCAGGAACGGCTCCACCGCTTTCACCACCTTCGGCAGCAGATGATGGACAATCAGCCCCAGGGCGATGGGAATGACCACAATCTGCAGAATGCTCAGCAACATCCCCATGACGTCGACCTGAATGTGCGCGTCGACGTACAGACGGGTCAGCAGCGGCGTCGCGATGACGCCGACCAGGGTGGAGACCGAGGAGATGGTCACCGACAGGGCCACATCCCCTTTGGCCAGAAAGATCATCACGTTGGAGGCCGTCCCGCTGGCGACGCTGCCCACCAGCACCATCCCGGCGGAGAGCTCCGGCGGCATATGAAACAGCAGCGCCAGCAGCCAGGCGGCGAGCGGCATCACCAGATAGTGCAGAAATATCCCTGCGGCGACCGGCGCCGGACGCGACAGGACGCGTTTGAAATCCGCCAGCTTCAGATGTACCCCCATACCGAACATAATCAGCATCAGCAGGGTGGTAACCCACGGGCCGATCGGGGTGAAGGTGGTGGGGGTGTAATAGGCCAGAACGGAGAGCAGCAGTGCCCATAACGGGAACAGCCGCGTCAGAGTTGCGAGCATGTTGTGTTC
This sequence comes from Klebsiella sp. TF21-TM, assembly GCF_019753495.1. Taxonomy (NCBI): domain Bacteria; kingdom Pseudomonadati; phylum Pseudomonadota; class Gammaproteobacteria; order Enterobacterales; family Enterobacteriaceae; genus Klebsiella; species Klebsiella sp. TF21-TM. The sequence continues at coordinate 152,342 of NZ_JAIJYL010000012.1, read as the reverse complement.
CTTGCGATACGCAAACCGGCCGCGCCGTCCCGGTAGGGCGGCGAGCAGGTCAGCTGGTTGTGTTGATGTTGTTATAAAAAAGCCGGGTTCGAGCCCGGCTATAGGTATTGTTTATCGTGCTAAGGAATTTTATTCAAACAAATTATGATGCAACGTCTGCACCACCTTCTCCGCATCGGCGCCAGGCACCAGGAAGCAGAGGTTGTGGCTGGACGCGCCATAGCAGATCATGCGGATGTTAAACGGATCAAGGACGCCAAACACCTCTTTGCCGACGCCGCAGGCTTTCGACAGCTCGTTGCCGATCAGGGCAACCAGCGCCAGGTCTTCTTCCACTTCCACGCGGCACAGCGAGGAGAGCTCGGTCAGCAGCGCCTGGGTCAGCAGGGTATCGCCCGCAGAGGTTGAGCCAGTGGTGTCCATGGTCAGGGCCACGCTCACTTCGGAGGTGGTGATCAAATCGACGGAGATGTTATGGCGCGCCAGAATACCGAACACTTCGGCGAGGAAGCCGCGGGAGTGCAACATATTCAGGCTGTGCAGCGTCAGCAGCGTCTGGCGGCGACGCAGCGCCAGCGCGCGGAACAGCGGCGGGTTCTCGGTGGTTTTACACACCAGCGTACCGCCCGCTTTAGGTTCTTTACTGGAGCCGACAAATACCGGGATATCGCTGCGCACGGCAGGCAGCAGGGTCGCCGGGTGCAGCACTTTGGCGCCAAAGGTGGCCATTTCCGCCGCCTCTTCAAAGGCGATGACGTCGATGCGTTTCGCCGCAGGCGCGACGCGCGGGTCGGTCGTATAGATCCCGGGCACATCGGTCCAGATATCGACGCGGGTGGCATTCAGCGCTTCGCCGAGCAGAGCGGCGGTATAGTCGCTGCCGCCGCGGCCGAGGGTGGTGGTGCGGCCTTTCGCTTCGCTGCCGATAAAGCCCTGCGTCACCACCAGGCCTTCCGCCAGACGCGGCGTCAGCTGCTGCTGGGTCAGTTCGGCGACGGCGGCGATATCCGGTTCGGCGCGACCAAAGCGATCGTTAGTGCGCAGCACTTTACGGGCGTCAAACCACTGCGCCTGAATTCCGCGCTCACGCAGAATCTCTACAAACAGCAGGGTGGACATCAGTTCGCCATGGCTGACCAGTTCGTCAGTCAGCGCGCTAGAGGAGGCGAGCGCGGCGGCTTCCGCCAGCGTGGTGATATTTTCCAGCAGGCGCTCAATCTCTTCGCGGATCACGTTGGGATAGCGCAAACGCTCCAGAATATTGAACTGGATCTGGCGCAGAGCGTCCAGCTGGGAAAAACGTTCGGTGGGTTCCAGCCCTTCCGCTAAGGCCACCAGAATGTTGGTCACGCCGGCAGAGGCGGAGAGCACAACAATACGGGTATTGGCATCGAGCAGCGCCACATCAATGCTGCGGTTCATCGCGTCAAAATCAGCAACGCTGGTGCCGCCAAATTTGGCGACGACTAAATCTGTCATAACAACCTCGTGTCAGGGGGCCTGACTTATTAAAACGATTCCTGAACACCGATCCTGGCAGGGGCTGGATGCCGCCGGATCGCAACAAAATGTCTTAATAAGCCAGGCCAAATTATTCAGCCATGGCACAAGGGAAGAGCGATAAACAGGGTGGCGCAGAATGATAAACAACTACGATGTCACCCAGAAGTGCTCCACCTTGTAGACCCGACTCACCGCTCTGGGCGCTGAAGTGTTCGGGTATGAAACGCCCGACTGCGAACGTTTCTGGTGACAACCCAGGGGATTCAGCCCCTGTGGCCGGTGAGGAGCGTAACCAGACGCTCTTTCACCTCGGCGTTGCTCCCCCTCACGTATTTTCGCCGGACTGGTTCCTCCAATACGGTTACCTGGGCAACGCACCTCTTCTGGCAATTACCGACGTCTTTCACCTGGCCGGGGGAATAAGGACATTATATCCCCCGCGAATACCCTTTCGCTGTAGCGTGAAATGCGCGAGCAATAGATACTTACAATACGTAAGCACTGCGGATATATAAAGGCTTAACGCCAGCTATGTCAACGCTGCGGTTATGCGGATTTTTCATGCCCCTGCGGCTAACAGAAAAAAGCCTTATGATAGCTATACTAATGGGGCTTTTTACTCCGTTTTGACCTGATTCCTGACCGGCGTCAGGGACAAGTCACAAAAATCATCACAATTTTCCGTCACCGGCGCTACAATCGACCGAAGTCACAATCTCAAATCAGAAGAGTATTGCTAATGAAAAACATCAACCCAACGCAGACCTCTGCCTGGCAGGCATTACAGAAACACTTCGACGAAATGAAAGATGTCACTATCAGCGAGCTGTTCGCCAAAGATAGCGACCGTTTTTCTAAGTTTTCCGCGACGTTCGACGATCTGATGCTGGTGGACTTCTCCAAAAACCGCATCACCGAAGAGACGCTGGCTAAACTGCAGGATCTGGCGAAAGAGACCGATCTCGCAGGCGCCATCAAGTCGATGTTCTCCGGTGAAAAGATCAACCGCACCGAAGATCGCGCGGTACTCCACGTCGCGCTGCGCAACCGCAGCAATACGCCGATTGTGGTTGATGGCAAAGATGTGATGCCGGAAGTGAACGCTGTGCTGGAGAAGATGAAAGCCTTCTCTGAAGCGATTATCTCCGGTAGCTGGAAAGGCTACACCGGCAAACCGATCACCGACGTGGTCAACATTGGTATCGGTGGCTCCGACCTCGGTCCGTTCATGGTCACCGAAGCGCTGCGTCCATATAAAAATCACCTCAACATGCACTTTGTCTCCAACGTCGATGGCACCCACATCGCCGAAGTGCTGAAGAACGTCAACCCGGAAACCACCCTGTTCCTGGTCGCGTCCAAAACCTTCACCACTCAGGAGACCATGACCAACGCCCACAGCGCGCGCGACTGGTTCCTGGCGACCGCGGGCGACGACAAGCATGTGGCTAAACACTTCGCGGCGCTCTCCACCAACGCGAAAGCGGTTGGCGAGTTCGGCATCGACACCGCCAACATGTTCGAATTCTGGGACTGGGTTGGCGGCCGTTACTCCCTGTGGTCGGCGATTGGCCTGTCCATCATTCTCTCCGTGGGCTTCGACAACTTCGTTGAGCTGCTGTCTGGCGCGCATGCGATGGATAAGCACTTCTCCACCACCCCGGCGGAGAAAAACCTGCCGGTGCTGCTGGCGCTGATCGGTATCTGGTACAACAACTTCTTCGGTGCGGAAACCGAAGCGATTCTGCCGTACGACCAGTACATGCACCGTTTTGCCGCCTACTTCCAGCAGGGCAACATGGAGTCCAATGGTAAGTATGTCGACCGTAACGGCCACGCCGTGGACTACCAGACTGGCCCGATTATCTGGGGCGAGCCGGGCACCAACGGTCAGCACGCGTTCTACCAGCTGATCCATCAGGGCACCAAAATGGTACCGTGCGATTTCATCGCCCCGGCTATCACCCACAACCCGCTCTCCGATCATCATCCGAAGCTGCTGTCCAACTTCTTCGCCCAGACCGAGGCCCTGGCCTTCGGTAAATCCCGTGAAGTGGTGGAGCAGGAATATCGCGATCAGGGTAAAGATCCGGCGACCCTGGAGCACGTGGTGCCGTTCAAAGTGTTCGAAGGCAACCGCCCGACTAACTCTATCCTGCTGCGTGAGATCACCCCGTTCAGCCTCGGGGCGCTGATTGCTCTGTACGAGCACAAAATCTTCACCCAGGGCGCGATCCTTAACATCTTCACTTTCGACCAGTGGGGCGTTGAGCTGGGCAAACAGCTGGCTAACCGCATCCTGCCGGAGCTGAAAGACGGCAGCGAAGTCAGCAGCCACGACAGCTCCACTAACGGTCTGATTAACCGTTATAAAGCCTGGCGCGCATAACGCTTGCGCCGTTAAGACGGAATGCCGACCTTATGGTCGGCATTTTTTTTACAGCCGCCGCAGCAGGCGGGCTGGATTCCCCGCCCACACGCCTTTCTCGGTGATGGACTTCGTCACCACGCTGCCCGCGCCAATCACCACGCCGTCGCAGATGCTGACGGCCAGAATCGTGGCGCCGCTACCGATCGACACGTCATCGCCAATCTCAATCCGCCCCCAGCTGGCGCGGTCGGCGTTTGGTTTGCCGTCGCGAAACAGGTCGTTGGCGAACATCACCCCGTGACCGATAAAACAGCGCCGGCCAATGGTGACGTACTCGCAGATAAAGGTATGCGACTGGATTTTACTCTCCGCGCCGATGCGGGTATTCCCCTGGATCTCAACGAACGGTCCAACGAAGACGTTATCACCCAGCGTGCAGTCGTACAGGTTGGCGGGCTGATAAATAACGACATTTTTCCCACAGACGACGTTACGTACGCCGGTATCACGAAGCTCAGGCATAGTTCCTCTCACAGCGGTTTGGCCAGAATATGTAAGGTGCTTTGCTGGCTGGCGGAATGGAAAGTCGTGTCTCTGATGTGCTGCATCCCCTGGCGTTCGTAAAAACGGCGCGCGGCGGGATTCGCGGCGAGTACTTCCAGCCACAGCCAGCGTTCGCCGGCCGTTTTTGCTCGCGTCTCGATGGCGTGAAAAATCTGCTCGCCGTAGCGGTGGCCAGTCTCCCCCGGCATCAGGTAGAGCTTATGCAGCAGCGTACCCATCGTGCCATCTTCAGCCATTCGCTGCTGATAGCTATATTTAGCGAAACCAACGGGGGAAGCGGCTTCGGCGATGAGCCAATGATGGTTGGCATCGGTAAGACTCCGACGTAGCGCATCTTCGGCATATTCTTGCTTAAGAAATAACGCCAGTTCATCGGCATTGCGCCAGAGATGGGCGAAGTGGTGCTGGTAACTGGCATAACCCATCGCGCTCAGTTGTGGCGCGTCCTCGGGCAATGCCTTTCGGATAGTTAACATGCTGCGTTCCTCGGGTCGTTCAGTGGCTATAGTGCCTGTAATATGAACAACGTGGAACGACAAAAATCGGTGGGGAAGGGGCTGGAGGTTCTTCCTCCAGCCGGAGGGATTAACGGGCGAAAGCGATCGCTTCGATTTCGACGCCAGCGTCTTTCGGTAACCTGGCCACTTCCACGCAGGAGCGCGCCGGAAAGGCCGCCTGATGTTCGGTAAAGAAGGCCTCGTAGGCGGCATTGATGGCGGCAAAATCCGCCAGGTCTTTCACAAACACCGTGGTTTTGACGATCTGACCAACGGTGAGGCCGGCGGCTTCGACGATGGCTTTCACGTTCTCCAGCGACTGGCGCGCCTGTTCGGCAATGTCGTCGGGCATGGTGCCGTCCTGCGGATTAATGGGCAGCTGGCCGGAGGTGAGGGTCATCGCGCCGAGATTGACGCCCTGAACGTACGGACCAATCGCGGCGGGCGCGTCAGCGGTAGTAATAATCATGTGGTTACCCCTTCAAACAGTTACAGAAAATAATTCAATAGCACCAGCGAGCCGACGCCGCTAACCACCACCCACACCAGACCTAAACGGAAGCTGGCGAGCGTACAGATAATGGCGGCGATCACCTTCGGATTTTTTAAGTCGAACTCCATGCTGGAATTCACGCTCAGGATCTGAATGGTGATGATGGCCGGCAGGACGGTGACCGGCACGAAGCGCAATGTTTTGGTCACCCGCTCAGACATCTGGATCTTGCCGGCCAGGCCGATAAACGAGAAACGAATAAGAAAAGTGACCGCGGCCATGCCCAGCGTCAGGGCGATAAAATAGCTATTACTCATTTTCCAGCGCCTCCACTAACGGCATATCGGATTCGGTTGTTGCCATCTGCTTGCGCTCTTCCGCCAGGTCGACGCACAGGCCGGCAAGGACGCCGAGCACGGAGGCGACGACGATACCCAGCGAGTAGGGCAGGACCACTAACAGCACGCCGGAAACGGCGGCCACTACCGCGGCGACGGTGCAGGCCTGGCTTTTAATTTGCGGCACCACGATGGCGATAAAGGCGGCGACCATGGCGAAATCGAGACCGTATTTCTCAATGTGGGGAAACGAGGCGCCGACCAGCGCGCCAAGAAAATCGGCCAGCACCCAAATCGCCCAGAAGGTGACCATTGCCGAACCATAAAACAGATATTTTTCCTTTTTATTTCCTTCCATCTCTTTGACGGTAGTGGCATACACCTCGTCGGTGAGCGCATAGGACATAAAGCATTTTTTAAAGAATGAGGCTTCGCGCACGGTGCCGGAAATAGAGGCGCTATACAGCACATGGCGAAGATTAATAATTAATGTGGTGAAAATAATCACGCCGAGCGTGGCGCCGGTTTTTAACATATTCAGTGCCAGCATTTGCGCCGAACCGGCAATCACAATCGCCGACCACGCGGTACTTTGCCAGACGCTCATGCCGGCGCTGACGCTTAATGCGCCAACAATGAACGAGAAAGGAAAGTCCCCGATGCACAGGGGCATAATGGCGCTGGCGCCGCGTAATATGACTTTTTTATTCATCGTAAAATACCTGTTGGTGCAGGCAATAAATCATTATTGCGTAGGGTACAAAAGGGCTGGTCTTATTTGCTGACCATAATGCGAATGATCTCTTTATCGGTTTGCGCCATAGGCTTAATCACGAGGCGGCACAGGTTATTAATCGACTGTTCGACGTCGGCGCAGACAATGCCGTCGTTGGCGCTGGCGCAGCGGTTTTGCATCGCCATCAACACAGATTTAAAGGCGCTGGAAACCACCGAGGAGACCTTCATCGCGCAGCTGTTGGAAGCGCCATCGCAAATCATGCCGGTAACATCGCTAATCATATTGATGATGGCGGTGTTGATGGTTTCGATATTGCGGGTAAACAGCCATGCCATACCGGCGGCAGCGCCCATGGCGGCGGTGGAGGCCGCGCACAGTGCGGACAGGCGGGTATAGCGCGAATGGATGGAAATGGCCGTCAGATGCGAGAGCGCCAGCGCGCGAGCGAGCGTCTCTTCATCGGCATTCAGATGCTCGGCGACGGTAACTACCGGCATGGTCGCTGCGATCCCCTGGTTGCCAGAGCCGAAGTTCGACATGGCGACCACCGGGGCTCCGCCCATACGCGCATCGGAAGCTGCGACGGTGTTGATAATGACCTCGCTCATTAAGTCATTACTTAACAAACCATTTTTAACGGCTTCAGAGAATGTTCCGTTAATATTCAACCCATACTTTTTCGATTTGCCTTCTGCAGCCAGTGCGCTATTGAGGCGGGCGGCTTCCAGAATAAACGTAATATTCTCAACCGGGGTGGAGATAATAAAGTCATACGCTTCCTGGAGAGAGAAAGTTGGCAGTTCAGTCTGCGCTGTGGCGCTATTTTCCCCGGCGTGTAATGGCTGCTGTTCGCCATTAATATATAACTCGACCACATTGGTATGCGTGCCTTTTACCACGACGCGACAGGTCTGGTCACCGGCGCTGAGGGTGAGATCGAGATGAATAAAGTCAGGCGTATCCTGGACGTCAATAGTAACGTGGCCTGCATCCACCAGCGCTTGTGCCTGTTCCACATGCTGTGAAGTAATGCCTGCCAGGGTCTGTAATCCCTTATCGGCATCGCCACCAAAGGCGCCGATGGCGGCGGCCAGCGCGACGCCATTAACTGTCGTGCCGGGAATCGTGACGCCCGTGGCGTTTTTATACAGGTTGGCAGAAATAAAACCGCTAATTTTTTCGCAGGGTGTCGCTAAATGTTTCGCGGCGTAAGCGGTGGTAAATGAAATAGCAACAGGTTCCGTACAACCTAATGCTGGTGCGACTTCTCGCTGTAGCCAGCGAATAAAAAGTGAGGATGCTTGGTCAGACATTATTATGATTCCTGGACGTAAGATGATGAGGAAATATGCTAAGGGAATCGGCAGAAAAAAACTTTCTCAAATAACCCTTTATTTATTAAGGTCTGGAGAAAAATTTTATTTTTAGCCTTATCTAAACATGCAGGTCTGTATGTAAATTAAGTTATTGATTAACAATGACTGTGCAGGGATAGTTTTATACAAAAAAGGGGATTCAGTTATGTCGATCACACGCCGTTAAGGAGAGCATTTTTCTCTTTTGCCGAAATCCTGTCCTGAGGGCGCAAACGTGGAAAGCCCACGCGGTGAGGGGTAACTGTAGATCTGGATCACACTTTTGCGCTATACCGGACGCAACAAGGACTGATTATGAGGTGTGAATATGTCGTCGGTTTATCGCCCACTGGTGAATTTTATCGCCACTGCGATGCAAACGGTTTTGAATCTGGGGCTGCTGTGCCTGGGGATTATCCTGATCGTCTTCCTCGGTAAAGAGACGCTGCATCTGGCCGATGTCCTCTTTACCCCGGAGCCGACCAGTAAGTACCGGCTGGTGGAAGGACTGGTGGTCTACTTTCTCTACTTCGAATTTATCGCGCTGATCGTCAAGTATTTTCAGTCGGGGTTCCACTTCCCGCTGCGCTATTTCGTCTATATCGGCATCACCGCGATTGTGCGTTTGATCATCATCGATCATGAATCGCCGATGGCGGTGCTCATATACTCCGCCGCGATCCTGATCCTGGTGATTACGCTCTGGCTGTGTAACTCCAATCGCCTGAAACGCGAATAAAAAAAAGCGGCCTCCAGGGCCGCTGACCAACAGTCACAAATAGAATTTATGTAGGGTCCAGTTGAGGATAGCAGTGGCATTGGCCTTACTTTTTCAGCTGAGGGCGACGGCGACAATACCCGGTTGGGGTCGTGTATTGCGGCTAGACCGTCGGCCCCCATCTGAAATTTGGGGCCGGTGTTACAAAAAAAACTTAACCTTTCACCCCACCCGCCGTCAGGCCGTTCACCAGCCAGCGCTGCGCCAGCAGGAACACTACCGTGATTGGGATGGCGGAGAGTACCGCCGCGGCGGCAAAATCGCCCCACAGATAGTTCTGCGGGTTGAGATACTGTTGCATGCCTACCGCCAGGGTATAGCTGTTCACATCGCGCAGCAGCAGCGAGGCGACCGGCACTTCGGTGATGGCGGCGATGAACGACAGAATAAAGACCACCGCCAGAATCGGCACCGACAGCGGCAGCAGCACGAGGCGGAACGCCTGCCATGGGGTCGCGCCATCCAGCGCCGCCGCTTCTTCCAGCGAGCCATCGATGGTTTCGAAGTAGCCTTTAATCGTCCAGACGTGCAGGGCGATACCGCCCATGTAGGCAAAGATCACGCCGCCGTGGGTGTTGAGGCCGACGAACGGGATGTACTGGCCCAGGCGGTCAAACAACGCGTACAGGGCAACCAGCGACAGCACCGCCGGGAACATCTGGAAAATCAACATCCCTTTCAGCAGGGTCGCTTTCCCCGGGAAGCGCATACGGGCAAAAGCGTAGGCGCAGGTGGTGGAGAGGGCGACGATGCCGATCGCGGTAATCCCGGCGACCTTAATCGAGTTCCACAGCCACAGCAGGACCGGGAACGGCGGCGGCGTGACGCGGCCATCCGCGTGTTCGACGCTGAAGCCTAACGCCAGACGCCAGTGTTCCCAGGAGATGGTATCCGGGATCAGGCTGCCGGTGGCGAAGTTGCCTTCGCGCAGCGAGATGGCGATAACCATCAGCAGCGGAAACATAATCGCGGCGATAAAAATCAGTAGCAGGAGATGCGTGGTAAATAAACGTAGCTTCTGCGATTTGGGTTGGACCATAGCCATTATCGTTATCTCCCTTAATCAAACTTCATGCGTGTGGCTTTCAGGTTCACAATCGCTAACGCGCCAACCAGCAGGAAGATAAGCGTTGCGATAGCCGCCGCCAGGCCGAAGTCCTGACCGCCGCCGCCTTCAAAGGCGATACGGTAGGTGTAGCTCACCAGCAGGTCGGTATAACCGGCCGGGGTGGTGGTGCCGAGACGGTCCGGACCGCCGTTGGTCAACAGTTGAATCAGGACGAAGTTGTTAAAGTTAAAGGCGAAGCTGGCGATCATCAGCGGCGTCAGCGGCTTAATCAGCAGCGGGAAGGTAATTTTAAAGAAGTTCTGGAACGGGCCGGCGCCATCCATTGCCGACGCTTCGTACAGATCATCCGGAATCGCCTTCAGCAGCCCCATGCACAGGATCATCATGTACGGGTAGCCCAGCCAGGTGTTGACGATGATGATCATGGTGCGCGCGGTGGTCGGGTCGCTAAACCACGCCGGTTTAATGCCGAACAGCGCGCTGAGCATCATGTTGATTTCACCAAAGCTCTGGTTGAACAGGCCTTTGAAAATCAGAATCGAAATAAATGACGGTACGGCATACGGCAGAATCAGCAGGACACGGTAAATCGCTTTGCCTTTCAACGCTTCCCACTGCACCAGGCAGGCGAGGATCATCCCCACCGCGACGGTCAGCACCACGGTCAGAACCGAGAACACCACCGTCCAGACGAAGATCGCGAAGAACGGTTTCTGGATGCCTTCATCGTGGAAGACGCGGGTAAAGTTATCCCAGCCAATAGTCACGGTGTAGCCCGGGCTCAGCTTTTCTGTGCCCCAGCTACCATCGGCGTTGATTGCCTGGTAGAAACCAACGTCGTTGTTCGGGCGGTATTTGACGTGGGTTTGATTGTTGGTCAGCTCGCCGTTTTCGCCAAGCGTATACAGCGGTTGGGTGCCGGAGAACTGGCGCAGCGAGCTCATGATCACTTTGCTGTCATCAGGCAGTACGGCGGTCAGCTGGTTCAGCGCGGTGCGGTTCTGGGTAATGACGCGCAGGTTGGCGCGCTCGCCTTCCGGCAGGGCGTCAGTTTCTTTTAACGCCAGCTTCTGCTCGCCGCCGAATTTAAAGGCATCGGAAAGGTAGTTTTTACCGCTCTCGCCATCGGTCAGGGCCAGCTTCCACTCGTCGCCTGCCGGGATCAGCGTGAAGTTATAGGCTTTGCCGGCCTGGAAGGAGCGATCCATCAGCACCTGCTGCGCGCGCTCAAAGGTCAGCTGGTTGGTGCTGCTGTAGTTGGTGAACGCGATAGCGATAGTACAGATCAGCGGAAACAGGACAAACAGGCCCATGCCGGCGAGGCCGGGATAGACATAGCGCCAGGCATAGGCCTTGCGATTAGCGAAAATATACAGGCCAACTGAGCTTAAAATCAGCGTCATGATGGCGAACAGGTACTCCCCCTGGGCGTACATCAAAACAACAAGGTAACCCACCAGCAGGCACAGTAAGCCAATCACAGACCATGTGAGTTGCGGACTTTGCCACCAGTGTCTCTTTTTAACGGCATCCATGGGGATCATCCTCTACAGCGTTAAACATCTGTCGGCGTCAGTGCCTGATGGCGCTGCGCTTATCCGGCCTACGGATTGTGTAGGCCGGATAAGGCATTTATGCCGCCATCCGGCACGTACGCTACAGCATTACTTAGTGATACGGCTCTGGGCATCCTTCAGCGCAGCATCGACAGTCTGACGACCGCTGGCGGCGTTGATAACCGCGGTACGAACGGCATACCAGAAGGCAGACATCTGCGGGATGTTAGGCATAATTTCGCCTTTCTGGGCGTTCGCCATGGTGGCAGCGATGCGCGGATCTTTTTCCAGTTTTTCCTGGAAGGATTTCAGCGCCACCGCACCCAGCGGTTTGTCGTTGTTAACGGATTCCAGACCCTGATCGGTCATCAGGTAGTTTTCGAGGAACTCTTTCGCCAGCTCTTTGTTCGGGCTGGCGGCGTTGATCCCCGCGCTCAGCACGCCAACGAACGGTTTCGATGGTTTGCCTTTAAAGGTCGGCAGCAGGGTCACGCCGTAGTTAACCTTGCTCTTATCGATGTTAGACCACGCCCACGGACCGTTGATGGTCATCGCGGTTTCACCTTTGTTGAAGGCCGCTTCCGCGATGGAGTAATCGGTATCGGCATTCATGTGCTTGTTCTTGATCAGGTCAACCAGGAAGGTCAGGCCCGCTTTCGCGCCTGCGCTGTCCACGCCGACGTCTTTCACATCGTACTTGCCGTTTTCAAACTTGAACGCGTATCCGCCGTCGGCAGCGATCAGCGGCCAGGTGAAGTACGGTTCCTGCAGGTTGAACATCAGCGCGCTCTTACCTTTCGCTTTCAGTTCTTTATCCAGCGCCGGGATCTCTTCCCAGGTCTTCGGCGGGTTCGGCACCAGGTCTTTGTTGTAAATCAGGGACAGCGCTTCCACCGCGATCGGGTAGGCGATCAGTTTGCCGTTATAGCGAACGGCATCCCAGGTGAACGGATAGAGTTTGTCCTGGAACGCTTTGTCCGGGGTGATTTCCGCCAGCAGGCCGGACTGCGCGTAGCCGCCGAAACGGTCATGCGCCCAGAAGATGATGTCCGGGCCGTCGCCGGTCGCCGCAACCTGCGGGAATTTCTCTTCCAGCTTGTCCGGGTGTTCTACAGAAACTTTAATGCCGGTGTCTTTTTCAAACTTTTTACCCACTTCAGCGAGGCCGTTGTAGCCTTTGTCGCCGTTAATCCAGATAACCAGCTTACCTTCTTCAATTTTCGCGAGGGCAGAGGCGGAAAACATCATCGTGGTCAGTGCCGACAGCGCGAGGATGCGAGCGCCAGTTTTGATTTTCATATACCCGTCCTTTTTGGTGTTGTACTCGTGGATACACTTCGGTGGCTTAACGATGATGAGTTTCCTTTTTTAACAACCCCTTTCCATCCTCCCCAGGTCTACGCCCCACCCGCTGGTTGTGTGATCTCCATTGCAAAAACGGCCGTATTGCGTCCTGGAGCACAGAAAAAAGCGCCCAATTTTGTCGCCTCCATCACGAAATCACCCGCTGCCCGCCATCCCCCGCGGCGAGAGCCAATCTCTCATCCTCCCATCTCCTCCCCCATAAAAAAGCCGGGGGGTGGAGGATTTGCCCGGCTAATGAATGCCGCATAGTCGACCCATCTTGAATGTGACTGTTAGTGACAGGTTGTAACGAAGGGAGAAGGGCATGGCGAGCGTACAGCTGCGAAATGTAACGAAAGCCTGGGGTGACGTGGTGGTATCGAAAGATATCAATCTCGATATCCACGAAGGGGAATTCGTCGTGTTTGTCGGGCCATCGGGCTGCGGCAAATCTACCCTGCTGCGTATGATTGCCGGGTTAGAAACTATTACCAGCGGGGACCTGTTTATCGGTGACACCCGCATGAACGAGATCCCACCGGCAGAACGCGGCGTTGGGATGGTATTCCAGTCTTATGCGCTCTATCCCCACCTTTCCGTTGCGGAAAATATGTCGTTTGGCCTGAAGCTGGCCGGCGCGAAAAAAGATCTGATTAACCAGCGGGTGACCCAGGTGGCGGAAGTGCTGCAGCTGGCCCATCTGCTGGAGCGTAAACCGAAAGCCCTCTCCGGCGGTCAGCGCCAGCGTGTGGCGATTGGCCGTACGCTGGTGGCTGAGCCGAGCGTCTTCCTGCTGGATGAGCCGCTCTCCAACCTCGATGCCGCCCTGCGCGTTCAGATGCGTATCGAAATCTCCCGTCTGCATAAGCGACTGGGCCGCACCATGATCTATGTGACCCACGATCAGGTGGAAGCGATGACCCTCGCGGACAAGATCGTGGTCCTCGACGCCGGCCGTGTGGCGCAGGTCGGGAAACCGCTGGAACTCTATCACTATCCGGCTGACCGCTTCGTCGCCGGCTTTATCGGTTCACCGAAGATGAACTTCCTGCCGGTCAAAGTCACCGCGACGGCTATCGATCAGGTGCAGGTTGAACTGCCAAACCGTCAGCAAATCTGGCTACCGGTGGACAGCGCCAACGTTCAGGCGGGCGCCAACATGTCCTTAGGTATCCGCCCGGAGCATTTACTGCCCAGCGATATCGCCGATGTGACCCTCGAAGGCGAGGTTCAGGTTGTCGAGCAGTTAGGTCACGAAACGCAAATTCATATCCAGATCCCCGCCATCCGTCAAAACCTGGTCTACCGCCAGAACGACGTGGTGTTGGTAGAAGAGGGAGCCACATTCGCTATCGGTTTGCCGCCAGAACGTTGCCATTTATTCCGTGAGGATGGCACCGCTTGTCGTCGGCTGCATAAAGAGCCGGGCGTGTAAGGCTTCCCATTAAAAAAAGGCGCGAACCCGGCTGGCGGTACACCGGCGAAGCGTGCAAAGAAAAGCAATGATCTCAGGAGATAGAATGATGATTACTCTGCGCAAACTTCCACTGGCGGTCGCCGTCGCGGCAGGCGTTATGTCTGCTCAGGCGCTGGCTGTCGATTTCCATGGCTACGCGCGTTCCGGCATTGGCTGGACCGGCAGCGGCGGCGAGCAACAGTGCTTCAAAGCGACCGGCGCTCAAAGTAAATACCGTCTTGGTAACGAATGTGAAACCTATGCGGAACTGAAGCTGGGCCAGGAGCTGTGGAAGGAAGGAGATAAGAGTTTTTATTTCGATACTAACGTTGCCTATTCCGTGAATCAGGAAGATGACTGGGAAAGCACCTCTCCGGCGTTCCGTGAAGCCAACATCCAGGGTAAAAACCTGATCGACTGGCTGCCGGGCTCCACGCTGTGGGCGGGTAAACGCTTCTATCAGCGTCATGACGTTCACATGATCGACTTCTACTACTGGGATATCTCCGGCCCGGGTGCAGGTCTGGAAAACGTTGACCTTGGCTTCGGTAAGCTCTCTCTGGCCGCTACCCGTAACTCAGAAAGCGGCGGCTCTTATACTTTCTCCAGCGATGACACCAAGAAATATGCTGCGAAAACTGCCAACGACGTCTTTGACATCCGTCTGGCGGGCCTGGAAACCAACCCGGGCGGCGTGCTGGAGTTAGGCGTCGATTACGGCCGTGCGAACCCGCAGGATGACTATCGCCTGGAAGACGGCGCGTCGAAAGACGGCTGGATGTGGACCGGTGAACATACTCAGTCCATCTGGGGCGGCTTCAACAAGTTTGTGGTTCAGTACGCCACTGACGCAATGACCTCCTGGAACAGCGGCCACTCTCAGGGAACCAGCATCGATAACAACGGCAGCATGATCCGCGTTCTGGATCACGGCGCGATGGACTTCAACGATGACTGGGGCCTGATGTACGTTGCGATGTACCAGGACGTGGATCTGGACAGCAAAAACGGCTCCACCTGGTACACCGTGGGTGTTCGTCCGATGTACAAATGGACGCCGATCATGAGCACCCAGCTGGAAATCGGTTACGACAACGTGAAATCTCAGCGTACCAGCGAAAACAACAACCAGTACAAAATTACTCTGGCTCAACAGTGGCAGGCAGGCAACAGCGTCTGGTCTCGTCCGGCTATCCGTATCTTCGCAACCTACGCGAAGTGGGATGAAAACTGGGGCTACAGCAACACCTCTGGTCTGCAGACGAAAGACAGCAGCGGAAGCGGCGCTTTCACCTCCAGCCGCGGTGACGACAGCGAAGTTACCTTCGGTGCCCAGATGGAAGTGTGGTGGTAATACCGTCCGCAGGACGGGTGTAACCTGGGAGGGGCATCGGCCCCTCCTGACTATTCAGGGTTAGCGCGCTATTGCCTGGCTACCGCTAAACCGATGCTATCCAAGGTGAGAAGAATGAAAATGAAGAAAACTCTCGTCGCTCTGTGTTTATCCGCAGGGATGTTGGCATGCGTGCCGGGGATGAGCCTTGCCGATGTTAACTTTGTACCGCAGAACACCAGCGCCGCGCCGTCTATTCCAGCCAGCGCGCTGCAGCAGCTGATCTGGACGCCTGCCGATCAATCGAAGACGCAGAGCGTAGATTTAACCACCGGCGGTCAACGCCTGGATGTTCCAGGGATCGTCGGACCGGTCGCCGCCTGGAGCGTGCCGGCCAATATCGGTGAGCTGACCCTGACCCTCGACAGCGAACTGAACAAACATAAACAGATTTTTGCGCCGAACGTGCTGATTCTCGACCAGAACATGACGCCAGCGGCGTTCTTTCCCAGCAACTACTTTACCTATCAGCAGCCGGGCGTGATGACTGCCGATCGCCTGGGCGGAGTGATGCGCCTGACCCCGGCGCTGGGCCAGCAGAAGCTCTATGTGCTGGTGTTTACCACTGAAAAAGATCTCCAGCAGACCACCACCCTGCTGGATCCGGCGAAGGCCTATGCCAAAGGCGCAGGCAATGCGGCGCCGGACATCCCGGATCCGATCGCCAAACATACCACCGATGGCGTGCTGAAGCTGAAAGTGAAAACCAACAGCACCTCCAGCGTGCTGGTGGGGCCGCTGTTCGGCTCCTCCGGCCCGGGCCCGGTCACCGTCGGTAACACCGCGGCGCCGGTAGCCGCGCCAGCCGCCGCAGCCGCTGCGGCGCCGGCCGCCAAAAGCGAACCGATGCTCAGCGATACCGAGACCTACTTCAACAACGGTATTAAGCAGGCGGTGAAACAAGGTGACATCGATAAAGCCCTGAAATTGATGAACGAAGCTGAGCGCCTCGGCTCGAAATCCGCTCGTTCCACCTTTATCAGCAGTGTAAAAGGCAAGGGGTAATCGTCTCCCCACAATGCTGATGTTTAGGCACAGCCTTTAGGTGCATCCTCCGGGATGCACCTTTTTTTGCACGCGCGGCGGTCTGTTGCATGGCTGTTGCGTGAATGATCGTATATTGACGTTTGCCCGCCACCAACCGCCTATTCTGCGATACAATGCTCTCACGTTATGTACCGGAGAATCAGGCATGTCCCATCCTGCGCTTACGCGACTGCGTGCGCTGCGCTATTTTGCCGTTATGCCGCCCCTGGCGCCGCCCCTGAGTGACTGGCTGCTGCTGGAGGACTCAATGACCCAGCGTTTTGATCAACAAGGAAAGCAGGTCACCGTCACCCTGGTTAACGAAGGGTATATCGGGCGTGAGGCGCTGGCTGACGAAGCGGCGCTGTTGCCCGACGAGCCGCGCTACTGGCTGCGGGAGATTATACTCAATGCCGATGGCGAGCCCTGGCTGGCCGGGCGCACGGTGGTGCCGGAGTCGACGCTGTGTGGGCCGGAGCTGGCGCTACAGCAGCTCGGGCAGACCCCGCTGGGCCGATACCTGTTCACGTCGTCGACGTTAACCCGCGATTTTATTGAAATTGGTCGCGATGCAGCGCTGTGGGGGCGTCGTTCCCGTCTGCGGCTGAGCGGCAAACCCCTGCTGTTGACCGAGCTGTTTTTGCCTGCGTCGCCGTTGTACTAAGAGGAAGAAAAAATGGAGTGGAGTCTGTCGCAGAATAAGCTGTTGGCGTTTCATCGCCTGATGCGCACTGACAAACCGATCGGCGCCTTGCTGCTGCTGTGGCCGACGCTGTGGGCGCTGTGGGTGGCCTCGCCGGGCGTCCCGCCGCTGTGGATCCTGGCGGTGTTCGTCGCCGGCGTCTGGCTGATGCGCGCCGCCGGCTGCGTGGTGAATGACTATGCCGATCGAAAATTTGATGGTCACGTAAAGCGTACCGCCCGCCGTCCGCTGCCGAGCGGCGACGTCACCGAGAAAGAGGCGCGAACGCTGTTTATCGTTCTGGTGCTGCTCTCCTTCCTGCTGGTGCTCACCCTCAACACCATGACGATTTTGCTGTCGGTGGCGGCGCTGGCGCTGGCGTGGGTCTATCCGTTTATGAAGCGCTACACCCATCTGCCGCAGGTGGTGCTGGGGGCGGCCTTTGGCTGGTCGATCCCAATGGCCTTCTCGGCCGTCAGCGAATCGCTGCCGCTGAGCTGCTGGCTGATGTTCCTCGCCAACATTCTGTGGGCGGTGGCCTACGATACCCAGTATGCGATGGTGGATCGCGATGACGACGTCAAGATCGGCATTAAATCGACGGCGATCCTGTTCGGCGAAAACGATCGTCTGATTATCGGTATCCTGCAGGTGGCCGTGCTGGCGCTGATGGGCGCGGTAGGCTGGCTGAACGGGCTGGGCTGGGAATACTACTGGTCGCTGTTCGTGGCGGCGGGTCTGTTTGGCTGGCAGCAGAAGCTTATCTTCAATCGTGACCGCGATAACTGCTTTAAAGCGTTTATGAACAATAACTACGTTGGGCTGGTGCTGTTCCTCGGCCTGGCGATGAGCTACCTGTAAAATCCCTGTCCCCATCCCCCCGGTTTGCCGGGGGGCGAGGAGGACAGCAAACGCCGCGTTACGCGTCGTCCTGCGTGACGCTTTCGATCGTCAGACGTACATCCGACGTAATCAAATCCGCCAGCATCCGATAGACCTTCAGGGTCTCTTCCGGCTCGGCATCGCCCGTATCGCTGATATAGCCTTCATCGCGCAGGGTCAGCACCAGGGTACTGAATACCGCTTTATCGAAGAACTCCGGCGCGTTGATGCCATGCAGCACCGACAGGCGCTGAGCCACGGTACGGCTCTCTTTCTCCAGCGAGCTGCGGTTGATAGACGGGTTAGCGCTCAGCAGCCAGAAGGTAATGGCGTAGCGCTGCAGCGTCTCGCGGGCGCCTGCGGCCAACAGCTGCAGAGAGCGAGAGTGCGACGGGTTGAGGCTCATCACATCGCCATCGATGACGATCAGCTCCTGACGCAGCATCTCGGCAATCAGCGCATCCATCACTCCGGCCAGCTCCGCTTTCTCCCAGCGCAGGAACAGCTCGGCTTTGAGGAACGGATAGAGCGTTTCCACATGGCGCAGCACTTCGGCGCGGCTGAGATGACGATGCTGAGTCACCAGGGCGGCTAACAGCGACGGCATCACCAGCATATGGGCGATGTTGTTGCGATAGTAGGTCATCAGCACCGCCTGCTCGCGCGGCAGAATGATGATGTCGCCAATGGTGTCTTTCTCGACTTCGAACTTGTTCATCTGCAGCGCGTGGTCGATAAGCTCGCTGGCCGAAGCGGACGGCGCGGTGGCATCCGGCGAATAGGGCACATTGCGCAGCAGCGCGAGGTAACACTCCAGCTGCTGGGTGAGCTGCTCACGGGTCAGCGAACGCTGGCGGGAGGCCAGCAGCGCCGTACAGCAGAGGTTCATGGCGTTGGCCGCGCCGGCGTTGTTGATGCGTACCATCAGGTCAGCGGCGATGTTATTCACCGTCGGCGTCAGCCAGGAAGGGCGGACCGCTTCGATCGGGTCAATCGCTTCCCGCCACTCCGGCACATGGTGGTTCAGATAGGTCATCAGCGGCAGCGGTTCGCCGAAGTTAACGTAGCCCTGGCCAAGATTGCGCAGCTTGCTTAAGCCGCGCACCATCTGCGGCAGACTCTCTTTCTCTTTGGTGGCGCCGCGCAGCTCTTTGGCATAGGTCCCTACCTCCATCACGTGCTCGTAGCCGATGTAAATCGGCACCAGGGTGATCGGCCGGGTGCCGCCGCGCAGCATCGCCTGGATGGTCATCGACAGCGTACCGGTCTTCGGATCGAGCAGACGGCCGGTACGGGAGCGGCCGCCTTCGACGAAATACTCTACGGAATAGCCGCGGCTGAACAGTTCGCCAAGGTACTCGCGGAACACCGTGGAGTAGAGCTTATTGCCCTTAAAGGTGCGGCGAATAAAGAATGCGCCGAGGCGGCGGAAGATTGGCCCGGCTGGCCAGAAGTTAAGGTTGATACCCGCCGCGATATGCGGTGGCACCAGCCCCTGGTGGTACAGGACGTAAGAGAGCAGCAGATAGTCCATGTGGCTGCGGTGGCAGGGGACATAGACAATCTCATGGCCATCGTGCGCCAGCTGGCGTACGCGCTCGGCGTTATGCACGTTGATGCCCTGGTACAGGCGGTTCCAGGTGAAGCCGAGAATGCGGTCGGTCAGGCGGATCATCTCGTAAGAGAAGTTCGCGGCAATCTCTTCCATCAGCGCAATCGCGTTCTGCTGGGCCTTCTCGTGGGAAATTTTCTTGCTGCGCGCTTCGTCTTCCACCGCCCGGGCAATGGCCTTCGACGCCAGCAGCTTGTTAAACAGATCCTGGCGGGCCGGCAGACGCGGGCCGACGGCGGCCAGGCGCTGGCGGGCAAAATGCATCCGCGCGACGCGAGCCAGTTTCTGGGCGATGATCTTATCGGTACCGTGCTCATCCGCCATGCGGCGCAGCGATACGGAAGGCGAGAAGCGCACGAAGCTGTCGCGGCCGAGCCAGGAGACGGCGAAAAATTTCTGAATGCCGTTAAGCATCCGCAGCGGCGGATTAACTTCCCCTTTCTCACGACCCGGCGAGCGGCCGAACATCACCGACACCGGCACCATTTGCACATCGAGATCCGGATGGTTGCGGTGCAGATCGAGGTAGTCATGGAACAGCTTGATGGACTCTTCTTTTGGCGTGTAGTAGGTGAATACGCGCGGCCCGCCGTGGATGAATACGTAGCGCGGCAGCAGGGCGCCGTCGATTTCCAGCGGTTCAAGCGGGTCAGGTAAATCATGCGCCAGACATTGGGCGCGCAGCGTCAGCAGGTCCGCCTTGGAGTTATAGGGCAGGACGTACATGACCGGACGCGAGGTATCGAGTCCTAATTCCTGAGCAGGCTCTGCCGGAATAGACTTGCTTTTTACCAGCACCCGTAATGGTAAATTCAGTAATTTATAGTAAATTCGTTGCCAGCCGGACATAAACGATGTGAAGCCTCTGGTTAATCATGCAAATGCGCGGCAAGAATAACAGAAAGCGGGCAAAATTTCCGTTACCGCGCGGCAAACGCGTACACTCATCGACGTCATTTACATAAAAAGGTTTTGTGATGGCCAATAATACCACCGGGTTAACCCGAATCATTAAGGCGGCAGGTTACTCCTGGAAAGGATTTCGCGCGGCGTGGATCAACGAGGCCGCGTTTCGTCAGGAAGGTGTCGCCGCCATCGTGGCCGTCGCGATAGCCTGCTGGCTGGACGTCGACGCCATCACCCGCGTATTGCTGATTGGCTCGGTCCTGCTAGTGATGATAGTCGAAATTCTCAACAGCGCGATTGAGGCGGTCGTGGACCGTATTGGCTCGGATTATCATGAGCTTTCAGGGCGCGCCAAAGACATGGGGTCAGCGGCGGTCCTGCTGGCGATAATCATCGCGCTGATCACCTGGGGAACGCTGCTGTGGAGCCATTATCACTAACGTTCTTCGCTAACCCTCGCAAAATATAAACAATCTGCCGATTTTTGTGTGCCATGTGGTTCCAAAATCACCGTTAGCTGTATATACTCACAGCATAACTGTATATACACCCAGGGGGCGGAATGAAAGCGTTAACGACCAGGCAGCAAGAGGTGTTTGATCTCATTCGGGATCATATCAGCCAGACGGGCATGCCGCCGACGCGTGCGGAGATTGCTCAGCGCTTGGGGTTCCGTTCCCCAAACGCGGCGGAAGAACACCTGAAAGCGCTGGCGCGTAAAGGCGCAATCGAGATCGTCTCCGGCGCCTCGCGCGGTATCCGCCTGCTGACGGAAGAAGAGCACGGCCTGCCGCTGATCGGCCGCGTCGCCGCCGGTGAGCCGCTGCTGGCGCAGCAGCATATTGAAGGCCACTATCAGGTCGACCCGTCGATGTTCAAGCCCAACGCCGATTTTCTGCTGCGCGTCAGCGGGATGTCGATGAAAGACATCGGTATTCTGGATGGCGATCTGCTGGCGGTCCACAAAACCCAGGATGTGCGTAACGGCCAGGTGGTGGTAGCGCGCATTGACGATGAAGTGACGGTGAAGCGCCTGAAAAAGCAGGGCAACGTCGTCGAACTGTTGCCGGAAAACAGCGAATTTACCCCTATCGTTGTCGATCTGCGTCAGCAGAGTTTTACCATTGAGGGTCTGGCCGTTGGCGTGATCCGTAATGGAGAATGGCTGTAACGTCTGCCCCTGCGCAGCGTCATCTGATGCATGACGCTGCGACGTTTGTCCTCAATTAGGTCTCCGAACATGCTGCTCAACGCTGCCGATAAAGCGCTGTGGCGCCTTGCACTCCCCATGATTTTCTCCAATATCACCGTCCCGCTGCTGGGGCTGGTGGATACCGCGGTGATCGGCCACCTTGACAGCCCGGTATACCTCGGCGGCGTCGCGGTCGGAGCGACGGCCACCAGTTTCCTGTTTATGCTGCTGCTGTTTCTTCGCATGAGTACCACCGGGTTGACCGCTCAGGCCTGGGGGGCCAAAGATCCGCTGCGACTGGCACGGGCGCTGGTGCAGCCGCTGGCTCTGGCGCTGGGCGCCGGGGTGTTGATTATCCTGTTTCGCCTGCCGTTGATTAACCTCGCCCTGCATATCGTCGGCGGCAGCGAGGCGGTTCTCGAGCAGGCGAGACGGTTTCTCGATATCCGCTGGCTCAGCGCTCCCGCGTCGCTGGCCAACCTTGTGCTGCTCGGCTGGCTGCTGGGGGTCCAGTATGCCCGGGCGCCGGTGATTTTGCTGGTGGTCGGTAATCTGTTGAATATTGTGCTCGACCTGTGGCTGGTGATGGGCCTGCGGATGAACGTCCAGGGGGCGGCGCTGGCCACGGTCACCGCGGAGTACGCCACTCTCATTATCGGCCTGATGATGGCGAAGCGGGTGCTGACGCTGCGCGGCGTGTCGCTGGCGATGCTGAAAAACGCCTGGCGCGGCGACATGCGCCGTCTGCTGGCGTTGAATCGCGACATCATGCTGCGCTCCCTGCTGCTGCAGCTGTGCTTTGGCGCGCTGACTGTCTACGGCGCCCGTCTGGGCAGCGATATCGTGGCGGTCAACGCCGTACTGATGACCATGCTGACCTTTACCGCCTACGCGCTGGATGGCTTTGCCTATGCCGTGGAGGCCCACTCCGGCCAGGCCTACGGCGCGCGCGACGGCAGCCAGCTGCTGGAGGTGTGGCGGGCGGCCTGCCGGCAGTCCGGTATGGTGGCGCTGGCGTTTGCCCTGGTTTACAGCCTGGCGGGGGAGTACATCATCGCGCTGTTAACCTCACTGCCTTCCCTGCAGCAGCTGGCCGATCGCTATCTGATCTGGCAGACCATCCTGCCGGTGGTCGGGGTCTGGTGCTATCTGCTGGACGGCATGTTTATCGGCGCGACGCGCGGCGCGGAGATGCGGAACAGTATGGCGGTCGCCGCGGCCGGCTTCGCCGTGACGCTGCTTACGGTCCCGGCGCTCGGCAATCACGGCCTGTGGCTGGCGCTGGCGGTGTTTCTCGCGCTGCGAGGCCTGTCGCTGGCGCTGATCTGGCGCCGCCACTGGCGACGCGGCACCTGGTTTAGTTAGCCCTTTCTCTAGCTCGCCATTATCGGTGAACGTCCTCCGGTCGCGTCAGGCTTGCCGGCGCGACTCAGTAGCCCGGCCGAGCGTAGCGCGTGCCGGGAAAACCACCTTCAGCGTTTCCAATGAAGGCTATGGTTAAAAATTCCGAATAACGAATCGGCGCCAGCATTCTCATCTATAGTTAATACCATGTCCGGCACAAAACGGGCTGTAAACCCACCGAATGATGAGGACGTTATCATGAATAAAGACGAAATCGGCGGTAACTGGAAACAGTTGAAAGGTAAAGCCAAGGAACAGTGGGGCAAACTTACCGATGACGATATGACCGTAATCGAAGGGAAGCGCGACCAGCTGGTCGGCAAAATTCAGGAGCGTTACGGCTATGAGAAAGATCAGGCTGAGAAAGAAGTCTCAGACTGGGAGCATAAGAACGACTATCGCTGGTAGCGTTCCGTGATCCGAAGAATGAAGCATTTGTGTTAGTGCCTGTCTAAATGGCGCAGGGACGCGCCGTTAACCCTTTTTCCCGCTGCGGCTGCCGCTCAGCGGGCTTTCTTTTTGAGCTGAATCGTATGATCGTGCTGGCAGTGTCCCGGCGTGCTGCAGGCTTCCACTTCCACGCAGCTCGCGCAAAGGCCATGAGCTTCAATCACGTTGTGGCGCAGGGCGAAGCCCATTCTGGCCGCCAGCGTGTGCATGATATCTTCCACCCCTTCAGCCGCCTCTTCCTTCACCACGCCGCAGCGGTCGCAGATAAACATGGCCGAGCTGTGGGTTGGCTGGTCAAAGAGATGACACAGCACATAGCTGTTGGTCGATTCCACCTTGTGGACAAAACCCTGCTCGAGTAAAAACTCCAGCGCGCGGTAGACCGTCGGCGGCTTTGCCTGCGGCTCTTTCTCACGCAGCAGATCCAGCAGGTCGTAGGCGCTGATTGCCCCTTGCTGCAGGCTCATCAGGCGCAACACTTCCAGACGCTGTGGGGTCAGGCGTACGCCGCGTTGCGCACACAGCTTTTCAGCATGCGCTAACATCTCTTGCGAAGGGGACTTATCCATGAGCATCCTCAGGTTGCGTGAAATTGAATCTGTTACTTTATCACGTTCCGCGGAAAACGCCGAGACCCGACGGGTGATGCGGGTCATACTTCAGATTGTCGGCGCCAGTCCACTCCCTGGCGCTGGCCGCTGACGCTCGTGGAGGCTGCGCTTTAGCCGGTCGCTAAAACCGTCATGCCCGATTTAATCGCAACACGCCTGACCCAGGGTATGCTATATCTGAAGTGTCTCATTTTCGGGAGAAAACGATGAAACGACCTGATTGCATTCGCCACTGGCGCGAACTGGAAGGGCCCGACGATGCCACTTATCCCGACAGCCCGGAGCGTTTTTCCATTGGCGCGCCGCTGGGGCGCGGTTTACGCCTCAACCGGCTGGGGATCCACCACGAGAGACTGCCGCCCGGGCGGCGCACCTCTTACCCGCACGCGGAGAGCGATGAGGAAGAGTTCATCTATGTGCTGGAGGGCTATCCGGAAGTGTGGATAAACGGCTATCTCTGGAAGCTGGAGCCGGGCGATAGCGTGGGTTTCCCCGCCGGCACCGGCGTTTGCCACACCTTTCTCAATAACACCGAGCAGGAGGTTCGTCTGTTGGTGGTGGGTGAGGCCAACAAAAAGTACAACCGAATTTACTACCCGCTCAATCCCGGCTATGCCGCGACGCGCCAGGATCGCTGGGTTGATCATCCGCCGCAGTTCTTTGGCCCACATGACGGCAAACCGCGGATAAAGTAATCGACACCGGGAAGGGGCGAAGCGCGGCGCACTACGCGCCTGTGGTTTATCTTTATGCTATAGTAGCGCCCCTTTTTACCCGGATGCTTATTTATTCGCCATGATGCCTGAATCAACGTCACCTGTTTTTCCTGCTCACCGCTTCTCCATCGCGCCGATGCTCGACTGGACTGACCGGCATTGCCGCTACTTCCTGCGGCTGCTGTCGCGGCATACGCTGCTGTATACCGAAATGGTGACCACCGGGGCGATTATTCACGGCAAAGGGGACTATCTGGCCTATAGCGAAGAAGAACACCCGGTTGCTCTGCAGCTCGGCGGCAGCGATCCGCAGGCCCTGGCGCAGTGCGCGAAGCTGGCCGAGGCGCGCGGCTATGATGAGATCAATCTCAACGTCGGCTGCCCCTCCGATCGGGTGCAGAATGGGATGTTTGGCGCCTGTCTGATGGGGAACGCCCAGCTGGTGGCCGACTGTATCAAAGCGATGCGCGATGTGGTGTCGATCCCGGTCACGGTGAAGACCCGTATCGGCATCGACGACCAGGATAGCTATGAATTCCTTTACGATTTCATAGAGACGGTCTCCGGCAAGGGCGAATGTGAGATGTTTATTATTCACGCGCGCAAAGCCTGGCTCTCCGGTCTGAGCCCGAAA
This sequence comes from Klebsiella sp. TF21-TM, assembly GCF_019753495.1. Taxonomy (NCBI): domain Bacteria; kingdom Pseudomonadati; phylum Pseudomonadota; class Gammaproteobacteria; order Enterobacterales; family Enterobacteriaceae; genus Klebsiella; species Klebsiella sp. TF21-TM. The sequence goes on along the minus strand of NZ_JAIJYL010000012.1, from coordinate 126,771 downwards.
GAGAACCGCGAGATCCCGCCGCTGGATTACCCCCGCGTCTGGCAGCTGAAGCGCGACTTCCCCCATCTGACGATGGCGATTAACGGCGGCATCAAATCGCTGGATGAAGTCAGAGCACAGCTTGAGCATATGGATGGGGTGATGGTCGGGCGTGAGGCCTATCAGAATCCGGGCATTCTGGCTTCGGTCGACCGGGAGATTTTCGGCGTCGCCGGCGCGGATGCCGATCCCGTGGCCGTCGTGCGGGCCATGTACCCGTATATTGAGCGCGAGCTCAGCAAGGGTACTTATCTGGGCCATATCACCCGTCATATGCTGGGACTGTTTCAAGGTATCCCGGGCGCCCGCCAGTGGCGTCGCTACCTGAGCGAGAATGCGCATAAAGTCGGCGCCGACATTGCGGTGCTGGAGCAGGCCCTGAAGCTGGTGGCCGATAAGCGTTAGTTTCTCACCAAAACCTGGTGAAATTGACCACGCCTCGCACACCATTGCGGGGCGTTTTCTTTTAAATTCAATTATTTATTGTTGGCATGTTTTTTGTAATACCTGCAGAGCGACATATTAATGACTGTGGGGAGAGAGCCATGCTGGAACTGTTATTTGTCATCGGATTTTTTGTCATGCTGCTGGTCACCGGTGTATCGCTGTTGGGGATTATCGCCGCCATCGTGGTGGCTACGGCGCTGATGTTCGTCGGCGGTTTGTTTGCTTTAATGATTAAATTGCTGCCGTGGCTGCTGTTGGCGGTGGTGGTGGTGTGGGTTATTCGGGCACTGAAAACCCCGGACGGAAACGCTTTTCGCGACAATAACCGTTGGCGTTACTAAGGTATTGAGGGGTATGTCACAACCTGAACAATTTTGCACAGAACCGCGTAGGCATTACTGCGCAAATCTGTCACTATTAGCGCGTTAACGAATTCATCGCGCTGTACCCTACATACAGCCGAACTAAAAAAAAGTAAGGGCTTCCCAGGTGGAAGCCCTAAACTTTTGTCCCTTTGTCCGCTTACGGCAGCAGCAGACTCGACCCCTGTGTCACCCGGCTCTCCAGAACTTCATGCGCCCGTCGCGCTTCGGTCAGCGGATAGGTCTGACTCTCGGGCACGTCCACTTTAATCACGCCGCTGGCGATCAGCGAAAACAGCTCACTGCAGGCTTCCGCCAGCTCTTCCCGGTTGGTGATATAGCCCTGCAGCGATGGGCGGGTGACGTACAGAGAACCTTTCTGGTTCAGGATCCCCAGATTAACGCCGGTTACCGGGCCGGAAGAGTTGCCAAAGCTGACCATCAGGCCGCGGCGTTGCAGACAGTCCAGAGAGGCTTCCCAGGTATCTTTCCCTACCGAGTCATAGACCACGGCGACTTTCTTACCGTCGGTGAGCGCTTTGAGCCGCTCCGCGATAGGTTCTTCGCGATAGTTAATCACCTGCCAGGCGCCCGCCGCTTTGGCGCGCTGCGCCTTCTGCGCGCTGCCGACGGTGCCGATAAGTTTCGCCCCCAGCGCTTTCGCCCACTGACAGGCTATCAGCCCCACGCCGCCGGCGGCTGCGTGAAACAGGAACATCTCATCAGGCTTAATTTCATAGGTTTTGCGCAGCAGATACCAGACCGTTAATCCCTTGAGGAACGACGCGGCGGCCTGTTCGAAAGAGATGGCGTCCGGGAGGACTGCCGCTTTGTCGGCCAGCACATTGTGCACCGTGCTGTAGGCGCCGAGCGCTGACTGGGCGTACACCACCCGATCGCCTACCTTAATGTGCGATACCCCATGGCCAACTTTACTGACGACGCCGGCCGCTTCGGTGCCGAGGCCGCTCGGCAGCGACGGCGGCGGATAGAGGCCGCCACGAACATAGGTGTCGATATAATTGATACCGATGGCTTTGTTTTCGACCTGAATTTCATGCTCAGCGGGATCGCGGGGCGTGAATTCAACCGCCTGAAGCACCTCCGGCCCACCGTGTTTTGAAAATTCGATGCGTGTTGCCATGTTCGCTCCTGTGTTGTTCTGAGATTATCCAGTAAGCTTAACAGCCTGCGGCGGCGGCGACGGATTTTCTTACCCGCCTCAGGCCAGTCACGCTGAATGGGTTCTTTAGCGGCAATGGCTTTCTCGCTATACTGTCACGCTCTTTTCCGTATCGGTGAAACGTTAGGCTATGGCAGGAAATAAACCCTTCAACAAACCACAGACAGAAACCCGCGAACGCGATCCGCAGCTCGCCGGGCTGAAAGTCCCGCCGCACTCGATTGAAGCGGAGCAGTCGGTGTTGGGCGGTTTAATGCTGGATAACGAGCGCTGGGACGACGTCGCCGAACGCGTCGTTGCCGACGACTTTTATACCCGTCCGCATCGTCATATCTTTACCGAGATGGCGCGCCTGCAGGAGTCGGGCAGCCCGATTGACCTGATCACCCTTGCGGAGTCGCTGGAGCGTCAGGGACAGCTGGACAGCGTGGGCGGCTTCGCCTATCTGGCTGAACTGTCCAAAAATACCCCCAGCGCGGCAAACATCAGCGCCTATGCCGACATCGTGCGCGAACGCGCGGTCGTGCGCGAGATGATCTCGGTGGCCAATGAAATCGCCGAGGCCGGCTTCGACCCGCAGGGGCGAACCAGCGAAGATCTGCTCGACCTCGCCGAGTCCCGCGTCTTTAAAATCGCTGAAAGCCGGGCCAATAAAGACGAAGGGCCGAAAAACATCGCCGATGTCCTCGACGCCACCGTCGCCCGTATCGAACAGCTGTTCCAGCAGCCCCACGACGGCGTTACCGGGGTCAACACCGGCTACGACGACCTCAACAAAAAGACCGCCGGCCTGCAGCCGTCGGATCTGATTATCGTCGCCGCCCGTCCGTCGATGGGTAAAACGACCTTCGCCATGAACCTCGTGGAAAACGCAGCGATGCTGCAGGACAAGCCGGTACTCATCTTCAGTCTCGAGATGCCCTCGGAACAGATTATGATGCGTTCTCTGGCCTCGCTGTCGCGCGTCGATCAGACCCGCATTCGTACCGGTCAGCTGGACGATGAGGACTGGGCGCGGATCTCCGGCACCATGGGCATTCTGCTGGAAAAACGTAACATCTATATCGATGACTCCTCCGGCCTGACGCCGACGGAAGTGCGTTCCCGCGCGCGGCGTATCGCTCGCGAGCACGGCGGCATCGGGCTGATTATGATCGACTACCTGCAGCTGATGCGCGTGCCGTCGCTCTCCGACAACCGTACCCTCGAGATCGCCGAAATCTCCCGCTCGCTGAAGGCGCTGGCCAAAGAGCTGCAGGTGCCGGTGGTGGCGCTGTCGCAGCTGAACCGCTCGCTGGAGCAACGTGCCGATAAACGCCCGGTCAACTCCGACCTGCGTGAGTCCGGTTCTATCGAACAGGATGCCGACTTAATCATGTTCATTTACCGTGATGAGGTCTATCACGAGAACAGCGATCTGAAGGGCATCGCGGAAATTATCATTGGTAAACAACGTAACGGCCCGATCGGCACCGTGCGACTGACCTTCAACGGCCAGTGGTCGCGTTTCGATAATTATGCTGGCCCTCAGTATGATGATGAGTAATCCTTCCTCCTTCTTTAATTAAGGAATTCAAATGCAAGCGGCAACTGTAGTTATCAACCGCCGCGCTCTGCGACACAACCTGCAACGTCTGCGTGAACTGGCGCCTGCCAGCAAACTGGTTGCGGTGGTGAAAGCGAACGCCTACGGACACGGTCTTCTTGAGACCGCGCGAACGCTGACCGACGCCGACGCTTTTGGCGTCGCCCGCCTGGAAGAGGCGCTGCGCCTGCGAGCGGGGGGGATCGCCCAGCCGATCCTCCTGCTGGAAGGCTTTTTTGCGGCGGAAGACCTGGCGGTGATCGCCGCTCAGCGTCTGCATACGGCGGTGCATAGCCCCGAACAGCTGGCGGCGCTGGAGCAAGCCGACCTCCCCGAGCCGGTGACCGTGTGGATGAAACTGGATACCGGTATGCATCGCTTAGGGGTGCGCCCGGAGGAAGCTGAGGCGTTTTATCAGCGTCTGAGCCAGTGCAAAAACGTCCGCCAGCCGGTCAACGTGGTGAGCCACTTCGCCCGCGCCGATGAGCCGACCTGCGGCGCCACCGAACGGCAGCTGGATATCTTCACCACCTTTACCGAAGGCAAGCCGGGATGGCGCTCTATTGCCGCCTCGGGTGGCATCCTGCTGTGGCCGCAGTCGCATTATGACTGGGTGCGTCCGGGCATTATCCTGTATGGCGTGTCGCCGCTGGACGATCGCTCCACCGGGAAAGATTTTGGCTGTCAGCCGGTGATGACCCTGACGTCCAGCCTGATTGCCGTGCGCGAGCATAAAGAAGGGGAGCCCGTCGGCTACGGCGGCACCTGGGTCAGCGAACGCGACACTCGGCTCGGCGTGGTCGCGATGGGCTATGGCGACGGTTATCCGCGCGCCGCGCCGTCGGGCACCCCAGTGCTGGTCAATGGCCGCGAAGTGCCGATTGTCGGCCGGGTGGCGATGGATATGATCTGTGTTGACCTCGGCCCGCAGGCCGAGGATAAAGCCGGCGACGCGGTGGTGCTGTGGGGAGAGGGACTCCCGGTAGAGCGCATCGCCGAGATAACGAAAGTGAGCGCTTACGAACTTATTACGCGACTGACCTCCCGCGTAGCCATGAAATACCTCGACTGAGCCTCGTTCGTACCGGATAGCTCAGACGCTGGTCCGGTACGCAATCGGTATAGCCGCGGACAAAAAAGCGGTTTATACCGCTGCGCAGTCACTTTCCCCTCAACATCCTCTCGACCTGCCGTCATATCCGGTTTATTGTGTAAGAACCTGCCCTATGTAAACCTGGAGATACATCGCGTGTTTCAAAAAGTTGACGCCTACGCCGGCGACCCAATTCTTTCTCTGATGGAACGCTTCAAAGAAGACCCGCGAAGCGACAAAGTCAACCTGAGTATCGGGCTGTATTACAACGATGACGGCATTATCCCGCAGCTGCAGGCGGTGGCGGAAGCGGAAGCGCGCCTGAACGCCGAGCCGCACGGCGCCTCGCTGTATCTGCCGATGGAAGGGCTGAGCGGCTACCGCCAGGTGATTGCCCCGCTGCTGTTTGGCGCAGAGCATAGCGCGCTTAAGCAAAACCGCATCGCCTCCATTCAGACGGTTGGCGGTTCGGGCGCGCTGAAGGTCGGGGCCGACTTCCTCAAACGCTACTTTCCTGAGTCTCATGTCTGGGTCAGTGACCCGACCTGGGAAAACCACATCGCCATATTTGAAGGGGCTGGCTTCGAAGTAAGTACTTACCCCTGGTTTGATAAAGCCACCAACGGCGTGCGCTTTGAAGCGCTGCTGGCGACGCTGCAAACGCTGCCGGCGCGCGACATTGTGCTGCTGCACCCCTGCTGCCACAACCCGACCGGCGCCGACCTGACGCCGGAACAGTGGGATCGTGTGGTGGAGATCCTGAAAGCGCGTCAGCTGATCCCGTTCCTCGACATTGCCTACCAGGGCTTTGGCGCAGGGCTGGAAGAGGATGCCTACGCCATTCGCGCCATCGCCAGCGCCGGGATGCCGATGCTGGTCAGCAACTCTTTCTCCAAAATTTTCTCCCTGTACGGGGAGCGCGTCGGCGGCCTGTCGGTGGTCTGTGAAGACAGTGAAACCGCAGGCCGCGTGCTGGGCCAGCTGAAGGCCACCGTGCGCCGCAACTACTCCAGCCCGCCGAGCTTTGGCGCGCAGGTGGTGGCGACGGTGCTGAACGATGCCGGGCTGAAAGCCACCTGGCAGGCGGAAGTGGACGCCATGCGCGCGCATATCCTGACCATGCGTCAGGCGCTGGTCGACGCGCTGCAGCAGGTTGCTCCGGGCAGCAAAGTGGATTATCTGCTCAAGCAGCGCGGGATGTTCAGCTACACCGGCTTCAGCGCGGCGCAGGTGGATCGCCTGCGCGACGAGTTTGGCGTCTACCTGATTGCCAGCGGACGTATGTGCGTGGCGGGGTTAAACTCACGTAATGTTCAGCAGGTAGCGAAAGCCTTTGCCGCGGTAATCTAAGCCGCTCTCCAGCAGGTTGTCTCTGCCGGTCAACGGGCAGGGGCAACCCCCTCTGATTGTGATCATCCTCTTTTTCTATGACATCTGCGCGAAAAAGGCTTTTCATCCCTGCCGCCTGCGGGTAAGGTCGGGACGTTACTAAGCATGCACATTATTGAAAACAATAATGATTGATAGATTTAGGGATAAATATGCGCAAACTTACTCTCGCCCTTGCGGCGGCCTCTCTCCTGTTCACGCTGAACAGCGCCGTCGTGGCGCGCGCCTCCACGCCGCAGCCGCTGTGGGTCGGTACCAACGTGGCCCAGCTGGCCGAGCAGGCGCCGATCCACTGGGTTTCGGTGGCGCAAATTGAGAACAGCCTGCTGGGGCGCCCGCCGATGGCCGTCGGTTTTGATATCGATGACACCGTCCTCTTCTCCAGTCCCGGTTTCTGGCGCGGGCAAAAAACCTTCTCCCCCGGCAGTGAGGATTACCTGAAAAACCCGCAGTTCTGGGAAAAAATGAACAACGGCTGGGACGAATTCAGCATGCCAAAAGAGGTGGCGCGCCAGCTGATTGCCATGCATGTGAAGCGTGGCGACAGCATCTGGTTCGTCACCGGCCGCAGCCAGACCAAAACAGAAACCGTTTCTAAAACCCTGCAGGATGATTTCCTCATCCCGGCCGCCAATATGAACCCGGTGATTTTCGCTGGCGATAAGCCGGGTCAGAACACCAAGACCCAGTGGCTGCAGGCGAAGCAGATAAAGGTTTTCTATGGCGACTCGGATAACGACATTACCGCTGCCCGCGAGGCGGGCGCCCGCGGGATCCGCGTGCTGCGCGCCGCCAACTCCTCCTACAAGCCGCTGCCGATGGCCGGCGCGCTGGGCGAAGAAGTGATCGTCAATTCCGAATACTGATGGGCGCCTGAACGGGATAAACGGCAGCGGTGACGCTGCCGTTTTTTTATGCAAAATCCGGGGTGGAAGGTTTTACCTTTTCACGTATTGCTGCACACTTAGAGGGATTCATTCGCAAAAAGGAGTCGATGATGTGGTATCAGCAAACCCTGACGCTTGGGCCCAAATCCCGTGGTTTTCATCTGGTCACCGACGAAATCCTCGGCCAGATCCGCGGGCTGTCCGGGATGAAGGTCGGCCTGCTACACCTCCTGCTCCAGCATACTTCCGCTTCCCTGACGCTCAACGAAAACTGCGATCCCACCGTCCGGTATGACATGGAGCAGTATTTTCTCAACGCCGTGCCGGACAATGCGCCGTACGAACATGATTATGAAGGCCCTGACGATATGCCGTCGCACATCAAATCATCGATGCTTGGCGTGTCGCTGATGCTGCCGGTCGAGGACGGACGCGTCAGGCTGGGGACCTGGCAGGGCATCTGGCTGGGGGAGCATCGGATACACGGCGGTTCGCGGCACATCGTTGCGACGCTCATGGGGGAATAAAAGATGACAATTTCGGAGTTATTGCAGTACTGCATGGCGAAGCCGGGAGCAGAGCAGAGCGTCCACAGCGACTGGAAAGCCACGCAGATTAAGGTCTCGGACGTGCTGTTTGCCATGGTGAAGGAGGTCGAAGACCAGCGGCCGGCGGTTGCGTTGAAGGCGAGTCCGGAGCTGGCGGAGCTCCTGCGGCAGCAGCATCGCGACGTCCGGCCCAGCAAGCATCTCAATAAAGCGCACTGGAGCACCGTCTTTCTGGATGGCTCGCTGCCGGATTCGCAAATCTACTACCTGGTCGATGCGTCTTACCAGCAGGCGGTGAAAATGCTGCCGGAGCCGGTCCGGCAGCAGCTTTCCCGCTAATTATTTCAGCATCGGCTTCAGGAAGCGCGCGGTGTGCGAGGCTTCGCACTCAGCGACGGTTTCCGGCGTACCGGAAACCAGAATTTCGCCGCCGCCGCTGCCGCCTTCCGGGCCGAGATCGACAATCCAGTCGGCAGTTTTTATCACGTCGAGGTTGTGCTCAATCACCACGATGGTATTGCCCTGATCGCGCAGCTGGTGCAGCACTTCCAGCAGCTGCTGGATATCGGCGAAGTGCAGACCGGTGGTCGGCTCATCGAGGATATACAGCGTCTGGCCGGTACCGCGCTTGGACAGCTCGCGCGCCAGCTTCACGCGCTGCGCCTCGCCGCCGGACAGCGTCGTCGCCGACTGGCCGAGACGGATATAGGTCAGGCCGACATCCATCAGGGTTTGCAGCTTACGCGCCAGCGCCGGTACGGCATCAAAGAACTCGCGCGCTTCTTCAATGGTCATATCCAGCACTTCGTGGATGGTTTTGCCTTTGTACTTAATCTCCAGCGTTTCGCGGTTATAACGCTTACCTTTGCACTGGTCGCACGGTACGTAGATATCCGGCAGGAAGTGCATTTCGACCTTGATCACCCCGTCGCCCTGGCAGGCTTCGCAGCGACCGCCGCGGACGTTAAAACTGAAACGACCCGGCGTATAGCCACGGGAACGTGATTCCGGCACCCCGGCGAAGAGCTCGCGCACCGGCGTAAACACCCCGGTATAGGTCGCGGGGTTGGAGCGCGGCGTACGGCCGATCGGGCTCTGGTCGATATCGATGACTTTATCGAAGTGCTCCAGCCCCTGAATATCGCGATACGGCGCCGGTTCGGCGATGGTCGCCCCGTTAAGCTGACGCTGGGCAATCGGGAACAGGGTATCGTTGATCAGCGTTGATTTACCCGAGCCGGAGACGCCGGTAATGCAGGTAAACAGGCCCACCGGCAGAGTCAGCGTCACGTCTTTCAGGTTGTTGCCGCGCGCGCCGGTCAGTTTGAGGACTTTCTCCGGATCGGCGGGCACGCGCTGCTTCGGCACTTCAATTTTGCGCTTGCCGCTCATGAACTGGCCGGTCAGGGATTCCGGGACGGCCATAATGGCCTCCAGCGGCCCTTCCGCCACCACCTGGCCGCCGTGGACCCCGGCCCCAGGGCCGATATCGATCACATGGTCGGCGGCGCGAATGGCGTCTTCGTCATGCTCAACGACGATCACCGTGTTGCCCAAATTACGCAGGTGAATCAGGGTCCCGAGCAGTCGCTCGTTATCGCGCTGGTGCAGGCCGATGGAGGGCTCATCCAGGACGTACATCACGCCAACCAGTCCGGCGCCAATCTGGCTCGCCAGACGGATACGCTGGGCCTCGCCGCCGGAGAGCGTTTCCGCCGAACGGGAGAGCGTCAGGTAGTTGAGGCCGACGTTGACGAGGAACTTCAGGCGATCGCCAATCTCTTTCAGCACTTTTTCGGCGATTTTCGCCCGCTGGCCGGAGAGTTTCAGATTGTTGAAGAAGTCCATCGCGTGGCCGATGCTCATATCGGAAATGGTCGGCAGCGGGGTGTTTTCCACAAACACGTGGCGCGCCTCGCGGCGCAGACGCGTACCGTCGCAGCTGGCGCACGGGCGATTGCTGATGAACTTCGCCAGCTCTTCGCGCACCGCGCTGGATTCCGTCTCTTTGTAGCGGCGCTCCATGTTATGCAGCACGCCTTCGAACGGATGGCGGCGTACCGAGGTGTCGCCGCGGTCGTTCATGTATTTGAATTCAATATTCTCTTTACCGGAACCGTACAGGACCACTTTCTGCACGCTGGCGCTGAGAGTGCCCCACGGCGCTTCGACGTCGAACTTGTAGTGCTCCGCCAGCGACTTCAGCATCTGGAAGTAGTAGAAGTTACGCCGATCCCAGCCGCGGATGGCGCCGCCCGCCAGCGACAGCTCCGGATTTTGCACCACGCGATCGGGGTCGAAATATTGCTGCACGCCGAGGCCGTCGCAGGTCGGGCAGGCGCCCGCCGGGTTGTTGAAGGAGAACAGGCGCGGCTCCAGCTCGCGCATGCTGTAGCCGCAGATCGGGCAGGCGAAGTTGGCGGAAAACAGCAGTTCTTCCGCTTTCTCATCATCCATATTGGCCACGATGGCGGTACCGCCGGAGAGCTCCAGCGCGGTTTCAAACGACTCGGCCAGACGTTGCGCCAGATCGTCGCGGACCTTGAAGCGGTCGATCACCACCTCAATGGTGTGTTTCTTCTGCAGCTCCAGCTTCGGCGGATCCGAGAGATCGCAGACTTCGCCGTCGATCCGTGCGCGGATATAGCCCTGGCTGGCGAGGTTTTCCAGGGTTTTGGTGTGCTCGCCCTTACGCTCTTTAATAATGGGCGCCAGCAGCATCAGACGCAGGCCTTCCGGCTGGGCGAGGACGTTATCGACCATCTGGCTGACGGTCTGCGCCGCCAGCGGCACGTCGTGGTCCGGACAGCGCGGCTCGCCGACGCGGGCGTACAGCAGACGCAGGTAGTCGTGAATTTCGGTAATAGTACCCACCGTCGAGCGGGGGTTGTGAGAGGTTGATTTCTGTTCGATGGAAATCGCCGGCGACAGCCCTTCGATATGGTCGACGTCCGGCTTCTCCATCAGCGACAGGAACTGTCGCGCATAGGCGGAGAGCGATTCGACGTAGCGACGCTGGCCTTCGGCATACAGGGTGTCGAAAGCCAGTGAAGATTTGCCAGACCCGGAAAGCCCGGTGACGACAATGAGTTTGTCGCGCGGGATAACGAGGTTGATGTTTTTGAGATTATGGGTGCGGGCGCCCCGAACTTCGATCTTATCCATTCACCTTTCCCGGTAGGTAGATACACGGATTGCCTGGTTTGCTTGAAGGACAAACGGCAGAAACGGCTAATTATGACACAATTTAACCTGTCTGGATATACAGTATTGGAATGGCGCTGCGGGAAGCGTGTGAAAATTTGCATAGCGGCGGCATGTTTTCTGGAATTGGCTTAGCAGCTATCAAATTGTCCCTTTGTGGTGTTAGAATTCCCGGTTTACACTTATACAAAACGTATTATTCAGGAGATTCGATCATGGCCAGCAGAGGCGTAAACAAGGTGATTCTCGTCGGTAATCTGGGGCAGGACCCGGAAGTACGCTACATGCCAAGTGGCGGCGCAGTCGCCAACTTCACGCTGGCAACTTCCGAATCCTGGCGTGACAAGCAGACCGGCGAAATGAAAGAGCAGACTGAATGGCACCGCGTTGTGCTGTTCGGCAAACTGGCGGAAGTCGCTGGTGAGTACCTGCGTAAAGGCTCTCAGGTGTACATTGAAGGCCAGCTGCGTACCCGCAAGTGGACCGATCAATCCGGTCAGGATAAATACACCACTGAAGTGGTGGTGAACGTTGGCGGCACCATGCAGATGCTGGGCGGCCGTCAGGGCGGCGGCGCACCGGCAGGCGGCGGCCAGCAGCAGGGCGGTTGGGGTCAGCCTCAGCAGCCGCAGGGCGGCAACCAGTTCAGCGGCGGCGCGCAGTCCCGTCCGCAGCAGCAGGCTCCGGCAGCGCCTTCCAACGAACCGCCGATGGACTTCGACGACGATATCCCGTTCTAAGGCTTGCCTTAGACGCAATATTCGCGTAGTTAAAACAGAAAGCCCCGGTTTCGCCGGGGCTTTTTTTATGATTATTCCACCACCGCCTCAGGAGTCGTTTTGACCACTGATCGCGGATCGCGAGCGCTTCAGGCCGCGGGCACCTGAGCGGTTGCGGGCGTCGCCACGCCTGGCTGCGGTGCGGCGGGCTGTGTCGCTGGCCTTTGCCGCGGCGCGGCCGTCGCTTTCTGTTTGCGGGCCATGTCATCGACGATCAGCCGATAGGCGATGTAATACTTATAGATATTGCTGACGTAGGTCACCGTTTCCGCGCCGATTTTTTCTGCCGCCAGATTTTCGACATTACCGAACCAGACGTTTGGATCAAACCCGCGCTGTTTGGTCATGGTGCGCAGGCGGGCGATACGCGCTGGACCGGCGTTGTAGGAAGCAAAGGTAAATAGCGCTTTATCCAGCCGGGTCATGGGCTCATCAGCATAGTATCGATCTATCATCCAGCGCATATATTTCACGCCAGCATGAATGTTGGGATCCAGCTGTTTAATATCGCCCACCTTCAGCTCTCTTCCGGTGCTGGGCATCACCTGCATCACCCCGACGGCGCCGACGTGGCTTCGAACCGACTGGTTCAGCCGCGACTCCTGGTATCCCTGGGCCGCCATCAGCAGCCAGTCGACATCGTAGCGATCGCCATATTTACGGAAGACGTCCACCATGGCGAGGAACTTGCGCCGTTCCTGACTCGCTGCGGCATTTTTGACATATTTAGCGTTTTTCAGGTAACGCAGCAGGAGAGTATTGCCCAGCGTGGTGCCCTGACGATTCTTTTTCACAAAGTTGTTCAGCAGCGCCAGCAGCTGCGGACTGTCCTGGCGTACCGCCCACGCAATGTTGCCGCCGTCACGCAGCACCACGTTGTCATGGACCTGGATTTTCGGAAACACCTGTTTCCAGAAAACAGCTTTATGCTGATCGACGACGATCAACGGCACCAGCCCGGCGTTGAGCATTTCCAGCAGATCTTCATCCTCCAGCGCTTCCGGCGCCGCTTCCAGGGTAACCGGCGGTCTTGACTCACTGGCAAATCGGGCGTTCAGCGCTTGCAGACTGTCGTAATAGCTGGAGGAGCGGCGAACAAAGACCGTTTGACCGGAGAGCTGCTCCAGGCTGTCGACCTTTGGCGACGCCGGGCCGGAGATCAGCAACTCTTTGACGCCGCTGTAGAGCGGCTGAGCGAAAGCGGCCTGGGCTTCCCGCGACGAAGTGATGGTCAGGTTGGCGGCGACGATATCCCCTTTACCTTCGTTGAGCGCGGTGAAGAGATTATCCCGGCTGACCGGCACGAAAACGATATGCAGCTTCAGGTGGCGCTGTTTCAGCTTTTTATCTTTCGCCAGCTGTTTATTCAGATCGTTTTCCAGCGCCATGAAAATGTCGTGCGTCGCTCCGCGTTGGGTTCCTTTATCAATAAAAAAGAAGGTTTTGCTGTAGGTGGTTAATACCCGGATGGTGCGCCGATCAAGCATGCCAGGCAGATCGCCTTTCCACGGCTGCAGCATGTCGTCGATATGGATCGACAGCGTGTTATCTTCGGTTGCCACCGGCGGCGCTTTTTCCGCCTCCGCCGCAAGCAGGATAGGGGCGAATAACAGCGTCGCGAGGCAGGTGAGCCAGGCGATAAACAGGCGTGATAGCAAGTTGGCGTTCATGGAGGAACACTCCGCAGGGGGATGTGTTTATTTTAGCAGAACGGCTGCCGTTAGCCGGGCACGACAAGGGCGTAAAAAACATAACGATGCTGACAAATCATTTTCTCCCATTTTATCGCTTACTATTAATGTGCTTTTATCTTTACTTTAACTATGGAGATAATATGGCGGAAATGTGTTTTTTTAATGATAAATAGAAAGTAATGATAATGTTTTTATTTTATGCTTCCTCATCTGTTTTGTATTAACCTTTTGATTATTAGTGTTTATTTTATTTTTATCCGATATTGATTATTATCACCTTGATAATGAATCTCATTTTTATTACCGTAGCACAGCACATTACTCTTATTATTCGCTGTCTGGATTACGCTATCAAAGAATAGCGCGAAGCGCTTTTTCTCTAATGATGAAACAGGGCACTTAATTTTATTATGCCTCATGCTGTTTTCTTATTCCCATGACTATCGGGAAGGGGCTGACCTACGCCAAAATCTGGCGAGGCGCTGAGGCGAGTATTTTATCCCCTTGTTTTTTCAATTGGGGAAGGCGTTATGCCCGACAGCAACAGAAAACAGGGCATATTCTATGAAATACACGTCTCACTTCCCGCTGGGGATCGTCATTCCTTTGCTCGCCTGTAGCGTGCAGCTGCAGGCGGCAGAGAATATTACTGAACAATCGACTCGTGACGAGAGCACCCCAACGGCCGAAAACCAGGAGGAAACGATGGTGGTGACCGCTGCCAGGCAGAACCTGCAGGCACCGGGCGTGTCGACCATTACCGCAGAGGAGATTCGCAAACATCCCCCCGCCCGCGATGTGTCGGAGTTAATTCGCACGCAACCCGGGGTCAACCTGACCGGTAACTCCACTAGCGGTCAGCGCGGCAACAACCGGCAAATTGATATCCGTGGCATGGGGCCAGAGAATACGCTGGTGCTGGTCGATGGAAAACCGGTCACCAGCCGTAACTCGGTACGATATGGCTGGCGCGGCGATCGTGATTCCCGTGGCGATACCAACTGGGTGCCGGCAGAGATGATCGATCATATCGATGTGATCCGCGGCCCGGCGGCGGCGCGCTATGGTAATGGCGCGATGGGCGGGGTCGTCAACATCGTAACCAAACCGACCACGCCTGAATGGCATGGGTCGTGGAATACCTATATCAATGCTCCGCAGCACCGTAAAGAAGGGTCGACGAAACGTACCAACTTTAGCCTCAATGGTCCGCTGTCAGACAGTGTTAGCTTCAATCTCTGGGGTAATCTGAGTAAAACCCAGGCCGATGCTCAGGACATTAACGCCGGGCATGAAGCTGAGCGTACCGGTTCCTACGCGGGCTCTTATCCAGCCGGACGTGAAGGGGTAGTGAACAAAGATATTCACAGTAAGCTGCGCTGGGAATTCGCCCCGATGCAGGCCCTGGAGTTTGAGGCCGGCTACAGCCGCCAGGGCAACCTCTATGCCGGCGACACACAAAACACCAATACCAGTACGCTGGTGAAGAGTATGTACGGGAAAGAGACTAACCGTCTCTACCGGCAAACTTACGGCGTAACATGGACCGGCGGCTGGGATAATGGCGTGACCAGCAACAGCTATGCCCAGTACGAACACACCCGCAACTCGCGAATGAATGAAGGGCTGGCGGGCGGTACGGAAGGGATCTTCTCCAGTAACGAGTTTTCAGATATCGATCTGGCCGATGTTCTGCTACATAGCGAAGTGAATATTCCGTTTACGCTGGGGGTCGATCAGAATCTGACGCTGGGCACCGAATGGAACCAGCAGCGGATGAAAGACGGCGTGTCGACAGCCCAGGCGCTCTCTTACGGGGCGATCGACGGTGTATCGGCTACCGATCGTAGCCCGTACTCCAGCGCTGAGATTTTCTCGCTGTTTACCGAAGATAATATGGCGCTAACGGACAGTACCATGCTGACACCCGCTCTGCGCTTCGATCACCACAGCATCGTCGGTAATAACTGGAGCCCGTCGCTGAATCTGTCCCAGGAACTGACGGATGACTGGACGCTTAAGCTGGGCATTGCCCGCGCTTACAAGGCGCCTAACCTCTACCAGTTGAACCCGAACTATATTCTCTACAGCAATGGTCAAGGTTGTTACGCCAGTAGTTCCGCCTGCTATCTGATGGGAAATAGCGACCTGAAAGCGGAGACCAGCGTCAATAAAGAGATCGGTATTGAGTACAAGCATGATGGCTATCAGGCGGGAATTACCTGGTTCCGTAACGACTATCACAACAAGATTGAGTCAGGGTATGCGGCGGTGGGCACTGCCAGCAACGGTACCACCAATATCTATCAGTGGGAAAACGTACCAAAAGCGTTAGTGGAAGGCCTGGAAGGAACGCTGAATCTTCCAGTGGGGGAGACGGTTAACTGGAGCAATAACCTGACATGGATGCTGCAGAGCAAGAATAAGACGACAGGCGACCGGCTGTCAGTGATCCCGCAGTTTACCCTGAACTCGACTTTGAGCTGGCAGGTTCGTGAAGATCTCTCTCTGCAGAGCACCTTTACCTGGTATGGCCGTCAGAAACCAAAACGCTTTAATTATAAGGGCGAGGCGGTCAGCGGCAGCGAACTAAACGAAGTCAGCCCATACAGCATTGTCGGCCTCAGCGCGACCTGGGATGTGAACAAAAATCTGAGCTTCACCAGTGGGATAGATAACCTGTTTGATATCCGCCACTATCGGGCAGGGAATGCGCAAACGACTGGAAACGCGACGACGGGGGCTTACCTTTACGGTGCGGGTGCTGAGACCTATAACGAGTCGGGGCGAACCTTCTTTATGAGCGTAAATACTCATTTCTAATGGTGCTGATGAGAATGAAACCGGGTGCAGCGCGGCCCGGTTTTTTTATTTCAGATAAAAGTGGTGGAAGCGGTTATAAATGGTGACAAAATCTTCACGCCCTCTACATTATTAGCTCAAAATATCCTTTTATACTGATTTCCGTCGCGCAAGGTCGTTGATCCCGACCGGACTCGATAATAGCATCCTGCTATTTCCCTTCTGCAATACCCCCCTGTCCCCCTTCCATTCCCAACCGCAGCGATGCGGAGGAGGGGGACCTTCCTTATTTTTGTCGCGTGACCCGGTGACGATATTGGGTGGGTGTGAGCGCATGATATTTTTTGAAGGTACGATTAAACGCACTGAGATCGTCATAACCAACCATAATACAAATATCGACAATACGGTAACCAGGCGTCGTCAGCAATAAACGGCGACAGAGCGACATACGCTGTTGACGGATATATTCCATCGGCGAACGATCAAAATAATAACGGAAGAGCCGAAATAGATGCCAGGGAGAATAACCAGAGATATCGCTCAGATCATCGACGGTTAGTTTCTTATCCAGATTATTATCGATCCAAAGGATCAGGTCGTTTAGTACCGATTGCTGGAGCGTTTTGCTACGCATGATTGAGGCCAATCCCAAAAACGAATGGCTCCTCAATGAGGAGCCCCGGGTTTATTGAACGGTGAGCTCGCCACGGCGAACCTGATAATTTTTTTGGTTATCAGGGCCAATATAGTCGCTGGCGGGTTTTGCCACCTGCAGATGACCAAACGCGGTTGATTGCTCTGCATGATAATTTTCGCCGTCATTCACGTCGCCGCTCCCGTTATAACGGGCAATAGCTGGGAAGGGATACACCGGACGCGTTGCGATAACGGCTGGAGTGGCGTCAGCGTAAGGCTGACTGATTTTCTGCACGCCGTGAAACTGCGTTTGCGCATCTGGTTTTTCTGTCATCGGCGGCAGCTTGGCGGCGGCTGACGCCCGTTTTCCGGCCATAAGCTCTTGCGGCGCGATGCCTTCCTCGGTCCAGCGCATCAGCGGGGTAAGGAGATCAATTTGATCGTAACCTTCGCCATTACCGCAATGTGCTACCCCAGGCAGCAGGAATAACCGCAGGAAGGTATCCGTTGCGGCATGGCCCATCTCTGCTTCTACGCCGCGGTAATAGGCGATAGAAAAGGCTGGGCTGACGGAGTCATCGGCCAGACCGTGCCACAGGATAAACTTGCCGCCGCGCTGTTGATAGGCATGAAGATTGGTATTTGCCGCGTTATAGAGCGGTGCCAGTTGAGCGACGGCGTCAAAATTCTGCTGATTAAGTGGGAAATCCCGCATCGAATGGATCTTCTGTTTTCCTCCCGGCAGGAGCACGGATTGCAGAGCCGGTAGTACCATCATTTCCGACATTGAGTGGCCGGTCGGCATCTCCGGCACCGGCCAGCGTAGCTCGGAGCCCAGCGGAAGACCGCCAGCGACGAACTGGGCGCTGTGGCTGTCGTAAGCGCCGCGGTAGAGCTTTTTCACTACCTCAATCTCTTCCTGTGTCAGGCAGGCGGAACGGTCCTGAGCGTTGGCAGGACAGCGGGGGAGCCAAGTCTCAGAGAACTGACAGGCATACGGGTTTTGCAGGATGCCGTCCTGCACGCCGGAAAGCGTCGGGCAGTGAGCCAGTATGGCCTGGTGAATCAAAGGTAAGCGATCTTTCAACAAGACAGCGGTACCGTCGGGACGCTGATTGGCGGCCACATTCCAGCCGTGGAAGAAGGAATTCTGAAACTGGAAAAAGGCCGCAGGCGCGCCAGCGCTGATACCGTCAAAATCCTGCGGAAAGCGCTGTGCTTCCATCAATGCTTCGCGACCGCCGTCTGAGCAGCCCATAAAGTACGCGTATTTTGGCGGCTGGCGGTAAAGCATCTGAATCACCGCTTTGGTCAGCACTGCGGTCAGGTGGTTGGCGCGCCAGGCAAAATCGATGCGCTTTTGCGGATCCTCGGCCCATGAAGCATCCATCATACTGCCATGGTGCCCCATATCGGTTGCTGCCACCACGAACTCGCCGTTCATTGCCGGCAGGCAGCCGCTGGCATTCGACAGACTCAGGTTAATGCTCCCGCACAGTCCGCCGCAGCCGACCTGCAAGAAACGTTGACTCCAGCGCTGGGTCGGCAGGGCAATCTGCACGCCAATCTGGGGGGCGATAGTGGCGCTCACCTTGCACCAGCTTCCCTGCGCGGAGGTTTGCATTTCAGTGTGGTTGATAGTGACCTTTGCGCCAACGGCGGCGCTGAAGTCGGTAGCGCTCAGCGTATCGCATGTCAGCGCGGGGAGAACAATCTGCAGACTGGAGGCAGCCTGCGCCGGCGAAGCGAACGGTAACCCAAAGAGGGTGCAGATAATGATGGGTAAGATCGTTTTAAGTAAGCGTGACATACGCAATTCCCTGTGATTGATGATGGGAGGCGGCAGGATGGTGAATCCTATGCCTCACCTTCCCTGGCGAGGCGCCACTGCTTGGCTATTGTAGATAACGATAGACTTTCCTTGATGCCTTGATAAGGCGTCCCTACTGTATTCTGCTATTTTGAGGAAAATATGGAGATTTTCTCCATTGTCATCTGGCGGTAAATACATGAAAGAATGTTGTGATGTCGATTGCATAATTTATTCAATTTCTCTTCATTATATCTGCTGGCTTTAAGAATATGATTGTGCCCGTTCCTGGTGATTCCAGAGAACAACATTCCTAACGAGATCCTTCCCCCTTTCCATTAGCAAGAAAGGGGGCTTTTTCAATAAAAACCGTTCAGGCAAATCTAAATATAGCTCTGGTGTTGGCCATTAGAACCACGGAGTTCAGGAAAAGTTCCATCCTTAAATATATTTTTAAAGATGATTTAACATCCTTTTTTTCTCCATTTTGTCGCCATAATTGCATGTAATTCTGCGTCTCGCTCAGGTTAATTCTGTCGCATATCTTAGATACGCAATCTGAACAAATAAGCTCAACGCCAGCAGATAACTGCTATTGCTCATTATCTCGTAGACGACACATTCATGTTAAAAAAGACTCATATCATCAGCGGATTATTGATTACCCCTTTAACGTTGTACGCCGCAACATCATATCAAGTTGATGATATCCGTTTTGAAGGGCTGCAGCGCGTGACCGTCGGGGCGGCGCTATTAAGTATGCCGTTGCACGCGGGAGAAACGGTGACGCCAGAGGAAGTCAGCGAGGCGGTGCGCGCGCTGTATGCGAGCGGCAATTTCGAGAATGTGCAGATCCTGCGCGATGGGAAAACGCTGGTGGTGCAGGTTAAGGAGAGGCCCACTATTGCCAGCATCAGTTTTTCCGGGAATAAGTCGGTGAAGGATGATGCGTTAAAGGAGAATCTCACCGCGACAGGTATTTTTGCAGGTAGCGCACTGGATAGAAATTCGCTCAGCGAAATAGAAAAGGGGTTGCAGGATTTCTATTACAGCGCGGGAAAATACAGTGCGCAGGTTCACGCTGTGGTGACCCCGTTACCGCGTAATCGCGTTGACTTAACGTTCGTCTTTCAGGAAGGCGTATCGGCGAAAATCGCACAAATAAACATTATCGGTAATCAGGCGTTTCGAGAAGAGACGCTCCTGGACCAGCTTCAGCTACGCGATAATGTGCCGTGGTGGAACGTGGTAGCGGATAAAAAATACCAGAAACAGAAGCTGGAAGCCGATCTGGAAACGCTGCGCAGTTTTTATCTCGATCGCGGCTATGCGCGCTTTGCTATCCAGTCCACGCAGGTCAGTATGACGCCAGATAAAAAATCCCTGTATATCACCATCACCCTCAATGAAGGCGAACGTTATCGGGTCGACCGAACTCAGGTGACAGGCGACCTGGCGCAGCATGGACCGGAGATCGAGGCCCTTGCCCAGCCGCTGGCGGGGGCATGGTATAGCGGGGCGCAAGTCACCACGATTGAAAATGAGATCAAAAAGCGTTTCGGCAAGTATGGTTATGCCTGGCCGCAAGTGACGACCACGCCGGAAATCGATGATGCGCATCACCGTATGACGCTGCATATTCAGGTCGACGCGGGTCGCCGCTACTCGGTACGCCAGATCCGCTTTTCCGGTAACGACACCTCCCGGGACGCGGTGCTGCGCCGTGAAATGCGTCAAATGGAAGGGGCGTGGCTCAACAACGAAAAAGTCGAGCAAGGGAAAGTACGTCTTGACCGAACGGGTTTTTTTGAGAACGTTGAACAGCAGATCGTTCCGGTTAGTGGGACGGCGGATCAGGTCGATGTGGTCTACAAGGTGAAGGAGCGCAACACCGGCTCATTTAACGTGGGCCTGGGATTTGGAACGGACAGCGGCGTGAGCTATCAGCTTGGCGTGACTCAGGATAACTGGCTGGGAACGGGCAACAGCGTTAGCTTCAACGGGACGCGCAACAGCTATCAGTCTTATCTTGAACTGGGGGCGACGAATCCGTGGTTTACCGTCGATGGCATTAGCCTGGGCGGAAAGATTTTTTATAACAGCTATGATGCTTCCGATGCGGACGCCGGGAGCTATAACCAGCAGAGCTACGGCTTAGGCAGTACGCTGGGGTTTCCAATTAGCGAAAATAACTCCCTGAACCTGGGACTGGATTATGTTCATAATCGGCTGACTAATATGGATCCGGAGCTGTCGACCTGGCGCTACCTCAGCTCTCGCGGAATCGAGCCCAGCGTGGTGACGAAAGATGGCGACAGCGGCGCGAAATATAGCGCCAACGATTATTTTGTGAGTATTGGATGGGGTTACAACGACTCGACCGCGGCTTTTTCCCGCGAGCGGGAAACAAAAGCAGCCTTAGCGGAAAACTGACCCTCCCCGGCTCGGATAACAGTTATTACAAACTCTCCTTTGACACTGCCCAGTATCTGCCACTGAACGAGAATAAGCGCTGGATCTGGATGGAACGCCTGCGTGCAGGCTATGCCGGCGGGTTAGACGGCAAAAGTGTGCCGTTCTACGATAACTTTTACGCTGGCGGTTCGTCGACAGTGCGCGGCTTCTCATCTAACACCATCGGGCCTAAAGCGGCCTATTACCGTTGTAACGGCAGCGAAAGCAGCTATAGCGCCTGCCCGCTGGACTCCTCATCTGATGCGGTCGGCGGGAATGCCATGGCGGTGCTGAACAGCGAATTTATCATTCCAACCCCCTTTGTGAATGACAAATATGCCGATAGTCTGCGAACCTCGCTGTTTGTTGATGCGGGGACGGTCTGGAGCACCTCCTGGCAAAACACCGCGCAGACGCAGGCGGCAGGGATCCCTGACTACGGCGATCCGAGTCATATTCGTCTCTCCGCTGGGATTGCCGTGCAGTGGATGTCTCCTCTCGGTCCACTGGTCTTCTCATGGGCAGAGCCATTTAAAAAGTATGATGGCGATAAAGCAGAGCAGTTTCAGTTTAATATCGGCAAAACCTGGTAAGGCCCCAGCGGGGCTTATTAGACCGGTGTGGCAATATTCTGTAGACGGTACCCCGACATACGGATTGAGCTAAATAAGATCAATCGCCATGGCGATATTATCGCTAAGATATTCGCTATGGCGGTATACCAAAGACATTTACCCGAGCGCGGCCTGATGGCTGCGCGGGTCTGTTGTCGTACGCCGAGGCAACCGCGCAATAAATAGCTGGCTGCCGTCGTCCTCTCTGCCGGCGGAAGCTTTGGCGACGCTCAGCGCCACATCGTCTGATACGAATGGATGAAGGCTCATCCAAAGGGACTAATACATATTGTCAATTATTTTTATTTAATCTTATTTTTTATTGTATTTTCTTTTTTTAGGTTGATTTGTTTCTGTTTTTATAGGGTCTAATCATTAATCTCTCGACGAAAAGTAAACGTTACTAATAATGGAGTGTGTTGTTAGGAATTGTCTTAAGTCACATAATTGTCAGGGATGCTTGCAGTTTATATTAATGAATGCTATCACTATATACGGTAACAATTTGTAGCATTTATATAAGGAAGGAATATGAAATGGACTATTCTTAATACCCTGATCTGCCCGCAATCCGGCATCGCCTTTTCGGCGATATCCAGCCTGCGTTTCTTAAAATTTATTATGTGGTACGAGGCCGATGTGATCCTGCTGCCCGGCGAGACAATGAAGCTCTATTCCTCAAGAGTTTTAATTAATGACCAGTATCATTCATTAAAAATCTACAATATTGCGGTGTACGACGAGGCGCAGTGGGAAATATTACGCGAGCGGCCATCGTGCCCGTACCATGCCGGCGGCGAGCGGTCTGACTCCTGTTTTTACCAGTCCTTTTGCGCGATTAAGCGCTGCCCGAATAATATTCCCCGCAGCGAAACCTGGCGTTAGTCAGGCCACGCCGGGGGCGGTGTGGCGTCATTTCTCCAGCAGGGCGGCCAGTCGTAGCTGGACGCCTGCGCAGCCGGCCAGCACGCGGTTACCTCGCCGCAGCCCCTCATTGGCGAGAAACGCATTGCACGTTCCGCCCGCCTCCTCAATCAACAGCATGCCTGCCAGCGCGTCCCAGCTGTTCATATGCGCTTCATAATAGGCATGGAGTTGGCCGGCGGCGACATGCGCCAGCATCAGGGCGCCCGCGCCGAAGCGGCGATATTCCAGGCCGGCGTCGAGCAGGGGGGTGATGGCCCAGGTGGAAGGGAGAGTATTGAGCCAGCCGCTGCGCAACAGCTGGTTAGCGGCCAGTTCGGCGCCGGCGGCGTTATCAGAGCAGACATAATCCACCCCGGGGGATCGTTGCCGCCAGCATCTTTGTTTTTCTGGAGTCGCTGGATGAGTTTACCGGCACCTTTTTCGTCGGGGCACCGGATGTCACTACGCTACCGCTGCTGCTCAATAACGCCAGCATGTCGGGTAACTATCAGGTCTCGTCGATTACCGCGCTGATTTTGCTGGCGCCATCGCTGCTCTTTATGGTGGTGATCCATAAATTTATGCGTCCGGAGATGATGGCGAAGCTGGGGAAATAAGGGCTGCAGAAAACGAAAAAGCTTCCCGGTGGGAAGCTTTTTAACCTCAGGTCATCATCATTGGCCATTCTGGCGGTGTCTGACTCATGACTTCAATCATCACATCTTTGATATTGCCCCAGATTTTGGCAATATCGAGCAGGGTGATGCCGAGCAAACCGGTGGCGAACCAGCAGGCGGCGGCAAGGCCGAGGCAGCTGCAGATCACCGCCAGACCGGCATAATCGCTTTTGCGAAGTTGGATATTCAGTGAACTGGCAAGAAACATCAGTACCGCGCTCACCAGGGGCCAGCGCAACAACACAACACTGGTAGTAATGGAAGCCATTAACCTGTCCTCAAAGAAAGTCGGGGAGCCATGCACGACCTGGCGCGACTGACGATGGCATAGCGCTCTGGTCTCAACTGGCGTACTAGAGAGTGATGAAACGCCATTTCTGTTTCATCAACTTGTGTGAACTATATCACACTTGGCGCTTTATTCACCAGTCAAAAAATGAGCTTTCGCTGCGCTTAATAACGCTGCTATTTATGTGGATATTAGTAAGTAACCCCTGATGATCTTATTTTCATTCTCTTGCTAATGATTATTATTCTGCGGGTTTTATTACTTGTTCTTGTTTAATACACGGAGAAACCGAGTCAGAAGCGCGTCTATTCTTAATCTTGGCGGAATATCTTCCGAATACCTGATAAATAAGTATTATTCTTCCCTGTCAGTGGTAAAGCTGACGCCCGTGAGGGCTGGCGGAAATCGGCTGATGTCTATCGCAGTCGCGATTGCTAACGTGTTTGGGCTACCTTAATTAAGGCATATCGCATGGATGTAAGCGTAAATGGGTGACAGTACGCCGCATAAGGCGCTAAGGCTCATCGGAACGGGTTTGGTTATTTTATTGCCAGTGGTACTGGCATTGTGGTTTGCCCAACTGCGGGCAAAAGCCGAAACCATTGATCAATTACACTCATTTTCGCAGCTGGCGCTGCAAAAAACGGAAATGGTCATCCGCGAAGCGGATCAGGCACGGGCGAAAGCCAGCCAGTATCGCGGGGAGCTGTGCTCAGCGGACCATCAGCGTTATTTATTGCATATCGTTCGCGGCCTGCTGTATGTGGAAGATCTGATCTACGCTAACGGCCAGCGCTTTATCTGTTCAACGTCCGTTCATCAGCAAACCGGCTGGCGGATGCCGGCGGCCAATTACACCAAAAAGCCGGATGTCGCGATTTACTATTACCGGGACACGCCGTTTTATCCCGGCTTTGCTATGAATTATATGCAGAAGGGGCCCTATGTGGTGGTGGTCAATCCCTTCTCGTTCAGCTCAGTGATCGCCAGCGATCGCGATTTAGCCTATGGCGTGTTCGATACCAAAACCAACCTCTTTTTCTCGGTTAGTAACAATGTCGAGCCCGCGGAGCTCCATGCGTTAATTCGCGAAGGCGATACCTTTTTTAATCAGAATGGCCGGGTGTATACGATAGCCCGCTCCGCTATCCGGCCGATCGCCGTCATTATGTCCACCTCGCGGGCCAGCTATTATCACAACTTTTGTGACCAGGCCAGCCTGACGCTGCCGCTGGGGATCATCTGCAGTATTTTACTGGTGCTGGTGTGGTCGCGTACCCGCCGTCAGTATCACTCGCCGCGCAATATGCTGCAGCGGGCTCTGAGCTGCCGCCAGCTGCGCCTGCACTACCAGCCGATTATCGATATTAAAAATAACCGCTGCGTCGGGGCGGAAGCGCTGCTGCGCTGGCCAGGGTTTGACGGTCCGGTGATGAACCCGGCGGAGTTTATTCCGCTGGCGGAAAATGAAGGCATGATTGCCCAGGTGACGGACTACGTGGTGGATGAGCTGTTTTACGAAATGGGAGAGTTTCTTGCCAGCCATCCGCAGCTGTACGTGGCGATCAATCTCTCTGCGTCGGACTTCCACTCGGCGCGGCTGATTTCACAGATCAGTGAGAAAGCGCGCAGCTATGCGGTCTGTATCGGGCAGATCAAAATCGAAGTAACCGAGCGGGGGTTTATCGACGTACCGAAGACCACGCCGGTGATTCAGGCGTTCCGCGAAGCGGGCTATGAAATTGCCATCGATGATTTCGGTACCGGCTATTCGAATCTGCATAATCTGCACGCCCTGAACGTCGATATCCTTAAAATCGATAAAACCTTCGTTGATACGCTGACCACCAACAACACCAGCCACCTGATTGCCGAACACATCATCGAGATGGCGCGCGGGTTACGTCTAAAGACTATCGCGGAAGGCGTGGAGACGCCTGAGCAGGTAAGCTGGCTCTACAAGCGCGGCGTGCAGTATTGCCAGGGCTGGCTGTTTGCGAAAGCGATGCCGGCGCGGGAGTTTATGCAGTGGTTAGCCAATGCGCCCGCGCCCGTGAACGTGCCTCAGCCGTCGCGTCACGCGGAGATCTGATGGCGGTAGTCGCTGGGGGTGCGGTCGAACTCCCGGCGGAAGACCCGCGAGAAGGTTTGCTGCGAGACGTAGCCCAGATCCATGGCGATATCAAAGATCGGCCGCTGGGTGGTTCGCAACGCCTCCGCCGCCAGCAGCAGACGGCGCTGACGAATATAATCCCCCAGCGTCTGATGCATCACGGTGCGGAACATCCGCTGCAGGTACCACTTCGAGTATCCTGACTTTTTGGCGACTACATCAATGTTAAGTGGTTGATCGATATGTTCATCAATCCATTCAATCAGTGTTTGAATAATATCCTGATGGGACATAAAGCGGCCTCTCTCAATTCTCGATTCGTCGTTTTGTCTGCGGGCGAGTATAATTCCTCAAGTTAACTTGAGGTAAAGCGCTTTATGGAAAAGAAATCACCCCGCATCAAAATGCTGCTGACGCCCGGGGAAGTGGCAAAACGAACCGGCGTGGCGGTCTCGGCCCTCCATTTTTATGAGAGTAAAGGGCTGATCCACAGCCAGCGGAATGCCGGCAATCAGCGGCGCTACCGGCGCGATGTCCTGCGCGCGGTGGCGATTATCAAAATTGCGCAACGTATCGGCATCCCGCTGGCCACCATCGGCGACGCGTTTGGCGTGCTGCCGGAAGGGCACAATCTCAGCGCAAAAGAGTGGAAAATGCTGTCATCCCAGTGGCGCGAGGAGCTGGACCGGCGTATCCACACTCTGACGGCGCTGCGCGACCAGCTCGACGGCTGCATCGGCTGCGGCTGTTTATCGCGGCGCGACTGCCCGCTACGCAACCCGGGCGATAAGCTGGGGGAAGAGGGGACCGGCGCCCGGCTGCTGGAGGAGGAGTGATAAAACTAAAGCGCCACAACTGGGCGCTTTAGTTGTTTTCCGGTCTTGGTCTTTCGCATTATCTCGTTGGTTCACGAGAGGGTTTCCCCCGACGTCGACGTCCCTCAATATTGCGCAATCTGTTGATGGAGGTTCCGGTTTGCGTCGACACTTTAACTATGGCATCCGCCGCCGTTTTTTCCTCACTATTTTGCCGAAATTTTCCCGGCAATCCGCGCCTGTTCCTATAGTTAATTTGAACAAACCACGGGAGAGGCCCATGCTGACGGTACATCATCTTAATCAGTCACGATCGCAACGCGTACTGTGGGCGCTGGAGGAGCTACAGCTGCCTTATCAGATAGTCCGCTATCAGCGGGAAAAGTCGATGCTGGCGCCAGCGGCATTGAAGAAAATCCACCCGCTGGGGAAATCGCCAGTGCTGGAAGACAACGGCTATGTGCTGGCGGAGTCCGGCGCGATCCTTGAGTATTTGCAGGAGAGCTGGGACAGCGATGGGCTGCTGAAGCCACAGGGCGCGGATGACAAACTGCAGTACCGCTTCTGGCTGCACTATGCCGAAGGCTCGCTGATGCCGCTGCTGTTAATGAAGCTGGTGTTCGCCAGCCTCGGCAAACCCCCGGTGCCCTTTGGCGTCCGCTCGCTGGGCTCGCTGCTGGGCAAAGGTATCCAGAAAGCGTGGCTCGATCCTCAGCTGGCCACCCATGCGCGGTTCATTGACGACCATCTTGCCACGCGGCCATGGTTTGCCGGCGATCGGCTGAGCATGGCCGATATCCAGATGAGCTTCCCGGTGATGGCGCTGCTGGCCCGCGGCGGCATGCATGATCTTCGCCATATTGAGGCCTGGCGACAGCGGGTGGAGCAGCGCCCGGCCTGGCAGCGGGCTATCGAGCGCGGCGGCCCCTTCACCTTACCCGGCGCCTGAAGTATCAGCGGATCCGATGACGCGGCTAAATGAAAGCAACTCACTAAAAAATTGTTAGCGGATTGCGCATGGACGATAACGTTTGCGCATCGGCTGGTTATTTTCTGTTCGTCATAAGCGAAATTTAGCGAAATACGATAAACATCGGTTGAAAAGGGTTATCTAAAGGCCGGATAATCGTTTGCCTTTCTGTTTTACTCCCTCTTTTTTCTGCTAGCCGGGGGGAGTTGATAAGGTTGACACACCGTAGTGTATGCGCGGAGTTAAACGTTTGCTTTTTTGCGGCCCCCCTGGCGCTGCGATTCGGTACAAGGAGATCGCGTTTAACTGGCAGTGGAAGGTCCACCACGCATATCAACGAACAATAAAAATTTTCAGGGGAAGTTTTCTATGTCTACGCCTTCAGCGCGTACCGGCGGTTCATTAGACGCCTGGTTTAAAATTTCGGCGCGCGGTAGCACCGTGCGTCAGGAGATTGTTGCAGGTCTTACTACCTTTCTGGCAATGGTGTACTCCGTCATCGTGGTGCCGGGCATGCTCGGAAAAGCGGGCTTCCCGCCGGCCGCGGTGTTTGTTTCTACCTGTCTGGTGGCGGGCGTTGGCTCGCTGGCGATGGGATTATGGGCAAACCTGCCGATGGCCATCGGCTGCGCTATCTCGTTGACCGCTTTCACCGCCTTCAGCCTGGTGCTGGGGCAGCACATCAGTATTCCGGTGGCGCTCGGCGCGGTATTCCTGATGGGCGTCCTGTTTACGGTGATCTCGGCAACCGGCATCCGCAGCTGGATCTTGCGCAACCTGCCGCAGGGCGTGGCCCACGGTACCGGGATCGGGATCGGTCTGTTCCTGCTGCTGATTGCCGCCAATGGCGTTGGCCTGGTGATCAAAAACCCGCTGGACGGTCTGCCGGTGGCGTTGGGGAACTTTGACAGCTTCCCGGTGGTAATGTCGCTGATTGGCCTCGCGGTGATCATCGGTCTGGAAAAAATGAAGGTACCGGGCGGTATTCTGCTGACCATTATCGGCGTGTCGATTGTCGGCCTGATTTTCGATCCTAACGTCCATTTCTCCGGGATTTTCGCCATGCCATCCCTGAGCGATGACCAGGGCAACTCGCTGATTGGCAGTCTGGATATCGTCGGCGCGCTGAATCCGGTCGTGCTGCCCAGCGTACTGGCCCTGGTGATGACGGCGGTCTTTGACGCCACCGGCACCATCCGCGCGGTGGCCGGTCAGGCGAACCTGCTGGACAAAGACGGACAGATCATCAACGGCGGTAAAGCGCTGACCACCGACTCCCTGAGCAGCGTCTTCTCTGGCTTAGTCGGGGCGGCGCCGGCGGCGGTGTATATCGAATCGGCGGCGGGTACGGCAGCCGGCGGTAAAACCGGCCTGACCGCGGTGACGGTAGGGGTCCTGTTCCTGCTGATCCTGTTCCTCTCTCCGCTCTCTTATCTGGTGCCGGCCTACGCGACCGCGCCGGCGCTGATGTACGTCGGCCTGCTGATGCTGAGCAACGTGGCGAAGATCGATTTCAATGACTTCGTTGACGCCATGGCTGGCCTGATCACCGCGGTGTTTATCGTGCTGACCTGCAACATCGTGACCGGCATCATGATCGGTTTCGCGACCCTGGTGATCGGCCGTCTGGTCTCCGGCGAGTGGCGTAAGCTGAACCTCGGCACGGTGATTATCGCGGTGGCGCTGGTGGTGTTCTACGCCGGCGGGTGGGCGATTTAAACCCTTTGTGCTCCTCACGGGCGGCTCAGGCCGCCCGTTTTATTTTTAAGCCACATCCTGTTTCCATTTGCGTTAATCTGGGTAGCGTATGATTCAAAGGCAAGACGCCTCACAGGTATAAAAGAAAACGCAGCAAACAGGGAACACATGGAAATATTCTTTACCATCCTCATCATGACCCTTGTGGTCTCACTCTCCGGGGTAGTGACGCGCGTACTGCCCTTTCAGGTTCCACTCCCACTGATGCAAATCGCCATTGGCGCGCTTCTGGCGTGGCCGACCTTTGGTTTGCATGTTGAATTTGATCCAGAGCTGTTTCTGGTCCTGTTTATCCCGCCGCTGTTGTTCGCCGACGGCTGGAAAACGCCAACTCGCGAATTCATTGAGCACGGGCGCGAGATCCTCGGCCTGGCGCTGGCGCTGGTGGTCGTGACGGTGGTCGGCATCGGCTTTCTGATCTACTGGATTGTGCCGGGCATTCCGCTGATCCCGGCGTTCGCGCTGGCGGCCGTGCTGTCGCCGACCGATGCCGTGGCGCTTTCGGGTATCGTCGGGGAAGGGCGGATACCGAAAAAAATCATGGGTATTTTGCAGGGTGAGGCGCTGATGAACGACGCCTCCGGCCTGGTCTCGCTCAAGTTTGCCGTCGCGGTGGCGATGGGCACCATGGTCTTTACCGTCGGCGGCGCCACCGTCGAGTTTCTGAAAGTGGCGATTGGCGGCGTGCTGGCCGGGTTTGTGGTGAGCTGGTCGTATGGCCGCTCGATGCGCTTCCTCAGCCGCTGGGGCGGTGACGAGCCCGCCACGCAGATCGTCCTGCTGTTCCTGCTGCCGTTTGCCTCCTATCTGATTGCCGAACATATCGGCGTCTCCGGCATTCTGGCGGCGGTGGCGGCAGGGATGACCATCACCCGTTCCGGCGTGATGCGTACCGCGCCGCTGGCGATGCGCCTGCGCGCCAACAGCACCTGGGCGATGCTGGAGTTTGTCTTTAACGGCATGGTGTTTCTGCTGTTGGGCCTGCAGCTGCCGGATATCCTCTCCAGCTCGCTGGTGGCGGCGGAAGCCGACCCCAATGTCGAGACCTGGATGCTGTTTACCGACATCATCCTGATCTATGCCGCGCTGATGCTGGTGCGTTTTGGCTGGCTGTGGTCGATGCGTAAGCTTAGCCAGCGCTTCCTGAAGAAGAAACCGATGGAGTTTGGCTCCTGGACCACGCGCGAGCTGCTGATCTCCTCCGTTGCCGGGGTGCGCGGGGCGATTACCCTCGCCGGTGTGCTCTCTATTCCGCTGCTACTGCCGGACGGGAATGTCTTTCCGGCGCGCTATGAGCTGATTTTCCTCGCCGCCGGGGTGATCCTGTTCTCGTTGTTCGTTGGGGTGATTGCGCTGCCGATCCTGCTGCGCCACATTGAATCGAGCGATAATGTGCAGCAGCGGAAAGAGGAGCGTCTGGCGCGCGCGGCGACGGCGGACGTGGCGATTGTGGCGATCCAGAAGATGGAAGAGCGGCTGGCGGCGGATACTAAAGAGAATATCGATAACCAGCTGCTGACCGAAGTCAGTTCGCGGGTGATCGGTAACCTGCGCCGCCGCGCCGATGGTCGTAACGATGTGGAAACCTCGATGCTCGAAGAGAGCCTGGAGCGGCGCTTCCGCCTGGCGGCGCTGCGCTCTGAGCGCGGTGAGCTGTACCATCTGCGCGCCACCCGGCAGATCAGTAACGAGACGCTGCAGAAGCTGCTGCACGACCTCGACCTGCTGGAAGCGCTGTTGATCGAAGATCAGTGATCGTCAGACCCGGTGGCGTAGCGCCGCCGGGTGATCTCTCGTAACGCACGTGTGCCCGCGGGCAGCTGACGCCTTACCGGGCCGACAACCTCCGCGGTATCCACCCGATGCGCACCAGCCTGGCGCCGCCAGGCGTTATTCCAGCCAGAACGCTTTACTGCACGCCAGCCAGGCCTCAGCGCTACGCGACATATACACGCCTTCCCGCCAAATCATCCCCAGCTCCCAGCGCAGCTCGCTTTGCAATGGGATCCAGCAAAAATTCTGCGGGTCGAGACGCTGGCAAATCGGCTCCGGCAGGATCGCCACGCCAATGCCGGCCTGCACCATGGCGGCGAGAAAGTCCCACTGGCCGCTGCGCACGGCGATCCGCGGCTTCACGTCGTGCTCGCTAAACAGGCGCATCAGCTGCTGGCTGAGGGCAAATTCCTCGTTGTAGATAACCAGCGGATGCGCCGCCAGCTCCGCCGGCGAGAGCGACGTTTTGCCTTCCCACGCCGCGGTCCTGGGCGTCAGGACGCACAGTGGGTGGTTGAACAACGGCAGGGTGGTGAGGCTGCTACCCTCTTCGATCGGCAGGGCGGTCATCGCCATATCAAGTTCACCATTGCTGACCGCCTGCTGGACCGTCAGGCCGCCAAACTCGGCGATTTTCAGCTCGACGCCCGGGTAGCGCTGGCGGAAACGGCTGATCGGCTCCGCCATCAGCATCCCGACCATCGGCGGAATGCCAAGACGCAGCACCCCCTTATGCAGGTGATTGATATCGCTCAGCTCTGACTCCAGCTGGCTGAACTCGCCGAGGATCGCCTGGCCGCGTTCAAAAACCACGCGCCCGGTATCGGTAAGCAGCAGTTTGCGGCCGTCGCGGATCAACAGCGTGCAGTTCAGTTCATCTTCGAGATTTTTAAGCATCTTGCTGATGGTGGGCTGCGTGACAAACAGCTTTTCCGCCGCGCGAGTAAAACTCTGCTGACGAACCACTTCAACGAAATAGCGCAGCGTTCGGATATCCATAATTATTCCCTGAGACTATACCTGCGATGATTTTAATTCATTTCTGTCCGCGTCGGCGGCTCTCTATACTGCATGCCTGACTTCTTTTTTCAGGACTATCGCTCATGGCCTTCGCGCCAGCTCGCGTTGCCCCTGCTGTGGCGCAGCGACTTCAGATCCCGATACAGGTGCTGCTCTACGTCGGGTTATTCATCTTCGCACAATATCTGGTGAACAGGTGGCAGGTACCCTTGCCGGCCAACTTAGTGGGCATGGTGATGCTCCTGTTGATGATCGTTTGCCGGGTGATCCCCCTCAACTGGGTTCGCGCCGGCGCCCGCTGGCTGTTGGCGGAGATGCTGCTGTTTTTCGTCCCGGCGGTGGTGGCGGTGGTCAATTATGCCCAGCTGTTGATGGTCGACGGATGGCGTATTTTCCTGGTCATTGCGTTAAGCACGCTGATGGTGCTCGGCGCTACGGCCTGGGTCGTTGACAAGGTTTATCGTTACGAAGTGAACAGGATAAAAAAATGAGCGATACCACGCTAAGTATCCTGTGTCTGGCGGCGACGCTGGGCCTCTATTACGCTAATAAAAAACTGTATCGCCGTTTTCATAAACTGCCGTTGATGCCGCTGGTATTTACGCCGATCCTGCTGGTGCTGATCCTGGTGGCAGGCCATATCTCTTATCAGAGCTATATGGGAGAGACCCACTGGCTGCTCTGGCTGCTGGGCCCGGCGACCATCGCCTTTGCCGTCCCGGTCTATGAAAATATCGCGGTGATCAAACGCCACTGGATGTCTCTCAGCGCAGGGGTGGTGACGGCGGTGGTGGTAGCGGTGACCAGTTCCGTGTGGCTGGCGCGCGGATTGATGTTGTCTGACGAAATACAGCGTAGCCTGGCGGTGCGTTCGGTGACCACGCCTTTTGCCCTGGCGGCGGCGAAACCGCTCGGCGGTCAACCCGATCTGGTGGCGCTGTTTGTGGTGATCACCGGCGTCTTTGGTATGGCGGTGGGGGACATGCTGTTTTTACGTCTTGCTATCCGGGAAGGGATGGCGAAAGGGGCCGGGTTCGGGGCGGCCTCCCACGGTGCCGGAACCGCGCGCTCCTATGAGCTGGGCCAGCAGGAGGGCGTAGTGGCCAGCCTGGTGATGATGCTCTCAGGTGTGGTCGTCGTGCTGGCTGCGCCGGTCGTGCGCTGGCTGCTGTTTTAACATGGTCCCGTAACCGGATATTATGAAATATTGAGGGGGAGAATAGTTGTGGACTATTTTCCCCTGTTTTTGTTTATACCTGTTATTACTCATCATAAAAGATTAAGTCGATTCTTATGTTTCTCCTGAATTTGTAAGAAAATATTTCACTGGCGTCGATTATTTAATTGCAATCTAAATATAATTCAGTGTTTTTATTATTTTCACGAATTATATAACTGCTTATCCAAGTGATTTTTAAGGTTTTTTATGTCGCGCCGCTAATCTTTTAATACGCGTTGTTTAAAAAATAGCATATCTGTTGATAATTGAATTTTTACCATGTGTTAGTTATTCTTTTTACGCGAGCTTGTATTATTGAATGGATTCATAGTGGGTCGTTTATTTCTGCATAATAGTGCCTGTCATCAAGCCGATAGCATGAAAATGCCGGCATGACGCCGCGCTGATTGAATTTCATTCTCTAATATCGCTGCATAAAGCAATTGACGGACTGATTGTCGTTTATAATGGATATGGGAATAAATATGAAGATGAGTAAAAAATTTCTGGCAGGTGCCCTGATTTTCTCTGCCTGCAGCGCGCTGTCTACCGTTGCCCAGGCTGATAACACCATTACCTTTAATGGCATTGTTTCAGATACTACCTGTACGGCGACCATCGATGGCGGTGTGACTGCCATTGATATGGGTACCACCTCGGTGGCGGACCTGAAAGCGTATACCTTCGGCGCAGCCAAAAATTTCTCCTTTAGCTTAGCGGATTGCCCGACGGTGGAAGAGGGGGGAAATAACTCCGCCCGCGTGACTTTCGGCGGGGTTTCCGATACCGCGAATAGCGATTACTTTAAAAACCAGGCTACGGAAGACGCAGCAACGGGCGTCGCTGTGGCGCTGTATGACGAAGCCGGTAGCCTGATGAAAAATAACGAAGAAGGTTCCGATGTCGATATCTCCTCCGGTGCCGCAACGATTCCGTTCACCGTTAAGATGGTGAAATCGGGCTCTGGTGAACCGACAAAGGGTGCCGTTCAGACAACGGTAACTTATAACGTGACCTATCATTAATTCTGCATTTTATTGAAGGGAGAAAGGGGGATCGTCTGTTATTCCCCTTATTTAAGCGTATGAGATATCCTTTTTTTGTGGTTGGTTTAGTGCTGTCGTCTTCTATCGCGCAAGCCAGCGTGGTGGTTGGCGGTACGCGCCTTGTCTTTGATGGTACGAAGAATAACGCCGTTATTAGCGTTGAGAATAAAGATCAGAACAGCAATATCGTGCAGTCCTGGCTCTCTGTGGTTGATGCTGCTTCACCAGCAAAAGATGCATTTATTATTACACCACCGCTATTTCGTCTTAAAGCCAGAGAAAAAGGATTTGTGCGTATTGTCCGTTCAGGAAAGATGTTACCAGACGACCGCGAATCCATGTTTTGGCTAAATATTAAAGGGATCCCGGCGACGGAATATATTCCTGATAAAAATGTCGTGCAGTTTGCTATCAACTCGAAAATAAAATTAATTTACCGGCCTGCCGCGTTAAAAGGTAATACACCAGAAAGCTATGCCGACAAATTACAATGGGGTAAAGAAGGGACGTCCCTAACGGTAAAAAATAGTTCACCAGTGTATATGAATTTCTCGCAGGTTAGTGTTAACGGTAAAAATATTTCTGGTGCATGGTTTGCAGCCCCGTTTTCGACTTTAAAAATACCCGTCAGGAGTAACCTGTCCTCGGCAGGAAAAAAAGAAATCACATGGAGCGTGATTAATGATTATGGTATGTCAGGGAAGAAATATACCGCTCTTATTCAGTAGCATTGAGCCGCTATTTCCAACTAAAAGTCTCTGCGTCGCTATTTTTCTGTGCCTGAGTACCCTACCTACTTGCGCTGAGGCCGGCGAATATTTCAACCCAAACCTACTCGAAGTCACCGCTAATAGTGCGACTTCAGTTGATCTGTCTTATTTTTCGCAAGATGGCGTACCGCCTGGTACTTATTACCTGGATGTTTTCATCAATGATAAGTATGTCGGTTCTGAATCGCTCCTGTTTCAGGTAAATAACCCTGACGCTGGTGCAAACGCAACGGTGACTCCCTGTCTTTCTACGGAGTTTCTTCATTCATGGCTCATCAATACCGCCGCCTATCCGAAGCTGTTCGAGGCAGGAGAAACCTGTGCTCAGCTGTCGGCGATCCCGGGCGTGACGTTTACGGTTTCACTTGCCCAACAGCGGATAGATTTTACCGTCCCACAAGCCGCCATGCTGAACCGCCCCAGGGACTATGTACCGGAGAGCCAGTGGCAGCAGGGGATTAACGCCGGTATTCTCAACTACAGCATTTCCGGGCAGCGCAATACCCCGCGACATAACGGCGCGACTATCGACAGCCAGTTTATCAGCCTGCAGCCTGGCGTGAACCTGGGGCCGTGGCGCCTGCGCAACTACAGCACCTATAGCCACAGCGACAATAGCAGTCGCTGGGAGTCGGTATACTCCTATATCACCCGCGATATCCAAACCCTGCGCAGTCAACTGGTGGTGGGCAACACCTATACGTCGTCCGGCATCTTCGACAGCATGAGCTTTACCGGCCTACAGCTCAGCTCAGATAAAGAGATGCTGCCGGATAGCCTTCACGGGTTTGCGCCGACGATCAAGGGTATTGCGCGTACCACCGCTGAGGTCTCGGTCTATCAGAATGGCTATAGCATTTATAAAACCACCGTTGCACCCGGCGCCTTTGAAATAAAAGATCTTTACGCCACCGGCAGCGCCGGCGATCTGTACGTCAGCATTAAAGAGTCTGACGGCAGCGAGCAAAACTTTGTGGTGCCATTCGCCTCGCTGGCGATCCTGCAGCGCGAGGGCCAGCTGGACTATGCGCTGAGCAGTGGCAGAACGCGCTCAGGTAGCTCCGACGATAAAGAATATAACTTTATTCAGTCCTCTCTGGTTTATGGCGTGACCAGCAACGTTACTCTTTATAGCGGCTTTCAGCAGGCGGAAGATAAATACACCAACTTGCTGTTAGGCGCCGGTTTTAATCTTGGGACTATCGGCGCCCTCTCATTTGATGGTTCTCAGTCATGGGCTGATGTCAACGCCAACGCCGCGGCCACATCGACCAGTAAAGAACAGGGGCAATCTTATCGCGTCCGCTTTAGCAAAAGTTTTCTCCAGACCGGGACCAACTTTTCCGTGGCCGGTTATCGCTACTCCACCGCGGGATACTATTCGTTTCAGGATTTTATCGATAACGCTTCCACTCAGTATGACTGCTGTACCAGCAACGGCAGAACGAAAGGCCGTTTTGACGCCTCGGTGTCACAGACGCTGTTTGGCTATGGCTCACTTTCGCTGTCGCTGATCAATGAAACCTACTGGGACAACTCGCGCATGGCGTCGGTCGGGGTGGGCTATAGCGGAGCAATCGGCAAAGCCTCCTACTTTATTAACTATTCCTATAACCGCAACGTGCAGAACACCGATGACAGCGGTCATAACCGGCCGGCCAGCGATACGGTCGTCTCCCTGACGTTAAGCATTCCGCTGGGAGACTCACTCTCCGCGAATTACACCATGAACCATGGCCGCCATAACGACACCACGCACAGCGTGGGACTTAACGGTTCAGCGTTCGAGGATCGCTCCCTGAACTGGAGCGTGCTGGAAGGGTACAACACCCAGGATAAGAGCACTTCCGGCAACCTCAGCGTCAACTACCAGGGGGCAAAAGGCGACGTGGCGGGCGGCTATGGCTACGACCGCTACAGCAATCACTACAACTATTCGCTGCGCGGCGGCATGGTCGCCCATTCAGGGGGGCTCACGCTGTCACGCTTTCTGGGGGAGAGTTCGGCGCTGGTCGAGACCCCCGGCGTCAGCGATGTGACGGTGCGCGGCCAGACAAACGTGACGACGGATGCCACCGGATATGCCGTGGTGCCCTACGTCCGTCCATACCATCGTAATAGCCTGGCGCTGGATGAACAGGAAATCCCCGGCGCTGAAGTGGATAACGTTGCCAGAACGGTGGTACCGACGCGCAACGCGATCGTCAAAGTGCAGTATGACACGCGAATTGGCTATAAGGCGATGCTCACACTGCGCACCCGCAGCGGGGTGGTGCCCTTCGGCGCGCTGGTGACCCTCGATAACGCCCGGCCTAACACCAGCGTCTCGCGCAGCAATATCGTTGGCGATGAGGGGCAGGTTTACCTGACGGGGTTGCAGAAAAAAGGCCAGCTGCTAGCACGCTGGGGGGACAAAAGCAGTGAGCAGTGCACCGCTCATTATGATTTCTCCAGCACCACGCTGAGCGACAATATTCAGTTTTATCAGGCCATCTGCCGATAATGGCCGCACGTTCGCAACAGGAAAAAAGGGCTGATATGAGCATTAAAGACTGCGGAGCAGGGGGCTGTGTACTGGCTAGCCTTTTACTGCTCTCCGCTCCCGGGTTGGCTTACGAGAGCAACAGCACGGTCAATTTTAAGGTTACGGGCACGATCGAAGCGCCCTCCTGTGAGGTGGCCGTGGAGCCGTCGAATCGTATTGATTTAGGCACCGTTCCTTATCAGACGTTCTCCGGAAAAGCGGGATCGAGCAGCGCCAGCGTGCCGGTTAAGCTGCTCTTTTCCAACTGTTCCGCCTATGCGTCGGCAGTAACGATCACATTCAGTGGGTCCGGTTTCGATGAAGCCCATGCTTCGATCTATAAAAGCTATATGACAGGCAATAGCGGGGCCAGCGGCGTAGGTTTGCAACT
Source organism: Klebsiella sp. TF21-TM (assembly GCF_019753495.1). Taxonomy (NCBI): domain Bacteria; kingdom Pseudomonadati; phylum Pseudomonadota; class Gammaproteobacteria; order Enterobacterales; family Enterobacteriaceae; genus Klebsiella; species Klebsiella sp. TF21-TM. The sequence goes on along the minus strand of NZ_JAIJYL010000012.1, from coordinate 88,971 downwards.
GCTCAGCATGGCCGACCAGCAGCCGCTGGGCCCCGGTAACCAGTATCTCTTCACCTTTGATAGCGAAGCGGACATCCACACGTTCACCATGGCGGCACGGATGTACTCACCTTATGGCCAGGTGAGTCCCGGCATTGTCGGTTTTACCGCCACGTTTGATGTGGCTTATAAATAATGATTTCGACAGGGAAGTTTATGAAAAAGCTTATTTTATTTTTCATTGTGGTGCTGATCCCCTCCTACAGCTGGGCGTTATGTGAGGGGAAAAATTATGGCGATATCTCGATGACTAACCTGCCGGAAAAAATACTGATCAACGCCGGAAATTATACCGCGGGTACGGTGCTGTACGATTCCGGGAAAATGAATCACGCGCAAACGTTTATGCTCAATTGCCAAGGGCAAATTTACGCGGTGTTTGCCTGGTCTTCGAGCAATGCCGGGGCGTTGGTCGGCGATAACATCTATACCACCTCGGTGCAGGGGATCGGGATACGCGTTAAAGTGTGGCTTAATATCAGTGGTGAATATGAGAACGATACAAATGATTTCACTCCCGACTCGCAGGTGCATTATATCGGCGATGCCAACTTTAAACTCGGTGAGCCTAATGGCTTTTTAGATTTCTACGCTTCCACACATTACACCCCGGCGTATCAGCTGCAGCTGGTAGCGACTGGCGGCGCGATTGCCAGCAATAGTACATTATCCTTTAACGACCCGGTGGCGACGGTATCGGCAAAGGATAAGTCAGGCTCGGTAGCGATTTCCCAACTGCATATCAGCGGAACCACCAGCATCCAGATGATCCCGATGGGGTGCGATGTCAGTAGCAATAATCTTAGTTTTGCCATGGGCAGCATCAATACCGGCGAGTTTAATAGCGCGACGAAGGTAGGATCAGCGCGGCAGTCCATGAATCTCTTTTGCGAGCCGGGAACCAATGTTTCGATGCGGGTGGTGGCGGCGGAAGCGAGTGGGAATAATCCTGATAACACCGTAATGGCCTTAACGGCAGAAGAGAATGTTGCCACCGGGGTGGGGGTCCAGTTGAATCTGGATGGCGAAGCGCTGCCGCTGAATACCGACATCAGCCTCTATACCTCGAGCCGTACGACGGTAACGAACGACGGCGCAGATGCCAGCTATAGCTATTTCACCCATCCCGACAGTCCTGGCGGGGCAGCCGCTCAGCAGTCGCTCGCTTTTTCCACAAACTATTATAAGACGGGAAATATAGTGACAGCAGGTTCAGCAAACGCAGCAGGGGTGATCACCTTCACCTACAACTGACGGGGGCAGAATAAGCCCCTTCCCCGGACGATGCCGGGGAAGGGGGAGAAGATTAATGCGCCTGGCCGCGTTCGATACCAATCCCGGTTTGTGAACGAATGAACTGGGCGCGGAACTGCTCGCGCTCGCGCATTCCTTCCGGTGAGTTATCGGTCGCGGAGAAGAGCCAGATACCGATGAACGCGATAGCGATGGAGAACAGCGCCGGGTATTCATACGGGAACAGCGCTTTCTCATGACCGAGGATCTGCACCCAAATGGTCGGGCCGAGGATCATCAGAATCACCGCCGTCAGCAGACCCAGCCAGCCGCCGATCATCGCCCCGCGGGTGGTCAGCTTCGACCAGTACATCGACAGCAGAATGATCGGGAAATTACAGCTGGCGGCAATAGAGAACGCCAGGCCGACCATGAAAGCGATATTCTGATTTTCGAACAGGATGCCCAGCAGAATGGCCACCACGCCGAGGATCAGCACCGTAATTTTGGAGACCTTCAGCTCCTGACGCTCGGTCGCCCCTTTACGGAAGACGTTGGCGTACAGGTCGTGCGACACCGCCGAGGCGCCCGCCAGCGTCAAGCCAGCGACCACCGCCAGAATGGTGGCGAAGGCGACCGCGGAGATAAAGCCGAGGAACAGGTTGCCGCCCACCGCATCCGCCAGATGCACCGCCGCCATATTATTGCCGCCGATAAGCTGCCCGGCCGCGTCTTTGAACACTGGGTTCGCGCCGACCAGCATGATGGCGCCGAAGCCGATGATAAAGGTCAGAATATAGAAGTAGCCCATAAAACCGGTGGCGTAGAACACGCTTTTACGCGCTTCTTTGGCGTCGCTCACGGTAAAGAAACGCATCAGGATATGCGGCAGGCCGGCGGTACCAAACATCAGACCGAGGCCAAGGGAGAGCGCGGATATCGGATCTTTCACCAGCCCGCCTGGGCTCATAATCGCCGCGCCTTTCGGGTGGACGGCCATCGCTTCGGTAAACAGATTATTGAAGCTGAAGCCGACGTGCTTCATCACCATAAAGGCCATAAAGCTGGCGCCGAACAGCAGCAGAACCGCTTTGATAATCTGCACCCAGGTGGTCGCCAGCATGCCGCCGAACAGGACATAGAGCACCATCAGGACGCCCACCAGCACCACCGCAACGTGATAGTTAAGGCCGAACAGCAGCTGGATCAGCTTGCCGGCGCCGACCATTTGGGCGATCAGATAGAGGGCCACCACCACCAGCGAGCCGCAGGCGGAGAGGGTGCGGATCGGTCCCTGTTTGAGACGATAGGACGCCACGTCGGCAAAGGTGTAGCGGCCAAGGTTGCGCAGACGTTCGGCAATCAGAAACAGGATAATCGGCCAGCCGACAAGGAAGCCCAGCGAGTAGATCAGACCGTCGTAACCGGAGGTATACACCAGCGCGGAGATACCAAGGAACGACGCTGCCGACATAAAGTCGCCGGCAATCGCCAGCCCGTTCTGGAAACCGGTGATATTGCCGCCGGCGGTGTAGTAATCGCTGCGCGAACGCACCCGTTTTGACGCCCAGTAAGTGATGTACAGGGTCAGGGCGACGAAAATCAGGAACATGACAATCGCCTGCCAGTTGGTCGGCTGGCGCTGTACCGCGCCGGTAATGGCGTCTGCGGCCTGAACGCCGAGGGGCAGCAGCGTGGCGGCGAGCGCCGTCAGGACTCTCTTGATCATGCTTTTACCTCGTTGAGAACGCTCTTGGTCAAACGGTCAAATTCACCGTTGGCCCGCCAGACATAAATACCGGTGAGAACAAACGAAATGACGATCACCCCGATGCCCAGCGGGATCCCGCGGGTGACGCTGGTCCCGGCGTGCAGCGGCGTGCCGAGCCAGCCTGGCGCGAAGGCGATAAGCAGAATAAAGCCCACATAGATCACTAACATAATCACTGACAGAATGGCGGCAAACCGTTGCCGTGATGCCACCAGCTCCCTGAAATGCGCACTATTTTCTATCCGCTGACAAAGTTGTTCATTCATCTTAGCGTCTCCAGAGGTCTCCCTTTCGTCATCCACGCAGCGGACGCTGGCGACAGCAACCCCTCCGGCGTTAAAGGCCGGGATACGGTTCGCTGACGGCGTTCCTGCGAGTGAAATCCTGGGGGAGGGACTTATTTTTATCCTCTCCCCGGTGGGGGAGAGGGTGTAGGGAATCGGTCCTTACTTAAGAAGGCATGGTAATGGCCTGCTTCTCTTCGAGCAGTTTTTCCACTACGCCAGGATCGGCGAGAGTCGAGGTATCGCCGAGGTTGCTGGTGTCGCCCGCGGCGATCTTGCGCAGAATGCGGCGCATGATTTTGCCCGAGCGGGTTTTTGGCAGCGAATCGGTCCAGTGCAGAACATCCGGCGTCGCCAGCGGGCCAATCTCTTTACGCACCCAGTTACGCACTTCCGCATACAGCTCCGGCGTCGGTTCTTCACCGTGATTGAGCGTCACGTAGGCGTAGATAGCCTGGCCCTTGATGTTGTGCGGAATACCGACCACTGCCGCTTCGGCGATTTTCGGGTGCGACACCAGCGCCGATTCGATCTCGGCAGTACCCAGACGGTGGCCGGAGACGTTCAGAACGTCATCCACGCGGCCGGTGATCCAGTAATAGCCATCTTCATCTCGGCGCGCGCCGTCGCCGCTAAAGTACATATTTTTGAAGGTGGAGAAGTAGGTTTGCTCAAAGCGCTCATGATCCCCGAACAGGGTACGCGCCTGGCCGGGCCAGGAGTCGGCGATGGCAAGATTGCCCTCGGTGGCGCCATCCAGCGGCAGCCCTTCGTTATCCACCAGCACCGGCTGAACGCCGAAGAACGGGCGGGTAGCGGAGCCAGCCTTCAGCTCAATCGCCCCCGGCAGCGGGGTGATCATAAAGCCGCCGGTTTCGGTCTGCCACCAGGTGTCCATCACCGGGCACTTCTCGTTACCGATCTTCTTCCAGTACCACTCCCAGGCTTCCGGGTTAATGGGTTCGCCGACCGAGCCGAGAATGCGCAGTGAGGAGCGGTCCGTGCCTTCGATAGCCTTGTCGCCTTCCGCCATCAGGGCACGGATCGCCGTCGGAGCGGTATACAGAATGCTGACCTTATGCTTATCGACGACCTGGCACATACGCGCCGGGGTTGGCCAGTTCGGCACCCCTTCGAACATCAGAGTGGTGGCGCCGCAGGCCAGCGGGCCGTACAGCAGATAGCTGTGGCCGGTGACCCAGCCGACATCGGCGGTGCACCAGTAAATATCGCCCGGGTGGTAATCGAAAACGTATTTAAAGGTGGTGGCCGCGTAGACCAGATAGCCGCCGGTGGTGTGCAACACCCCTTTCGGTTTACCGGTGGAGCCAGAGGTATAGAGGATGAACAGCGGATCTTCGGCGTTCATCTCGACGGGGCGGTGTTCGGCGCTGGCGTTCGCCATCAGATCGCTCCACCACAGATCGCGGCCTTCCTGCCAGTCGATTTTACCGCCGGTACGTTTCAGGACCACGACGTGTTCAATGCTGTTGACGTTCGGGTTTTTCAGCGCGTCATCGACGTTTTTCTTCAGCGGGATGGCGCGACCGGCGCGCAGCCCTTCATCCGCGGTGATCACCAGGCGCGAGCTGGAGTCGATAATGCGTCCGGCCACCGCCTCCGGCGAGAAGCCACCGAAAATCACCGAGTGGATGGCGCCGATGCGGGCGCAGGCCAGCATCGCCACCGCGGCTTCCGGCACCATCGGCATATAGATGGCGACCACGTCGCCTTTTTTAATCCCGAGGCCGAGCAGCACATTGGCGAAGCGGCAGACGTCCGCATGCAGTTCACGGTAGGTGATGTGCTTGCTCTGGCTGGCGTCGTCGCCTTCCCAGATGATGGCGGTTTGATCGCCGCGCTCGGCGAGATGGCGGTCGAGGCAGTTGGCGGCGAGGTTCAGGGTGCCGTCTTCATACCATTTGATGGAAATGTTACCCGGCGCAAAGGAGGTATTCTTCACGCGGGTGTAGGGGCGCATCCAGTCAAGGATTTTGCCCTGCTCGCCCCAGAATGTATCAGGGTCGGTTATGGATTGTTGATACTGCGCCTTGTACTGATCCGGGTTAATCAGGCAACGTTCCGCAATGTTAGCGGGAATAGGGTGTTTGTGTATTTGGCTCATGGCTTTTTTTCTCCTTTGAACTTGTTAAATATATGTCAAACAAACGTTAATAGTAGGGGTTTTGGCAGCTTTGTTTGTTAATTGGGGGGCAGATCACGCAATGATTCAACTGAGTGAAATTTCGTCAAATGAAACTTTGAAGTGAAATAATTGCGTAAATGAATTTATAGAAACGGAAGATGTGAAATATTTTTTATTACAAATACTTATGCATTGTAACTGGGGAAAATTCGTGACTTTATGCAGAAAACCAGAAGAAAGCCCTATTCTTAAAGGCTTGCGCAGCATGCCGTGCAAATGATACTGATATTGCGCGTTAAATAACCCCACAAAGCAACGCAACACAATTCATACCCCCTGCAGTGGGTACCATGACGAAAAGGAATGGTGCCTTTCATTGAGGAAGTCAGTAGTGAAGAAAACAAAAAAAGTCAGTCTGGCCTGGCAAATTTTGCTAGCCCTGGTGCTGGGTATCCTTTTGGGCAGTTATCTGCATTACCACGCCGAAAGTCGCGATTGGTTGATTAGCAATTTGCTGACGCCGGCGGGCGATATCTTTATCCATCTGATTAAAATGATCGTAGTCCCGATTGTTATTTCGACCCTGGTGGTCGGGATTGCCGGCGTGGGCGATGCCAAACAGTTAGGCCGGATCGGCGCCAAAACCATTATCTATTTCGAAGTGATCACCACGGTGGCGATCGTGCTGGGTATCACCCTGGCCAACGTCTTCCAGCCGGGAACGGGCATTGATATGTCGCAGCTGGCGGCGGTTGATATTTCGAAATACCAGAACACCACCGCTGAGGTGCAGAGCCATGCGCATGGCCTGATGGGCACCATCCTGTCGCTGGTGCCGACCAACATCGTGGCGTCGATGGCGAAAGGCGATATGCTGCCGATTATTTTCTTCTCGGTGCTGTTTGGTCTGGGGCTCTCCTCGCTGCCGGCGACGCACCGTGAGCCGCTGGTGACGGTCTTCCGCTCCATCTCCGAAACCATGTTCAAAGTCACCCATATGGTGATGCGCTATGCGCCGATCGGGGTGTTCGCCCTGATTTCAGTGACCGTCGCCACCTTTGGTTTCGCCTCGCTGTGGCCGCTGGCCAAGCTGGTGCTGCTGGTTTACTTCGCGATCCTGTTTTTCGCGCTGGTGGTGCTGGGGATTGTCGCCCGCCTGTGCGGCCTGAGCATCTGGATCCTGATCCGCATCCTGAAAGATGAGCTGATTCTGGCTTACTCCACCGCCAGCTCCGAGAGCGTGCTGCCGCGTATTATCGAGAAAATGGAAGCCTATGGCGCGCCGGCGTCGATCACCAGCTTCGTGGTGCCGACCGGCTACTCCTTTAACCTCGATGGCTCAACGCTGTATCAGAGCATCGCGGCGATCTTTATCGCCCAGCTGTACGGCATCGACCTCTCCATCTGGCAGGAGATCACCCTGGTACTGACCCTGATGGTGACCTCGAAAGGGATCGCCGGCGTGCCGGGCGTCTCTTTTGTGGTGCTGCTGGCCACCCTGGGCAGCGTCGGGATCCCGCTGGAGGGCCTTGCCTTTATCGCCGGCGTCGACCGTATCCTCGACATGGCGCGTACCGCGCTGAACGTGGTGGGCAATGCGCTGGCGGTGCTGGTTATCGCCAAGTGGGAGCATAAGTTCGACCGCAAAAAAGCGCTGGCGTATGAACGCGAAGTGCTGGGCAAGTTTGATAAAACCGCGCAATAAAACACAAAGCCCGGCGCGGGCGCCGGGCTTTTTCTTATCCTTTACTGATCCTGTCAAACTCTTCGCAGCCGGTATCAAACCCCTCCAGGCAACTGACGTTAAGCCAGTGCAGCGCCTTCTGCTTATTCGGTTCGATAAAGCCTTTCTCTCCCTGCTGGAACATCATCCCGGCCCAGTATTCGGCATAGCCGGTCCGCGAGAGCGCCGAGCTGCCTTTAAAGTAGGCGCTCGCTTTCACATCATCTTCCGGGCCGTGCACGCCGCTGGCGTAGATCAGCCCCAGCAGCATCTGGGCGTCTACCGCCGCATCGCTTTCGCTGTCCCGGGCGGCATCCTGCAGAAGCGTGATGGCGTGCGCCACGTTGGTGGGGCCGGCCTGACGGTTCACCAGCACTCGCGCGAGGACGATCTCCCCGGATTTACTGCCGGCCTCGACGGCTTTTTCCGCCAGCTGGCGAGCCTGCGGATAGTCCGCCTGCTGCGGATTGCGAATTTTTAGCTGCGCCAGCAGGGCCAGCGCGTCGCCATCGCCCTGCGCCGCTGCTTTCTGTGCCCAGAATTCGGCTTTCTGATAATCGCCGGAGCTAACCCAGGTATCCGCAAGGTAATATTGCGCGCGTCGATCGCCGGCTTCCGCCTGCTGTTGATACCGGCTACCCGGTTCGGTGGCCACCGCTGCGCCGCTGGTAATGACCAGTAAAAATAAAAAGAGGTATTTCATTTGTATTTATTATCAGCAAGGAACATAGCGCGCAGTATAAAGGGAGGCGAAAAAGAAGAAAATGACAGGGATCGGTAGGTAGAGCGGATTCTCTCTACCTACCGCAGGTACGCGGGCACGGCGCCGCTTGTATGCCGGGTGGCGGCTGCGCCAGATCCGGCCTACGCATCGCGCGAGCCGGATCAGGCCGCCGAACCTTAACCCATCGCGCTTTCGCGCAGGCGGGATTTCAGCTTATTGTACTCGTCGATCACGTACTGTTCCGCCGCGCGCTGATCGGCAATCCGCTCAACGTTGACCGCGCAGTACTTGTACTCCGGCGTTTTGGTTATCGGGCTCAGGTTCTCCGACACCAGCTCGTTACAGGCGCCAATCCACCACTGGTAGGTCATATACACCGCCCCTTTGTTCGGCCGGTCGCTGACCTGCGCGCGGGTGATGATCCGACCCTTGCGCGAATTCACCCACACCAGCGCTTCATCCTCAATGCCTAACCGTTCGGCGTCGGCGGTGTTGATCTGCGCATAGCCAGGCTCATCCGCCAGCGCCGCCAGCGCCGCGCAGTTACCGGTCATTGAACGGCACGAGTAGTGGCCGACTTCGCGCACCGTCGACAGCACCATCGGGTACTCGTCGGTGAGCTTATCGATCGGCGCGACCCAGTCGCAGGTGAAGAACTGCGCCAGCCCGTTCGGGGTATCGAACTTCTCTTTAAACAGATACGACGTCCCCTGATCGGCGTCGGACTCATCGCGGCACGGCCACATGACGTAGCCAAGCTCACCCATTTTCTCGTAGGTGGCGCCGTAGAAGTCCGGGCACAGATGCCGCAACTCGTCCCAGATCTCCTGGGTGTTGTTATAGTGCATCGGATAACCCATCCGGGTGGCGATTTCGCTGATGATCTGCCAGTCGGTTTTCAGGTCCCACTTCGGCTCTACCGCTTTAAAGAAGCGCTGGAAGCCGCGATCCGCTGCGGTGTACACGCCTTCGTGCTCGCCCCACGAGGTGGACGGCAGGATGACGTCGGCCGCGGAGGCGGTTTTGGTCATGAAAATGTCCTGGACGATAACCAGCTCCAGATCGTCGAACGCTTTGCGCACCGCCGAGAGTTCGGCATCGGTCTGCAGCGGATCTTCACCCATAATGTACGCCGCCCGCACTTCGCCGTGCGCCGCGCGGTGCGGCAGCTCGCTGATGCGATAGCCGGTATGTGCCGGCAGGCTGTCGACGCCCCAGGCTTTGGCGAACTTCTCGCGGTTTTCCGGGAACTTAACGTACTGATAGCCCGGATAGGTATCCGGCAGCGCCCCCATATCGCAGGCGCCCTGGACGTTGTTCTGGCCGCGCACCGGGTTGACGCCGACGCTCGGTTTGCCGAGGTTGCCGGTGAGGATCGCCAGGCTGGTCAGCGAACGTACGGTCTCCACGCCCTGGTAGAACTGGGTCACGCCCATGCCCCACAGAATGGCGGCGGATTTGGCGCTGGCGTACATCCGGGCGCAGGCGCGGATCTCCTGGGCGCTGACCCCGGTGATCTCCTCCACCGACTCCGGCGTATAGCCTTCAACGATTTTGCGATACTCCTCGAAGCCTTCGGAACGGCTGGCGACGAAGGATTTATCGTACAGATCCTCTTCAATAATCACGTGGCCAATGGCGTTGAGCAGCGCGATATTCGAGCCGTTCTTCAGCGCAATGTGCATATCGGCGATGCGCGCGGTTTCAATTTTGCGCGGGTCGCAGACGATAATTTTCGCCCCGTTGCGTTTAGCGTTAATGACGTGATTCGCCACGATAGGGTGGGAATCCGCCGGGTTGTAACCGAAGATAAACACCAGATCGGTGTTATCAATCTCCGTGATGGCATTACTCATGGCGCCATTACCGACCGACTGGTGCAGACCTGCAACCGAAGGGCCGTGTCAGACGCGAGCGCAGCAGTCGACGTTATTGGTACCAATAACGGCGCGCGCGAATTTTTGCATCACATAGTTGGTTTCATTACCGGTACCGCGGGAGGAGCCGGTGGTTTGGATCGCATCCGGGCCATATTTGGCTTTAATGGCGCTGAGGCGAGTGGCGACGTAATCCAGCGCCTCATCCCAGGAGACAGCTTCCAGCTTGCCGCCGCGTTGACGACGGATCATGGGGGTTTTCAGGCGCGGCGTCAGGATCTGGGTATCGTTAATAAAGTCCCAGCCATAATAGCCCTTCAGGCACAGGGTTCCCTGGTTGGTTTTCCCCTGCGCCGCTTCAGCCCGAACGATTTTGCCGTTATCGACCACCAGGTTGATTTTGCAACCTGATGCGCAATACGGGCAAACCGTGACGACTTTTTTCATCGGTCTTGCTCCAGTTATTCAATGGGCGCGTTTGCGCTATCGCGCCGTCACTATGCATCTTCTATGCCATATTTTCATTGTGGGTATTCCTTGATGATACGTGGCTTTTTTGGGCGAAATGCTGACGAAAAACAGCCTGTCGACAGATTTGACGTGTCGATACCCTGGAGATGTGACGGCGCTTGAAAAAATGTCACCGTAAGAGGAATTTGTCGGCGCAGCCTTGCAGAATCGATCAGACTGACACTAACTCCCCCGCGGGCAGAGGCAAAGATGAAACCGGTCATTTTAGTGGTTGATGACGACATAGCGATGGGCGAGCTGCTCAGCGATGTGCTCGGCGCGCACGCGTTTGAGGTGCTGGTCTGCCAGACCGGCGGCGACGCGCTGGCGACGGTGGCGCAGCGGGCGGACATCGCGCTGGTTTTGCTGGATATGATCCTGCCGGATACCCATGGTTTGCAGGTGCTCCAGCAGCTGCAGCGCACGCGGCCTGAGCTGCCGGTGGTGATGCTCTCCGGCCTGGGCAGCGAGTCCGATGTGGTGGTGGGCCTGGAGATGGGCGCCGATGATTACATCGCCAAACCGTTCAGTTCGCGGGTGGTGGTCGCCCGGGTGAAGGCGGTGCTGCGGCGCAGCGGGGCGCTGGCCAGCGAGGCGCCGGGCGGCGTCGCCGGCCTGACGTTCAACGGCTGGCGGCTGGATACCACCCGCTGTGAGCTGTATAACCCACAGCAGCAGGCGATCCCGCTGACTCAGGGAGAATACGGTTTGCTGCTGGCGCTGGCGCAGAACGCCCGCCGGGTGCTGAACCGTGAACAGCTGCTGGCGCTAACCCATACCGAAAGCACCGAGGTGTTCGATCGCACCATCGATGTGCTGATCATGCGCCTGCGGCGCAAAATCGAATTGAACCCGCATCAGCCGACGCTGATTAAAACGCTGCGCGGCCTGGGCTATGTCTTTTCCGCCGACGTGACCCACAGCGAGAAGGCGGCGTAGGGCGGGGGCTGTCTAACCGGCCTGCCCATTGCTGGCGGTGTTAACCCCTCTCACTATTCTGCAACTGAATAAACGCCTGCAGCTCAGAGAGCGTTTTGGCGCCGTCGATCGCATTGGCGGCCTGCAGGCTGGCGCGGGCGCAGGCATGAGCCAGCTGCAGACTGTCGGTTAACGGCCAGCGTTCGTGGCTGCCGTACAGCAGGCCGGCGCAGAAGGCATCTCCGGCGCCGACGCTGCCGACAATCTCCTCCGGCGGCAGCCGCCATGACGGTACCCAGCGCCCGGCTTCGGTACGGGAGACGCCCCATGCCCCCTCCGGACAGTGGATCACCACTCGCTGGCGCACGCCTGCGTCAAGCAATGCGCTGGCGGCGCGGGCGATATGGGCGACGTGCGGCTCGCCGTTGGGTAGACGAATCTCCAGCCCGCTAAACTCGCTGGCTTCCAGCTCATTGATGGTCAGGTAGTCAAGATGCGCCAGCGCCGGCAGGACCAGCGGGCGGTAGCGCGGGTCGCCCTTGCGCGACACCAGATCGAGGGAAACCTCATAGCCTCGCTCGCGCATCTGCGCCAGCAACCGCGCGCTGCGGGTGCCGTACTCTTCGTCGGGGCGATCGAGACTCTCAAGCAGCAGCAGATAGCCGAGATGGAAAATTTTCAGCGGCGCATCCAGCGGCTCAAAGGCCGGAAGGTCAAGCAGGCGGTTGGCGCCGGGAGAGTGAAAGAAGGTGCGCTGGCCTTCGGCGTCGGTCATCACCTGAGTCATTGAGGTGGGGGCGGAGCTGGTGCGCTGCACAAGCTGGCGATTGATATGGTACTGATCGAGCATGGCGGTAATGTAGTCGCCATCGTTATCCTCGCCAATCAGGCCGACCGCCTGCAGCGGCAGTCCGGCGTGCATTTTGGCCAGGGTCAGCAGGACATTCAGCGGCGCGCCGCCGGTGGCGCGTTCGCTGTGAATAATTTCCACCAGCCAGCCGCGCTCCGGCCACTGTCTGATCTGGTGAACATGATCGACCAGCATGTTGCCTGCGGCAATGATGCCTTTGCGTTCCATGATCGCTACTCCGCGCCGTCATACCTGTTAAGCGTAGCGCACAATCGACGGAACGATTGTGCGCCCGGTTGCGCTTATTTCACGGTCCAGCCTTTGTAAGAGCTGACGTTGTTTTTGTCGATCATGGTCACCGGGATCAGCACCGGCGCGGTTGGGGCCGGTTTGCCCTGCAGGATGTTGTAGCCAATTTCCACCGCCTTCGCCGCCATCACCTGCGGATCCTGCGCCGGCGTCGCGACGAACAGCGAGTTCTTACGCTTCAGCGCCTCTTCGCCGTCCGGGCTGCCGTCGACGCCGACGATGAAGAACTCGCTGCGCTGCGCCTGTTTCGCCGCCAGATCGGCGCCAATCGCCGTCGGATCGTTGATCGCGAACACGCCGTCAATCTTCGGATTGGCCGCCAGCAGGGAGGTCATCACCTCCAGTCCGCCTTCCCGGCTGCCTTTCGCGTTCTGGTTGGAGGACAAAATTTTAATATCCGGGTGTTTTTTGAACTCCGTTTCGCAGCCTTCGACGCGGTTTTGTACGGCGGAGACCGGCGGCCCGTTGATGATCACCACGTTGCCTTTGTTGTTCAGACGGTCGCTAATGTATTTACAGGCCAGCTCGCCCGCCTGGGTGTTATCGGAGGTGATGGTGGCGTCGGCCCCTTCGGCGGCAACGTCAACCGCCACCACCACGATCCCGGCCTCTTTGGCCCGCTTCACCGCCGGGCCAATGCCTTTCGAATCGGCGGCGTTGAGGATAATCATATCGACCCTGGCGGCGATAAAGTTGTCGATCTGCGCCACCTGCTGGCCCAGGTCGTAGCCGCTGGAGACCAGCGTCACTTTGACGTTATCCCCCGCCAGCTTGCGGGCTTCCAGCTCCGCGCCCTTGGTGATCTGCACAAAAAACGGGTTGGCAAGGTCGCCCACCGTCACGCCTATCGCTTTCAGCTCTTTGGCCGACGCAAAGGGGGAGGCGGCCAGCAGCGCGCCAGCACACAGCGCGGTGACTATCGGTTTTAAACGCATTCGCTTTTCCTCGCAGGTAAGATGGTGTTGTTATGCACTTTGATGGTGTCGGGTACGGTATTTGTCGATCAGCACCGCAATGATGATCACCGCCCCTTTGATCACCAGTTGCCAGAAGTAGGAGACCCCCATCAGGGTCATACCGTTATTGAGGGTGGCGATAATCAGCGCCCCCACCAGCGTACCGGTGATGGTGCCGATGCCGCCGACGAAGCTGGTGCCGCCGAGAATGACCGCGGCGATGGCGTCCAGCTCGTAGCCGACCCCGAGGTTGCCGTTGGCGCTGTACAGCCGGGAGGCGCTCATCACCCCGCCAAGGCCGGAGAGCAGGCCGCTCATGCCATAGACAAACAGCAGCACCAGCCAGACTTTGATGCCGGTCAGCCGCGCCGCCTGCATGTTGCCGCCCACCGCGTAGATATGCACCCCAAGGGTGGTTCGGCGCAGGATAAACCAGCACACCGCGATAACCGCCAGGGCGATGACCACCAGCCACGGCACCGGGCCGAGGTAGTCATTGCCGATCCACTCGAAGCTGATATCGGAGTTGATTACCGTGGTGCCGTCGGCCAGCAGATAGGCGGCGCCGCGCAGCGCCGTATAGGTGCCGAGGGTGACGATAAACGGCGGTAGCCCGGCGAAGGCCACCAGCGCGCCGTTGAACAGCCCAAGCAGCAGGCCGAGCATCAGCGCCGCCGGAATCGACAGCAACGCCAACTCCGGGATCAGCGAGACCACCATTGCCGCCACCGCGGTGGTGCCGAGAATGGAGCCGACGGAGAGGTCAATGCCGCCGGTGAGGATGATGAAGGTCATTCCCGCCGCCAGCACAATGTTGATCGAGGCCTGGCGGGTAATATTCAGCAGATTGCTTTCCGTGAAGAAGTTGGGGGCGATAAAGCCGAAAACGGCGACGATCAGGATGAGGATCGGCAGAATGCCGACGGTCTGCATCAGGTCGCCCATCAGCATTTTTTTCGCCGAAGCGGATGTCGCGACCGGCGCGGAGGTCTCTTTCGGTATGCTCATAGTTGCCCTGCCTTAAGGTGAGAATCGTTCACGCCGGTGGCCAGCGTCATGATCTGTTCCTGGCTGATATCGCCGGACTGCAGCTCGCCGGCGATAGTCCCTTCGCGCATCACATAGACCCGGTCGCTCATGCCCACCACTTCAGGCAGTTCGCTGGAGATCATCAGAATAGCGACGCCCTGGCGCGCCATGTCGTTCATGATGCGGTAAATCTCGCTTTTCGCGCCGACGTCGACGCCGCGGGTGGGTTCATCGAGGATCAGAATGCGTGGGCCAATCGCCACCCAGCGCGAAATTAACAGCTTCTGCTGGTTGCCGCCGGACAGTCCGCCGGCGCGCACCTGGGCGTGCGGCACGCGGATGTTCAGCAGCTGGATGGCGTCATCGGAAATAGTTTGCGCCTTACGGCGATTGAGCATCCCCCAGGTCGCGTCGCGCTCCAGCGTCGCCATGGTGATGTTTTCCTGGGCCGCCAGTTCGAGAAACAGGCCCTGCTCTTTGCGATTTTCGGTCAGAAAGCCGATTCCATGGTCGATGGCTTCGCGCGGCGAGTGGATCACCACCGGCTCGCCGTCGATCTCGATCACCCCGCCGGTGGCTTTGCGCACGCCAAAGATCAGCTGCGCCAGCTCGGAGCGTCCGGCGCCGACCAGCCCGGCGAGGCCGACGATTTCGCCAGCATGCACCACCAGGCTGCTGGGCTTAACCTTGCCGCCATCGGTCAGATCCTCGACCCGCAGGCGCGGCTGGCCGCGGGGAATATCGCGCTCTTTATTGAACAGATCGCTGAGCGGACGGCCGACCATCATGCGCACCAGCTCCGGCGCATTGAGCTTGTCGCGCACCAGGCTGCCGACATACTGCCCATCGCGCAGGACGCTGACCCGGTCGGAGAGCTCATACACTTCCGCCATGCGGTGGCTGATATAGATGATCGCCATCCCCTCGTCACGCAGGCGCAGGATGAGGTCGAACAGGCGCTGGGTTTCCCGCGAGGAGAGGGCGGCGGTGGGTTCATCCATCACCAGAATGCGGCTTTGACGGTGCAGAGCGCGGGCGATCTCCACCTGCTGCTGTTCGGCGATGGTCAGGGTCATCACCCGGTCGCTGGCCTTGAACTGGGCGCCGAGACGGTCGATCACCGCCTGCGCCTGGCTGAGCATCGCTTTGCGCTGCACCAGGCCACCGCGCGCCAGCTCGCTGCCGAGAAAGATGTTTTCCGCGACGGTCAGGTTCGGCGCCAGCTGCATCTCCTGGTAGATCAACGTGATCCCGGCGGCCAGCGCGTCCTTGGGGCCGCGGATCGTTTGCGGTTTCCCGTCGATCAGGATCTCGCCGCTGGTGGCGGTATAGGCGCCGGCGAGGATCTTCATCAGCGTGCTTTTTCCGGCGCCGTTTTCCCCCATCAGGGCATGGATCTCGCCGGGCCAGACCGTCAGGTCGACGCCCTTCAGCGCGTAGAATTTGCCAAAAGCTTTGGCGATATGGCGCATTTCCAGTACCGGGGTGGCGGTCATCACGGCGCTCCTGTCTGCGAGAACAATAGCTGCAGTCCACCACCGGAAAATAAATGCAGGATGTCAGAATCCATTCATATTTGTCATAGTGATAAATAGTTAACCGCGATCACAGTTACGCGGCGTCATTTTCTGCACCGTCACGCTTATCTGCCGACCGTTCCTTCACCGGAGTTGCTATGACCGCTCGCCGACACCCGTTTTTCACCAGCGCCCGTGGCCGCCTGCTCTCCTTTAATCTGCTGATGGTGGTCGTCACCCTGCTGGTGAGCGGCGTGGCGGTGTTCGGCTTTCACCACGCCAGCCAGCTGCAGGAGCAGGTGCAGCGCCAGACCCTCAACGATATGCGCGGCAGTATGGATCTGGCGCGGGACACGGCGAATGTCGCCACGGCGGCGGTGCGCCTGTCGCAGGTGGTGGGCGCGCTGGAGTACAAAAGCGAAGCGGAACGGCTGCTGGCGACGCAGCAGGCGCTGAAGCACTCGCTGGCCCAGCTGGCGGCGGCCCCGCTGGCGCAGCAGGAGCAGGCGCTGGTGGCCAGTATTATTCGCCGCAGCAACGCGCTGCAGCAGAGCGTGGCGGAGATGCTGGAGCGCGGCCAGCGCCGCCATCTGCAGCGCAATGCGCTGCTGAGTTCGCTTTACCAGAATCAGAGCAACCTGCGCCATCTCGCCGATCTTAACGATCGCGGCGGGGAGCGGACGATCGATCCTCGCCGGCTGGCCGAGATGGACCGGCTGATCGTCGCCGCGATCCATACCGTCACGCCGCGGTCGATCGTCCTGCAGCTCGACCAGCTGCGCGGCGACCTGCCGGCCCATAGCGCCGATCCCGCGCTGGCGTTTGTTCTCCCCGACGTCACCCGGGAGCTGGCGAAACTTGCCCCGCTGTCGGCCCAGTTGGAGGAGAGCGACCTGACGATCAGTTGGTACATGTACCACATCAAAGCGCTGGTCGCGCTGCTTAACGACGACATCAATCAGTACGTGACCCGGGTGGCGGAAGCCTCCGAACAGCGGGCGGCGCAGAGCCATCGGGAGCTGCGCTCCATCAGCATGTTTATTCTGCTTTCCGCGCTGCTGGCGCTGGCGATCACCGGCTGCGCCGGGTGGTACATCTACCGTAACCTGGGCTCTAATCTGACCGCTATCTCGCGGGCGATGTCGCGGCTGGCTCAGGGAGAGCCGAACGTCTCGGTGCCGGCCCTGCAGCGGCGCGACGAGCTGGGCGAACTGGCGCGCGCCTTTAACGTTTTCGCCCGCAATACGGCGTCGCTGGAGCATACCACCCGGCTGCTGAAAGAGAAGACCACCCAAATGGAGATCGATCGGATTAAGCGCCAGGAGCTGGAGGAGGCGCTGCTGCACAGCCAGAAGATGAAGGCCGTCGGCCAGCTGACCGGAGGCCTGGCGCATGATTTTAACAACCTGCTGGCGGTGATCATCGGCAGCCTTGAGCTGGTGGAGCCGAATGCGCAGGATGCGCCGCGCCTCACCAGGGCGCTGAAGGCGGCGGAACGCGGGGCGCTTCTGACCCAGCGGCTGCTGGCCTTTTCGCGCAAGCAGGCGCTGCATCCCCAGGCGGTGGCGATGGCGCCGCTGCTGGAGAACCTCAGCGAGCTGATGCGCCACTCCCTGCCGGCGACCTTGAGCCTGGAGATTGAGGCGCAGTCGCCGGCATGGCCGGCATGGATAGACGTCGGCCAGTTGGAAAACGCCCTGATCAACCTGGTGATGAACGCCCGCGACGCCATGGCCGGGCGCACGGGCGTCATTAAAATTCGCACCTGGAATCAGCGGGTCACTCGCAGCAGCGGCCAGCGGCAGGATATGGTGGCCCTGGAGGTGATCGATCACGGCAGCGGCATGTCGCAGGCGGTGAAAGCCCGGGTGTTTGAACCCTTCTTCACCACCAAAGCCACCGGCAGCGGCAGCGGCCTGGGGCTGTCGATGGTGTATGGCTTTGTGCGCCAGTCGGGCGGCCGGGTGGCGCTGGAGAGCGCGCCGGGGCAGGGGACGACGGTGCGGCTGCAGCTGCCCCGGGCGATGACCGAGGTCGGGAAGGCGGTGGCGCCGGTGGAAGACGAACCCATCCCGGCGGGAGAGCGGCTGGCGCTGGTGCTGGAGGATGAAGAGGATGTTCGCCAGACGCTGTGCGAGCAGCTGCATCAGCTGGGCTGGTTGACGCTGGAAACCGCCAGCGGGGAAGAGGCGCTGCAGCTGCTGGAGGCCTCGCCGGATATCGCCCTGTTGATCAGCGATTTGATGCTGCCCGGCGCGCTGAGCGGCGCCGATGTGATCCATACCGCCCGACGCCGCTTTCCGGCGCTGCCGGTACTGCTGATCAGCGGTCAGGATTTGCGCCCGGCGCAGAACCCGGCCCTGCCGGAGGTGGAGTGGCTGCGTAAGCCCTTTACCCGCGCCCAGCTGGCGCAGGCGCTAAGCGCGGCGTACGCGAGGATTTGAGATTCCTCCGCTACCCGGGCGGCATGCCGTTGATTAAGGTAGCGGCAGGACTCTGATGAGATTGGCCCCGATGAAACGTTACGCAACCGCACTGCTCTTTTGCACTCTGTCGCTGACCAGCCTGGCCGCTCGCGCCGATATTATCGATGACGCGATCGGCAATATTCAGCAAGCCATTAACGACGCCTATAACCCGGGCAGTAGCCGTTCCAGTGACGACGACGACAGAGACAACGACGATGGCCGTTATGATGACGGGCGCTATCAAGGGAGCCGCCAGCAGAGTCGTGACAGCCAGCGCCAGTATGACGATCGGCAACGCCAGCTGGACGATCGCCGCCAGTTAGAAAGCGATCAGCGTCGTCTGGACGATGACTATTGATCGCCCCGCTGCAGACCGACGCTTAATCCAGTACTATTTCCATCCCGTCATAGCCCGCTTCGAAACCTTCCGGTAGCGGGTTATCCATCATCCAGACGTCAAACTGATGGCTGATATGGGTGAGGATCACTCGCGGACAGCCTATCGCCTGGTTAAGGGCGCGAACGGTAGTGAAATCGTTGTGGTTACGCGGGGTCTGCGCGCGCGGCTCATGGCTGCAGTCGATGATCATCGCCTGCGGGCGATTGTTGAGTAAAAACTTCAGCGTCTTGTCAGGCAGCCCGGCGGTATCCGAGAGCCAGGCCACCCGACTGTGGGCCGACTCCAGCAGATAACCGAAGGTGAGCTTCGAATGGTTGAGCGGCAGGGGCGTCACCCGCAGGCCCTGCAGCTCAAACACCACAAACGGCGTGACGGTATGGCTGAAGTCGAGCAGGCCGGGGTGCTTGAGCAGATCGTCGCAGCCGGCGTCGTCCGGCGGGCCATAGACCGGGATCGGCCCGCCCACGCCCCAGCGCAGCGGAAACAGCCCCTGCACATGATCCAGGTGATAGTGGGTTAGCAGCACTTGCTGAAAGCTGCCGGCGGGATGATGTTCCATCAGATCCGGCCTGCCGGCGTCCAGCAGCGTCACTGCGCTGTTGAACGTCACCACCCCGCTGCAGGGGCGGCGGCGATGGCTTTCCTCACGGCGGGCGCGGTGGCAGGCCGCGCAATCGCAGCCGAAGACCGGCACCAGCTGAGCGCCGCCGGTGCCGGTTAAGCGGAGGGTCAGGCTCATCGTGTCACCTTGTGTTTATATCAGCGGATCCGCTTCGCGCACCGCGTGGCTGCGCAGCAGGCGGAAAAATTCATCGACCGATTGTCGGAGACTGCCGTCGTTATTCAGCGTCAGGCAATCGTCCGGCTTATAGCGCGCGGCGCGGTCCAGACGCTGGGCGATGTCCACCGCATTTTCCCGGCCGCGCTGCTCCAGCCGCTGGCGCAGCACCGGCGGCGAGACGGCGAGACAGATCGGCACCAGCACCTCGCCGTAGCGTTCCCGCGCCAGCGCCAGATGGGCGCGGGAGCCATTGGCCACTACGTCGAAGCCGGCGTGCAGCCAGAGGTCGATCTCCACGCCAATGCCATAGTAAGTATGGTTGGCGTGCCAGCTGAGGGCAAAGAGATGCTGCTCGGCGCGGGTAAAAAATTCATGTTCGCTGAGGGCGATATGGTTTTCGTTACCGGCGTTAAAGGGCCGGGTAATGTAACGATGCGCCACCAGCAGCTGCGGGTGCTCGCGCTGGCGCAGCGCCGCCAGCAGGCTGTCTTTACCGGAGCCGGAGGGCCCCACCAGCCAAATCAGTTTCCCCGGCATTAAAAGACCCTCCTTCCCTGGCGCCAGACATGGTCGATGTGGACATGCTCGCCGCGACGGTGCGCCAGCACCAGGTCGGCGCGTTTCCCCTCGGCGATGACGCCGCGATCGTCAAGGCCCAGCGCCTGCGCCGGATGTTTGCTGACCAGACGGATCGCCTGCGCCAGGGTGAAGGCGTTATCCTCGGCGTCGGCGATGCGGAATGCGGCATCCAGCAGGCTGGCGGGGTAGTAGTCGGAAGAGAGAATGTCGAGCAAACCGTGGTTCGCCAGCTGGTGGGCGGCGACGTTGCCGGAGTGGGAACCGCCGCGCACGATATTCGGCGCCCCCATCAGGACGTGCATCCCGCGCTGACGTGAAGCCTGCGCCGCGGCCAGGGTGGTAGGAAACTCGGCGATCACGCTACCCAACTGGTGGGATTCAGCCACATGCGCCTCGGTGGCGTCGTCGTGGCTGGCGAGGGCGATACGGCGGGCGCGGCACATGGCGGCAATGGTCTGGCGATTGGGCTGCGACCAGGTGGCGGCCAGGGCCATCTGCTCGGCTTCAAAACGATCCATCTCGTCATGCGTCAGATGGTACTTTCCCTGATAGTAATCGCGGTACTTGCTGCGATCGGCATACTGGCGCTGGCCCGGGGAGTGATCCATCAGCGAGACCATGCTCACCGATTCGCGCTCGATCAGCTTTTCAAACAGCGGCAGCGTGGTGTGATGCGGCAGCTCGCAGCGCAGGTGCAGACGGTGCTCGGCGCGGTTAAGACCACGCTTTTGCGTCTCTTCCACCGCATTGACCATCTTCTCCAGATTCTCAAGACGATCGCCGCCATCGCGCACGTCGCCAATCGCCACGGCGTCGAGCACGGTGGTGATACCGCTGGCGACCATCATTGCATCGTGGCTGCTCATCGCCGAGTGGGCCGGCCAGTCCACCTTCGGTCGCGGGGTAAAGAATTTGTCGAGGTTATCGGTATGCAGTTCGATAAGGCCCGGCAGCAGCCAGCCGCCTTCGCCATCCAGCGCCTGCGGCAGCCGGCTCTGGCTTTCCGCGAAGGCGAGAATGCGACCGCCCTGGACTTCCAGCGAACCGTGTACCACGTCGTCGTCGAGCACCAGATTTACGTTATTGATAATCATGCTGTCATTCCCATGGGGTGCAGCCGGTCGGCGACCTGGCGGCGTACCCCTTCGTCATGGAAAATCCCGACGATGGCCGCGCCGCGCGCTTTGGCATCGTGGATCAGGTCGACCACGGCAGCACTGTTTTTGGCATCCAGTGAGGCGGTGGGTTCATCGAGGAGCAGGATCGGATAGTCGACCGCAAAACCGCGGGCGATATTGACCCGCTGCTGTTCGCCGCCGGAAAAGGTCGACGGCGCAAGATGCCACAGACGTTCGGGAACGTTGAGGCGGGTCAGCAGCTGGGCGGCTTTGGCGGCGCTCGCTTCATGCGGCCTCCCGAGGTCGAGCAGCGGCTGCATCACCACCTCCAGCGCCGAAATGCGCGGGATCACCCGCAGAAACTGGCTGACCCAGCCGATGGTGGTTTGACGCACTTCCAGCACCTTGCGCGGCGTGGCGGTGACCAGATCGACCCATTCGTCGCCGTGGCGGATATGAATATGGCCGCTGTCCGGCAGATAGTTGGCGTACAGCGAGCGCAGCAGGGTCGATTTGCCGCTGCCGGAGTGGCCATGGAGCACCACGCACTCCCCGGCGTTAACGGTCAGCGAGGCGTCGGCCAGCACCGGCAGACGCACGCCGTGCTGCTGGTGCAGAACAAAGGTTTTATGAATGTTTTCAACGCGGATCATGTTAGCCCTCACGGGGTTGAGTTGCCGGGTGGCGCTTCGCTGACCCGGCCTACGAATAACGCATCTGCAGGCCGGGTAAGGCGCAGCCGCCGCCCGGCAAACAGCGTCAGTTCTGCAATACCGACGACACCAACAGCTGGGTGTAAGGGTGATGCGGATCGTCGAGCACCCGGTCGGTTAAGCCACTCTCCACCACCTGGCCCTGCTTCATCACCAGCAGTCGGTTAGCCAGCAGGCGGGCGACGCCGAGATCGTGGGTGACAATCACCACCGCCAGATTCAGCTCCACCGCCAGGCCGCGCAGCAGATCAAGCAGCCGCGCCTGCACGGACACATCCAGCCCGCCGGTGGGTTCATCCATAAACACCAGCTTCGGCTGGGTGACGAGATTGCGGGCGATCTGCAGGCGCTGCTGCATGCCGCCGGAAAAGGTGGTGGGCAGGTCGTCGATGCGTGAGGGCGGGATCTCCACCTCCTGCAGCCACTTTTCGGCGGTGGCGCGAATGTTGCCGTAGTGGCGGGCGCCGGTGGCCATCAGCCGTTCGCCGATGTTGCCCCCGGCGGAGACCTGGCGACGCAGGCCGTCCATCGGGTGCTGATGCACCACCCCCCATTCGGTGCGCAGCAGGCGGCGGCGTTCGGCTTCGCTCATGGCGTACAGCGAGCGCTGCTGGTACAGCACCTCGCCCCGCTGCGGCGTCAGGCGGGCGGAAATCGCCTTCAGCAGGGTGGTTTTACCGGATCCGGACTCCCCAACGATGCCGAGCACTTCCCCCGGCCACAGTTCGAAGGAGACGTCGCGGAAGCCTTTATCCGGGGCATAGAGATGGGTCAGGTGATTGACGGCAAGTAACGGCTGGCTCATTTTTTCTGCCCCTCGCTCTGCTGGCGGCAATAGTCGGTATCGGAGCAGACAAACATCCGCTGGCCGCTGTCATCCAACACCACTTCGTCGAGGTAGCTGTGGCGCGAGCCGCAGATGGCGCAAGGCTCATCCCACTCCTGGACGGTAAACGGATGGTCGTCGAAATCGAGACTTTCCACCGGGGTATAGGGCGGCACGGCGTAGATCCGCTTTTCGCGCCCGGCGCCGAACAGCTGCAGCGCCGGCATCATGTGCATTTTCGGGTTATCGAATTTCGGGATCGGCGAGGGGTCCATCACGTAGCGGCCATTGACCTTCACCGGGTAGGCGTAGGTGGTGGCGATATGGCCGAAGCGGGCGATATCTTCATACAGTTTCACCTGCATCACGCCGTACTCTTCCAGGGCGTGCATAGTGCGGGTTTCGGTTTCGCGCGGCTCGATAAAGCGCAGCGGCTCCGGGATCGGCACCTGATAGATCAAGATCTGATCCTCCACCAGCGGCGTCTCCGGGATGCGGTGGCGGGTCTGGATCAGGGTGGCGTCTTCAGTGCGCTCAGTGGTGGCGACGCCGGTCACGCGCTTAAAGAACTGGCGGATCGACACCGCGTTGGTGGTGTCATCGGCGCCCTGGTCAATCACCTTCAGCACGTCGTTCTCGCCGATGACGCTGGCGGTCAGCTGGATGCCGCCAGTGCCCCAGCCGTAGGGCATCGGCATTTCGCGACCGCCGAACGGCACCTGATAGCCGGGAATGGCTACCGCTTTGAGAATAGCCCGGCGGATCATGCGCTTGGTTTGCTCGTCGAGATAAGCAAAGTTATAGCCAGTCAGTGGGTTAGCCACGTTCGTTCTCCCGTTGCAGGCGTTTCAGCAGCGCCAGTTCGGCCTGGAAATCGACATAGTGCGGTAGCTTCAGATGCGAGACGAAGCCGGCGGCTTCAACGTTATCGGCGTGGGCCAGCACAAACTCTTCATCCTGGGCGGGACCGGCAATCTCTTCGTCATAGTCCGCCGCCTGCAGGGCGCGGTCGACGAGGGCCATGGCCATCGCTTTGCGCTCGCTCATGCCGAAGGTCAGACCGTAGCCGCGGGTGAAGTGCGGCGGTTCATCCTGCGGGGCGACGAAGCCGTTGACCATTTCGCATTCGGTCAGCAGCAGCTCGCCAATATTGACGCTAAAGCCCAGCTCTTCCGGGACAATCTCCACCTGCACGTAGCCGCTGCGGATCTCGCCGGCAAACGGATGGTTGCGGCCATAGCCGCGCTGAGTCGAATAGGCCAGCGCCAGCAGGTAGCCTTCATCGCCGCGCATCAGCTGCTGCAGGCGCGAAGAACGCGAGCAGGGGTAGACCGGCGGGGTGCGGGTGATATCGTCGGGCGGTGTGCCGCGATCTTCCTCGGCCTTCGCCAGCCCCTGCTGCGTGAGCAGGCTGAAAACATGCGGCGAGGTCGGCGCTTCGCTATCGGCTTTCGGCACAGACGGCGCGTCGCCGTTCGCCAGCAGGGTAAAATCGAGCAGGCGGTGGGTGTAGTCGTAGGTAGGGCCCAGCAGTTGACCGCCGGGGATATCTTTGTACACTGCCGAGATGCGGCGTTCGAGACGCATTCCGGCGGTGTCGATCGGTTCGCTAACCGCCAGCCGCGGCAGGGTGGTGCGGTAGGCGCGCAGCAGGAAGATCGCTTCGACGTTATCGCCGCTGGCCTGCTTGAGCGCCAGCGCCGCCAGTTCGCGATCGGCGATGCCGCCCTCGGTCATCACCCGGTCCACCGCCAGATTGAGCTGGTCGCTTATCTGGTCAACGCTCAGTTCGGGAAGCCGTCCATCGCCCCGTCGTTTCTGTTCCTGTAAGGCGTGAGCGGCGCGGATCGCCTTCTCGCCGCCCTTGACGGCAACGTACATTTAGCAAACCTCCACGTGGGTGGTGCGCGGGATCGCCAGCAGGCGCTCGCCGCAGGTTAGGATCAGGTCAATGCCCAGCGGGAACGGGTGCGGGCGCTCCGTCAGTTCGTCAATGATGCAGTCCGGCAGCTGAGGGGCGATCATTCGCTCTTCGGCAATGCCTGCCCCGGTCAGGCGCAGCATGCGCCCGCCGCTCAGGCTGGCGAGCTGGACGATCAGCGTGACGCCGGTCTCCGGGGCGGTGACGGTGCCCGCGGAGAGGACGTTGAGCTGCTCGGCGCTGATGCCGTCATTGGCGACCGCAAAGACCGCCTGCTGCGGCTGGTCCACCAGCGGCGCGCCGGTATGGAAGCGCAGATTCTGTCCCACCAGATCGTTATGCAGGGCGCTGGCGAGCCAGACCGGCGTTTCGTGATCGGCAAGGGTCAACAGCAGGCTGGTGGAGGCGACGTTCAGCGGCTGCCAGCCGTGCTGCAACTGCTGCAGGGAGACAATCACCCCCGGCTCGCTCATCGCTTTCAGCAGGCGACGAAAACTGTGTTGGGCATCCTGCACAGCCAGGGTAAAAGCGGGTTGTAAGGTCATGCGTTATCTCCGCGAACCAGGGTAAAGAAGTCGACCCGGCTGGCGTTGACTTCGGCGCGTCGGGCTTCAATGCGCGCGCTGCGTAGCGCTTCCAGCGGGGTTATCAGGGTTTCCATTAAATTGTGAAAATGGCGGGGCGACTGCAGCAGGGCGTCGATGGCCGCGCAGCGTTCGGCGTGCGGGCGGTCGCGGCCTAAGATCCAGCTGTAGCCGAGCGTACCATCGGCCAGACGTACCGCCGCCCGGGTGAGCGTGGCGTCGCCGGCGAAGAAACGGTCGCCGATACCGCCCATCCGGGCCTGAAGCTGCACCAGGCCTGTCTCGGGAGAGCGGATCAGCTCATACTCCGGCGCCAGCTGCAGGGCGTGCATGCGTGCCAGAAGATCTTGCGGTTCACTGTGGGCCAGCACGGACATCCAGCGCTGGCGGGTGGCGGTATCGAAGTGCATTCAGTGCTCCATGGTGAATTCAATCATGTCGGCGCGGGTCAGGCTGACGGAGTATTCGGTGACGGCCTGCTCGCCCTGGCGGCTGTTGAGAGTGCGCACGCAGAGCAGCGGCGCCATATTGGGGATCTCCAGCAGCTTGCTCTCTTTCGCCTGCGCGCGACGGGCGCTGATTTTGGTGCGCACCCGGGTCAGTTCGACGTCAAGCCGATCGCGGAGCAGGTTGTGCAGCGAGCCGTGGCTGAAGGTCTGCAACACCGGCCAGAAGCGCAGGTCGGCAAAGTAGTGGTCAATCAGGCACAGGGCGACGCCATTGACCCGGCGCAGGGTGCGCAGGTGGATGACATTCTCGCCCTCGCTAATGCCAAAGGCCTCGGCAACGTGCGCGCTGGCGGGGCGCAGTACCGACAGCAGTTTTTCGCTGGTGGGATCGCTGCCTTGTTCCAGCAGGTTCTGGCTGAACCGCGCCTGGGCATTGAGCGGGTAATCGATCGGCCGCATCAGCACCAGCACGCCGACGCCCTGACGGCGTTGTACCCAGCCGCGCTCAACCAGCTGGTCGATAGCCCGACGCAGGGTATGGCGGTTTACGTCGAAGCGCGTCGCCAGCTGCTGCTCGGCGGGCAGATAGTCGCCGCAGCGATAGTGGTGGCGCAGCTCCTGCTCAAGCCGGGCGGCGATTTCCTGATAGCGCGTGGGATAACTGGTCGGATGTCTGGACAGGTGCATGGTCATCAAGCCTCACACAGCATAGGCGAGGAGCCTCCTCGCGTTGTGAGTCGATCCTGACCGGTTTATGTTGCAGTTCTGTTAAGTGATGATGACTAAAGGATGAAGAGTTAATGCCAGACGGATGACAGGGCGGCCAGGCCGCCCTGGCGAGGTCAGCCTTGTTTGACCACGTTGATCATCCATGGGACGCCAAAGCGATCGACGACTTTGCCGAAGCCGTGGGCCCAGAAGGTTTCCTGCCAGGCCATCTCAATGCGCCCGCCGACCGCCAGCGCGTCGAACCAGCGCTGGCCTTCAGCGACATCGTTGGGATCGAGGACGAGGGTGAAGCCGGCGTAATGCACATCGGGCCCGAAGGCGCTGTCGCTTAGCATCAGCTCGCCGTTGCCGATGCGCAGGCTGGCGTGGGCGATGGCGTCATCCGCCATCTTCTGGCCAGACGGGCAGCCGTCAGAGGCTTCCTGCGCCGAAGGCGGCATTTCGCCAAAGGTCATTTTAAACATCAGCTCGGCGCCCAGCGTCTGCTGATAGAAGGCGATCGCCTCGGCGCAGTTGCCCGCAAAGGCAAGGTAGGGACTTAAGGACATGGTGAATACCTCAGTGACCGTAACCCGTAAAGCGTAGTCGCCCACAGCGGGATTGAGCCAGACGGCAGCGCGAAAATGGGGCGGGAATAGTGCTGCAGGCGGCAGCGTAAATAGCGGCGGCTGGCGGGATAAATAACCGGATGCGCAGGGAGGCGAAGGGCAGTGAGGATATCGGGAGCGGCGACGGCGATAGGGGAAAATAATCGCGTCGCCTGCCCGGAAATAAATCAGTTCTTTTTGACGAATTCAGATTTCAGCTTCATCGGGCCAAAACCGTCAATTTTGCAGTCAATATTGTGATCGCCTTCGACCAGGCGGATATTCTTCACTTTGGTGCCGATTTTCAGCATCGAAGAGCTGCCTTTAACCTTCAGATCTTTCACTACCGTGACGCTGTCGCCATCGGCCAGTAAATTGCCATTGGCATCTTTAACGATCAGAACGTCGTTTTCTTCCGTGGCTTCGGCAGGGTTCCACTCATGGGCGCATTCCGGGCAGATGTACATGCCGTTGTCTTCATAAGTGTAAGTCGAATCGCATTTTGGACAGTGTGGCAGTTGCATGACGTTCCTCGTGATGTCGTCGAAAAACAGGACGTTGGTCCTTTAAACAGCGGCTGAGAGCCGAAAGTGGCTATGATTATAGCGCAATCACCCACTTTTGTCGGGTGTTTTTTTGCTAAAAAATAGCCGGGGCGCTATTCCGGGAAGAACCGAATAATTGCTGAAATTAACCGCCGGCGATGGAACAACATCGACGAAATAATTTCCGGGCGATCGGCAGGAAATGAACTTATTTATTTTCTGGGACTCTGTAATTAGGCGGTAAATTTATGTGAAGTTGATCGCAGATATAAACCCTGTTAGGGTAAAAAAGGGGAGCAGGTCAATTTCATCAATGATGACGATGAGCCGCTCCATTTATTCACCAGTAGCCACAGCAGGCGTCAACAGGTTCGGTTGTACATTCTGTCAGCAGACAGTGCAGGCAAACCTGCTACGCTTGAAATGAGGAGCACAGCAATTCACCGCTCCTGACGCACGTTGCGAATGGCTTTGCCATTCGGCGAAGAGACGTGCATTCAAGGCGGAGTAGCAGAGGAAAAATATGCTTAAAAGGAAAAAAATAAAGCCCATCACCCTTAAGGATGTGACCATCATCGACGATGGTAAACTGAAAAAGGCGATCACCGCGGCCTCTCTGGGCAACGCGATGGAGTGGTTCGATTTCGGCGTCTACGGCTTTGTGGCCTACGCCTTAGGTAAAGTCTTCTTCCCCGATGCCAACCCAAGCGTGCAGATGATTGCCGCACTCGGTACCTTCTCCGTTCCATTTTTAATTCGTCCGCTGGGCGGCCTGTTCTTCGGGATGCTGGGCGATAAATACGGTCGGCAGAAAATTCTCGCGATAACTATCGTGATCATGTCGATAAGTACTTTCTGTATCGGCCTTATTCCTTCGTATGCCACGATAGGTATCTGGGCGCCGATCCTGCTGCTGCTGTGTAAAATGGCGCAAGGCTTCTCGGTCGGTGGTGAATATACCGGGGCGTCGATCTTCGTCGCGGAATACTCCCCTGACCGTAAACGCGGGTTTATGGGCAGCTGGCTGGACTTTGGCTCCATCGCCGGGTTTGTGATGGGGGCCGGCGTGGTGGTCCTGATCTCCAGCGTGGTGGGGGAACAGAACTTCCTTGAGTGGGGTTGGCGTATCCCGTTCTTCCTGGCGCTGCCGCTAGGCATCATCGGCCTCTATCTGCGCCATGCGCTGGAAGAGACCCCGGCGTTCCAGCAGCATGTGGACACCATGGAGCAGGGCGATCGTGAAGGTCTGCAGGACGGGCCGAAGGTCTCTTTTAAAGAGATTGCCACGAAGCACTGGCGCAGCCTGCTGACCTGTATCGGTCTGGTGATTTCCACCAACGTGACCTACTACATGCTGCTGACCTACATGCCGAGCTACCTGTCGCATAACCTGCACTACTCGGAAGACCATGGGGTGCTGATCATCATCGCTATCATGGTCGGGATGCTGTTTGTACAGCCGGTTATCGGTATGCTTAGCGACCGTTTCGGCCGTCGCCCGTTTATCCTGATTGGTAGCGTGGCGCTGTTTGCCCTGTCGATCCCGGCCTTCATTATGATCAACAGCAACGTGACGAGCCTGATCTTCGCCGGTCTGCTGCTGCTGGCGGTGGTGCTGAACTGCTTTATCGGGGTGATGGCCTCCTCGCTGCCGGCGATGTTCCCGACGCACATCCGCTTCAGCGCCCTGGCCAGCGCCTTTAACATCTCGGTGCTGATTGCCGGTCTGACGCCAACCCTGGCGGCGTGGCTGGTGGAGACCACTCAGAACCTGATGATGCCAGCATACTACCTGATGGTAATCGCGGTGGTGGGTATGGCGACGGGCCTGTCGATGAAAGAGACGGCTAACCGTCCGCTGAAAGGGGCGACCCCGGCGGCGTCGGATATTCAGGAAGCGAAAGAAATCCTTGGCGAGCACTACGATAATATCGAGCAAAAAATCGAAGATATCGATCAGGAGATCGCCGATCTGCAGGCAAAACGGTCGCGTCTGGTGCAGCAGCATCCGCGTATCAACGACTAACTGTTTTCACTGCTAATCATGCCGCCTGGGGAAACCCCGGCGGCATTTTTTATGCCTCCGGCAAGGCCAGACCGTGACGACGCTGTTGGCTAAGTTTACGGTACTGCTGCGGCGGCATCCCCACGTAGCGGGTAAAGGTGCTGTAGAAGCGGCTGCTGGAGCGGAAACCGGCGGTGAGGGCGATATCCAGGATGGTCTTGTCGGTATCGCTCAGCAGCGCCCGCACGTGATTGATGCGCATGGCGGTAATGTACTGCTTCATGGTTTGCTGCATCACTCGCTGGAATACCCCCATCGCATAGTTCGGGTTGAGCTTAACGTGCTCGGCGACGGCATTGACGGTCAGCGCCTGGTCGTAGTGGGCGGCGATAAACTCCAGCATCTGGCTGACATAAAACTGCGCATGGCGCGAGACGCTGTTCTTATGGGTGCGCGAGGTTTTGTTGACCAGAATCGGCTGCCAGCCGGCGAGGCTCAGCCGCTTCAGCATCAGGGCGATTTCATCGATCGCCAGCTGGCGAATCTGTTCATTGTCGTGGTTCAGCTCCTGCTGCCAGCGGCGCACCTCGAAGGCGCTCAGCTGCTGGGCGGCGAGGGATTTAATCACCATCCCGTGAGTGACGTGGTTGATCAGCTCCCGGTCCAGCGGCCATGAGAGAAACAGATGCATCGGCAGGTTAAAGATCGCCATCTGCTGGCAATCCCCCGGGCGGGTCAACTGATGCGGCGTACAGGCCCAGAACAGGGTGATATAGCCTTTCTCTATGCGCACTACTTCGTTATTAATCACATATTCCACGTCGCCATCGAACGGCACGTTGACCTCCACCTGGCCATGCCAGTGGCTGGTAGGCATGGCGTGCGGCCGGCGCAGCTCGATATCCATACGCTGATACTCAGAGTAGAGCGCCAGCGGGCTGCGGCTCTGCTTTTCATCGCTGCTGCACATAAAGGGATCGGGGGGCAGGGAGGTGAAGCGGTATTCCATCGTTAGCGTATTCCTGAATTGTCAGAGTGGCTGCATTTTTCGCCAGAACTGACGACAGCTTAGCGGAAGAATCGGCCCATTTTCTCTCCTTTTTGCGCAATCTGTTCCCGAAAACTCAGATTTTGTGGCGCTTAATGGCCGATCTGAGCTTTCGGGAATGCTCCGGTGGGAACAGGGCAGCGCAACGCTGAACGGCGTGCCACTCTGCAAGGGTTCAATGACCAGATGGAGAGAGCGTAATGACCGCCCCAAAAATTACCTTTATCGGCGCCGGTTCGACGGTGTTCGTTAAAAATATTCTCGGTGATGTTTTCCAGCGCCCGGCGCTGAAATCGGCGCATGTCGCGCTGATGGATATCGATGACACCCGGCTGGAAGAGTCGCATACCGTGGTGCGCAAGCTGATGGATTCCGTCGGCGCGAAGGGCGAAATCAGCTGCCATCGCGATCGCAAAACCGCCCTGCAGGGCGCTGATTTCGTTGTGGTCGCCTTCCAGATTGGCGGCTATGAGCCCTGTACCGTCACCGATTTTGAGGTCTGTAAACGCCATGGCCTGGAGCAGACCATCGCCGATACGCTGGGTCCGGGGGGTATTATGCGCGCCCTGCGCACCATACCTCACCTGTGGGCTATCTGCGACGACATGACCGAGGTCTGCCCGGACGCCACCCTGCTTAACTACGTCAACCCAATGGCGATGAACACCTGGGCCATGTACGCCCGCTACCCGCATATTAAACAGGTTGGCCTGTGCCACTCGGTGCAGGGAACGGCGGAAGAACTGGCGCGCGATCTTGACCTCAACCCGGCGGATTTACGCTACCGCTGCGCCGGGATTAACCATATGGCGTTCTATCTCTCGCTGGAGAAAAAGCTCGCCGACGGCAGCTATGTCAGCCTCTATCCCGACCTGCTGCAGGCCTACGCCGATGGGCGCGCGCCGAAGCCTAACCTGCACGGTAACCCGCGCTGCGAAAACATCGTCCGCTATGAGATGTTCAAAAAGCTCGGCTACTTTGTGACCGAGTCATCGGAGCATTTTGCCGAATACACGCCATGGTTTATCAAGCCGGGCCGCGAGGACCTTATCGCCCGCTATAAAGTGCCGCTGGATGAATACCCGAAACGCTGCGTCGAGCAACTGGCCAACTGGCATCAGGAGCTGGAGAGCTATCAGCGCGGCGAGCGCATCGAGGTGAAGCCATCCCGTGAGTATGCCAGCACCATCATGAACGCCATCTGGACCGGCGAGCCAAGCGTGGTGTATGGCAACGTGCGCAATGACGGCCTTATCGACAACCTGCCGCAGGGCTGCTGCGTGGAAGTGGCTTGCCTGGTGGACGCCAACGGCATTCAGCCGACCAAAGTGGGCGCGCTGCCGGCGCATCTGGCGGCGCTGATGCAGACCAACATCAACGTGCAGACGCTGCTCACGGAGGCGATCCTCACCGAAAATCGCGATTACGTCTATTACGCCACGATGATGGATCCGCACACCGCCGCGGTGCTGGGGATCGAAGAGATCTACGCGCTGGTGGACGATCTGATCGCCAGCCACGGCGACTGGCTGCCGTCCTGGCTGCATCGTTAATCTTCTCATGCCGCCGGGGGCAACGACCCGGCGGCGTCCTGCATGCTCTATCAAACACTGAAGGAGGCGCTGGCGACAGCGACCTGTACCCTATGAGTATTTCAATGACAACAAAGCTCAGCTACGGATTTGGTGCCTTTGGTAAAGATTTCGCTATCGGTATCGTCTACATGTACCTGATGTATTACTACACCGATATTGTTGGACTGTCGGTTGGGGTGGTCGGCACCTTGTTTCTGGTGGCGCGGATCCTCGATGCGATAGCCGATCCGATCATGGGTTGGATCGTCAACTGTACGCGATCGCGATGGGGGAAATTCAAACCGTGGATCCTGATTGGCACGATAACCAACTCGGTGGTGCTGTATATGCTGTTCAGCGCCCATCACTTCTCCGGCGGGGCGCTGCTGGCATGGGTGTGGCTGACCTACCTGCTGTGGGGGTTCACCTACACCATCATGGATGTGCCGTTCTGGTCGCTGGTGCCGACCATTACCCTCGATAAACGCGAACGTGAACAGCTGGTGCCGTATCCACGCTTTTTCGCCAGCCTGGCGGGATTCGTCACTGCCGGCGTCACGCTGCCGTTTGTCAGCGCCGTGGGCGGCGCCGACCGCGGTTTCGGTTTCCAGATGTTCACCCTGGTGTTGATCGCCTTCTTCGTGGTTTCCACCCTCGTCACGCTGCGTAACGTCCACGAGGTTTACTCCTCGGATAGCGGCGTGAGCGAGGATGCCAGCCATCTTTCACTGCGCCAGATGGTGGCGCTGATCTATAAAAACGATCAGCTGGCCTGCCTGTTGGGCATGGCGCTGGCCTATAACACGGCGGCGAATATTATTGCTGGCTTTGCGATTTACTACTTTACCTACGTGATTGGCAGCGCGGAGATGTTCCCGTATTACATGTCCTACGCCGGCGCGGCGAATCTGCTGACGTTGGTGCTGTTTCCGCGGCTGGTGAAAGGGCTGTCGCGGCGCATTCTGTGGGCGGGCGCTTCGATCATGCCGGTGCTGGGCTGCGGCGTGCTGTTGCTGATGGCGCTGAGCGGGGTCTACAACGTCGCGCTGATTTCGCTGGCCGGCGTGCTGTTGAATATCGGCACCGCGCTGTTCTGGGTGCTGCAGGTTATTATGGTGGCCGATACCGTCGACTACGGCGAATATACGATGAACATCCGCTGCGAAAGTATCGCCTATTCGGTGCAGACGCTGGTGGTGAAAGCGGGCTCGGCGTTCGCGGCCTGGTTTATCGCCATCGTGCTCGGTATCATCGGTTATGTGCCGAATGTGGCCCAGTCGTCCCAGACGCTGCTGGGGATGCAGGCGATTATGATTGCGCTGCCGACGCTCTTTTTTGCCCTGACGCTGTTTCTCTATTTCCGCTATTACAAGCTCAACGGCGATATGCTGCGTCGCATTCAGATTCACCTGCTGGATAAATATCGCCGGGTACCGGAAAATGTGGCTGAGCCGGAACGGCCCATTGTGGTACCCAACCAGGTGTAAAAAGCGTTCGAAAACAGCTGACGAAAGAGGGGAGGGATGCTCTCTTTTTTGGACAAAAATGAGCGTTGAAAGCGGACGAAAAGAGAAAAGGCATTTCTCTAATTTGTCTCAAAATATTCTCTATCTAGGTTCGTGAAGTTGTTATTTGCTCTAATTGTTCTCAATTAAAACTCAGAATTGTCTCTTTTTCGTGCTCTTGCGCTGCTTTTTAACTCTTGCTACTCTTTTTGGGTGTTACATTTTTCTCTTATTTGTCTCAGTGATGGAGCAATGCGATGCGCATTTTTATCGATGATGGTTCAACCAATATCAAAATGCTGTGGGAGCAAGATGGCGAAACTTTCACCCATATCAGCCCCAATAGTTTTAAACGCGGCTGGTCTGCCACCTTCGGTTCCGGGAAGCCCTTTAACTACACCGTGGATGATGAAAAGTACTCATTCGACCTGATCACTCCCGATGCGCTCCCGACCAATAATATTGACTGGCAGTACAGCCCGTTGAACTCCATCGCTGTCCATCACGCGCTGCTGACCAGCGGTCTTGAGCCACAGGACGTCGAAATAGTTGTGACGCTGCCGCTGACTGAATTTTATGACGAGGATGCGCAATATCGCCTCGATAACATTGAGCGTAAGAAAAAGAGCCTGCTGCGCGAAGTTAAGCTGAATAAAGGCGTGGTGTTTAACATCACCAAAGTCACCGTGCGCCCGGAATCGATTCCGGCGGGCATTAGCCTGTGCGATGAACTCAAGCCCTCCCATTCGGTGTTGATTATCGACCTCGGCGGCACCACGCTCGATATCTCGATGGTCGCCGGGCAGATGACCTCGGTTTCGCGCATTTACGGCGACCCGAAGCTGGGCGTATCGCTGGTGACCGACGCCGTTAAGCTGGCGCTGGCGCGGGCTAACACCGATACCTCAAGCTATAACGTCGACCAGATCATTATCAATCGCCATGACGAAGCGTACCTGACCGATAACATCAACGATCCGGATGCGGTTTCTGAGGTGAAAAAGGTGATCACTAACAGCATCGAACGTCTGACCACCCGCGTCCTGACGGCTATCGATAGCTTTAAAGGCTACTCGCATGCCATCGTGATTGGCGGCGGCGCGCCGCTGGTTGCCGATGCCATTCGTGAACGTATGGGCCTGCGTGAGGACCGTTTCGTGGTGGCTGAAGAGCCGCAGTTCGCCCTGGTGCGTGGTCTGAAAATTATTGGCTAAGGAGCGTCTATGACTCTGGAACGCAGAAAAGTGCTGATTTACCTGCGCCCGGATATCAGCGCCAGCGAGCGCTTTGCGGACGCAAAAATTGAGGCCCACCATCGCGGCGACCGTGGCGATATGTCGCGCACGGCGCTGCTGGCGGGGCTGGCGTTAGGGGAAGTCGATAGCCGCTTACCGTCGATGCTGGCGGCGCTGCTGGCGGAAGACACTAAACCGGAAACGCTGCGCAAGATGCTGGCCTCGTTCCTTGAGATCCAGCCGGCCTCTTCCGCCCCGACAGCCGCGCCAGCGGCCGCCCCGGCTAAGGCGCCGGAGCCGCCCGCGCCGGTCAGCGAGAGCGTTTCGGCGCGCAACCTCGCCGGTTCGCTGCCGGACTAAGCGCTATTCGCGGTTTACGCTATCCGGGAAACTCCCCGGCTTGCGCTGCGCTTAGCCGGGCTACTGTTTACACTGTCCGGTAGCCCGGGTAAGGCGGAACGCCGCGACCTGGGAAATTCCCCGGCTTGCGCTGTGCTTAGTTTGTAGGCCGGGTCAGGCGTAGCCGCCACCCGGCATACAGGCGGCTCCCTGGCTGTGGCCATGCCCGGCGGCGCTGCGCTTGCGCGGGCCTACAGAACCAATGCAATGAGTGAGCCTGGTCCGGTAGCCCGGGTAAGGCGGAACGCCGCGACCCGGGAAATTCCCCGGCTTGCGCTGTGCTTAGTTTGTAGGCCGGGTCAGGCGTAGCCGCCATCCGGCACGAAGGCGGAACGCCGCCACCCGGGATGTCGCCCCTATCCGTGGGCGAGAAAGCGGGCCAGGCGCTGCTGCAGCAGGCGATTTTCGCGGGTCAGCCGCGCGTTCTCATCCAGCAGCGTCAGCGCCACCGCAATCCCCGGCCAGTCCAGCTCCAGCTCGTTACGCAGGCGCACCGCGCGATGGACGATCGTCACCGCGCTGTCGTCGAACAGCCAGGCGTCCGCCTGCGGCTGGTGCGGTTCAATCATGCCTAAGCCGACAATCTCCGTCAGCTCCTCTTCCGACACCCCGGTACGCAGGCACAATTCGGTAATGGTAAACGTCACTGTTACTGTAGCCATCAGGCTTTCCCCCATGTTTTACGCGGATCGAAGCTGGCTTCGGCGGTGGCCAGCTGTTGCCAGAGCTCACGCGCTTTTTCATCTGGTTTTGGCGGCATCACAATTTTAATAACGGCGAACAAATCGCCGGTGTGGGTTTTGCTCACCAGCCCTTTGCCCTTGATACGCAGGCGCTGCCCTGCCTGGCTACCCGGCGGCACCGTCAGCAGAATGCTCTCTTTCAGGGTGGGCACCGTGACTTTGGCGCCCAGCGCGGCCTCCCACGGCGCCAGCGGCAGGACGATCTCCAGGTTATGTCCCACGATGTCGAACAGCGGGTGCGGGGCGATGTGGATCACCAGCCACAGATCGCCGTTCGGCCCGCCGTTTTCGCCCGGCGTCCCCTGGCCTTTCAGGCGGATGCGCTGTCCATCGGCCACCCCGGCGGGGATCTTCACATTCAGCGTTTTCGGCGTCTCGCTTTCGATCATGCCGAACACGTTATACACCGGCAGGTTATAGCTGATGGTGCGGGTCTGCTCAGCCAGCGTCTCTTCAAGGAACACCGCGACCTCGATCTCCAGGTCGTGGCCGCGCGACGCGTGCTGACGGCGACGCTGATGCGCCTGCTGGCCAAACATGGAGGAAAAGATGTCGTCGAAATCCTGCTGGCTGTAGCTCTGCTCGTGGGTCTGCTGCTGGCGACCGAACCCGGGATCGTTGCGATGCTGCCAGAGCTGATCGTATTCCGCGCGCCGTTGCTCATCTTTCAGGACTTCCCAGGCTTCGGCGAGATCCTTAAATTTGGCTTCGGCATCGTTTTCTTTACTGACGTCGGGGTGGTACTTGCGCGCCAGGCGGCGGTAGGCGGTCTTGATGGTTTTCAGATCGTCGGTTGGTTGCACCCCGAGAATGGCATAATAATCCTTCAATTCCATGCTGTTATCTCATCTATGCTCAGTGCGGTGGTTACATATTCCCTGGATCAGGCGTCTGTATAAAGCGTAGGGCAAATGCGCCCTGAAGGGGAAGAAAAGTGGCGGAAACTTGACGCCGTCGGGGTCAACGGCGTCGCGGGCGCGGCTAGTCTTTCACCTGCGGCCGCGGACGACGGCGCCAGCCTGCGAACAGCACCAGCAGCGCGCCGATGGCGCCGGCCAGGCGCGCAATGCCGTCGCCGGCGGTGGGAAACAGCTGGCGAAGGGTAGGGTCGCTGACCAGCATTGACCCGGCAATCCAACCGATGAGCATCCCGCCCAGCAGCACCACCGCGGGAAAGCGAGTGAGCAGGGCCAGCACCAGCTTGCTGCCGGCGACGATAACCGGAATGCTGATCGCCACGCCGAGGGCGACCAGCGCAATGTGCCCTTTGCCTGCGGCGGCCACCGCCAGCACGTTATCCAGCGACATGATCACATCGGCGACGGTGATGGTGACTGCGGTGCGCCACAGGCTGCCGGAGCTGGCAACCTCGCTCTCGTCCTCCTCATTACTGACCAGCCTGATGCCAATCCACAGCAGGAGCAGCGCGCCGACTATTTTCAGCCACGGCAGCGACAGGAGATACAGGGCGATCGCCAGCAGCAGGATGCGCGCCAGGATGGCGCCTACGGTGCCGATGACGATCGCTTTGGTGCGTTTTTGTGGCGGCAGTTTGCGACAGGCCATGGCGATCACCACGGCGTTGTCGCCGCCCAGCAGTAAGTCGATGGCGACAATCTGCAGCATAATCACCGCCATGTCCCATTGTTGAAGAAACG
The DNA here is from genome assembly GCF_019753495.1 of Klebsiella sp. TF21-TM. Taxonomy (NCBI): domain Bacteria; kingdom Pseudomonadati; phylum Pseudomonadota; class Gammaproteobacteria; order Enterobacterales; family Enterobacteriaceae; genus Klebsiella; species Klebsiella sp. TF21-TM. The sequence goes on along the minus strand of NZ_JAIJYL010000012.1, from coordinate 51,218 downwards.
CATACATATCGAGAGAAACCACCTGAAATAAATACCACGAAAAGCCGTTGCGCCGGGGGCTCCGCCCGGGGAGCGTTGACCACTGGCGCCGGTCCGCGCCGTCGCGCGGGAAACCTGAGCCTGAAAAATAAAGTTACGAATCAACGCGTCGTCGGGCAAGGCTTCGGCGAAAAAGGGTGATATTTTGTCATACAGACTCACCTGCTGTTCACTTATCGCAAGGATCCCCACTATGTCTGGCCACAAGAAATACCTCTCTGTCGCCCTGCTGAGCGCTGTCTTACTGCCGGCGATGGCTTCTGCCGCTGACGCGCCGGCGACTTTCACCGCGGAACAGGAGGCGCAAATCGGCAAAATCGCCGCCGATTACCTGGTCGCCCACCCGGAAGTTCTCCTGCAGGCAAGCCAGAAACTGCAGCAAATTCAGGCTGAGCAGCAGGCCAGCGCGGCCACCCAGGCGGTGCTGAAGAATGCCGCCTTGCTGACCCAGGATAAAAATACCCCGACCTACGGCCCGGCCAACGGCAAAGTCACGGTGATTGAGTTCTTTGACTACCAGTGCGTCTACTGCAGCCGGCTGGCGCCGGTGATGGAGCAGGTAATTAAAGCGCATCCGCAGACCCGCTTCGCTTTTAAAGAGTGGCCTATCTTCGGCGGCCGCTGGGAAAGCTCGCTGGAAGCAGCGAAAACCGGCCTGCAGATCTATCAGCAGAAAGGGGCGGATGCCTATCTGGCCTACCATAACGGGATCTACGCCACCGGACATAACGAAGGCAAGCTGACGACGGCGGATATCCAGCAGCAGGCGAAGAAAGCCGGCTTTGATGCGAAGAAGGCCACCGACGTCGAACCGGTGCTGCAGAGCATTAACGACCTGGCCCAGGAGATTGGTCTCAGCGGCACGCCGGGCGTGATCGTGATGCCGACTACTGGCGCCACGGAAGCCAGCATCACCGTCTTCCCGGGGCTGGCGGATAAAGCCTCGCTCGAAGCCGCCATTAAAAAGGCCGGCGGCTGATCGGCGGCGTCGTTACCCAGTCAGGGCCGCCGGGGGCGGCCCTGCTATCATTCCTGATCCCTCTCCTCGGGCGGCGGCAGCGCGTGGCTTTTTAAATCAATAATCTGGCCAATGTGATCGTGGTAAACGGTCAGCAAATTATAGCGACTCATTTCGGAGATGATCTGTGGGGCGACGTTAAAGCTGCTGGCCAGCTCCTCATCTCGCAGGGTAAGCACCGCGGTGTGACGCCGGGTATGGGCGCGGCGTCGGTTATAGTGGTACCAGAGGATCAGCAACCAGCCGTTCAGCGCGGCAATCAATAAATACACCAGCGCCGTATTCAGGGAGTCCATCAACGATGACCAGCGCGGGGAGGGCGGCGCGATGAACTGCATCAGCAAATTGGCGTAGAGAAAGAACAGAAAACCGAGCCAGGCCAGCAGCGTTAAGCCGGCGTCCACCAGCCGGGGCAGCACGCGGTGTTCGGTTAAGATGAGCGTATTTTCATTCATCGCAGGCTTCCTTTTCCCCGGTCCGGGCTCACCCAGCGCGCGCGGGAACGTTGACGTTTCAACATCACTTTCGGAAAAGCGACCAGCGTGGTCAGCAGGCCGATCATCCAGTAAACCATCGGGAACCAGATCACCCAGAACAGGGATTTGGCGACCTTTTTCTCATAGCGCCGTTCGATATACAGGCTGGCGACGAACTGCAGCAGGCACATCAGGCCGAGCAGCATGCCGGTGAACTCAGGCGGAAACAGGCTGTGCACTGTCAGGTTGTCCGGCAATGGCATCAGGCGGCTGAGGATAAACAGCAGGATGGTGACTGCGTAGGCAAAGGCCCACAGCGTGGAGCAGGCATACTCCAGAAACAGCGGCCACATCCGATGATGCTGCCAGTGAAACAGGCGGCGCAGGTTGACCAGAAAGACTTCGGCCCCGCCCTGGGCCCAGCGCAGACGCTGCTTCCATAACCCTTTGAGGGTCTCAGGCATCAGGATCCAGCACAGCGCCCGCGGCTCGAAAAAGATGTCCCAGTGGCGGAGCTGAAGCTTCCAGCTGATATCAATATCTTCAGTGATCATATCCGGGCTCCAGTAGCCGACGTCCGCCAGAGCCTGACGCCGGAAGGCGGCGATCACGCCGGAGGCAGTAAAGACCCGGCCATAGATCCGCTGCGTCCGCTTGATAAGGCCAATGATCGACGAGAACTCCCCTACCTGAATGCGGCCGATCAGCGTGGATCGGGTGCGGATCCGCGGATTGCCGGTGACCGCCCCGACGTGCGGGTAGTGGATCAGCGGGGCGACCAGCCAGGCCGCGGTATCCCGGTCCAGCAGGGCGTCGCCATCGATGCAGACCAGCAGATCGCCGCGCGCGGCGGCGGCGCCCGCTTTGAGCGCCACCGCTTTTCCCTGGTTGGCGGCCAGGTGGATCACCCGCAGCCTTGGCTCCTCCTGCGCCAATTGCTGCAGCACTTGGGCGGTGTTGTCCGAAGAGCCGTCGTTAATCGCGATCACTTCGAGGTTGGCGTAACGCTGGGCCAGCGCCGCGCTGATGGTCTCCCGGGCGTTTTTCTCCTCGTTAAAGCAGGGGATCAGGATCGAGATCAGCGGATTGCCCGGTAGCGACGGCGGCGGGGTATCCTCTCCCCACGGCCAGTGGCGCTCCAGCTGGAACCAGAAGTACAGACCCCCGGTGATCCATAGCACCGACATAAACAGCGGCCAGAAAAAGACAAAGTCGAGGATAAGCTCGCCGGTAAACGCCGCTGCGACGCCTAACGGCAGCCCGAAAACGAGGCATAAAATGCACAATGCGATAATGCGATCAGTCATGGTCAGGGTACCACCAGGAAGAAAATTGCGGTCTGATACGGGAGATATCTGGCTGATTGTTAATGAAATCGTCTGGGTAGTAGCCGTAATTTTTGACGCCGTTTAGCCGCAGCAAATGCATCCAGTCCGCCAGCTGTTGGTCGGGAATGGCGTTGTGTTGGCGTCGGTTCCAGTCTCTGGCCTGTAGCTCAAAGATGGTTTTCTTCAGCGCGCCCGGGCGGCGGGCGACGGCCTGCACCAGCCGCGTCAGCCAGGCCTGGCTGGCGTCAATCGGCACGGACTCCATCAGCGGCATCGCCATGGGGACCGTCCAGTCATAGGCGGCAAGGAAGTCATCCAGATTTTGCGCAAACCAGGCTTCGCTCTGCGGCTCAAGGATCGTCAGGGCGAAGAGATTACGCGCCGTTTTTACCTGCGGGCCGCGGATGGCCTGTACCGACTGGCGCAGCTGCAGAGTGAAGCGGGTCAGGGTTTGGCTTTTGAAACGCATCCATGCCTGGCGCTCTTGCGGACTTTGGGGCACCGGGCCGGCATCGTGCGCCAGGCCACTCTGCCGCCAGGCGGCGACCGCCTCCGGGCTCACGTCTTCAAAATCGGTCAGCACGGCGTCGTCGTGGAACAGAATCCCGCTGAAGCTGGAGTGTCGGGCCAGATCCTCATAGATGTCGGTGATCTGCTGGCGAACCCGGGGATCCCAGGGTGACAGGCGGACATAGGGCTGACGGGCAAGTAACGCCTTCCCGGTTTGCGGATCCCAGCGCTGAACGCGCGGCAGAGCGGACGAGAGATCGAAGGCCAGCACCGGCATCCAGGCATAAACCTTCACCCCGCCGCGGGTCTGCAGCTGCCAGGAGACGAAGTTAAACAGGTCGGCGCGCATCGGCAGCCAGCGGTTGGGGAAATAGAGCGACTTGACCGTGCCGTCACCCTGCGGGTCGGAGAAGGCCTGCAGAAAGACGTGGCTGATTTTCATGTCATAGACGCGCTGCACCAGCTTATCGATATTCTTTGCCTGCTGGACGGGATTGGGGTCATAGACATAGTCCAGATCCACATGCATCACCCGAACAGGATCGGCTTCCTGAATCTGCGCCACTGCGTTGGCAAAGGCCTTAATCGACGGGTTACCGGCGATCAGCATGCGCGGAATATTATCCAGATCCTTCACGTTGCCCAGGCCGTCGTTCAGCGTAAACGCCAGCTGATACCCCTGCTGTTTGGCGATGGCCAGGGTGCTGCCGCTGGCGGCGCCGTAGGGCCACACCCAGGCGCGCGGCGCTTTCCCGGCGACGTCGTGGATTTTCGCCGTCACTTTCTGCACGTCATCGGCCATTCGCCGGGTAAACTGCGCGTCGCTTTCATAGCGGCCGGTGGTTTTATCCCAGCCGCGGTTAGCGGCGGCGGGCTCGCGGCTGCCCTGCGGATTGGCCGGCAGGCCGTAGTGCGAGGCCCAGGTGTGCGCGCCGATCTCCACCAGCGGCGAGCGACTAAGCTCGCGCACCATCTCCCAGGTGGCGAAGCGATCGCGCGGCGTCATCAGGCCGCCAAAATTAACGGGCTGGTTGGCGGGGGTGTCCACCCAGCTGCCCACCGGCGCCCACAGCGCCGGAACGTTCCAGGCTTTAAGCAGCGGCCAGACGCGAGTATAAAAACTGCTATAGCCATCGTCGAAGCTGAGAAGAAAAGCCTTAGGCGGCAGCGGCTTAAGGCCATGATGCGCGTCCAGAATGTCCTGAACGCTCACGGCATGGTAGCCGTGATGCAGCAGCCAGGCGATCTGCTCATTAAGCGCGCTGGTACGCACCGAAAGGTAACGCTGGTCGGCGGCGTCGTCTTCGACGTCATGATAGGCCAGCACCAGAAAGCGATCCGCCGGCCAGGGGTTATTGGCCTCCAGCTGGGGTCGTTGCTGCGGGGCGAGGAAGGGGACCTCCTCAGCACGCACGCTGAAGATAAGGCACAGCCAGCCGAGAAGCATCAGGCCGTTGCGCAGGGTCGTGTTCAGCATGGTCATCCTTAAAACCGTATGTTTGCATCAACAGTGATAGCGAGGTTGTTTTCACGTTTACCGTCGTAGGGGCGTTTGTCCCAGTTCAGCATCACCCCGGCGTCGACGAGGTTGTTCCAGCGCAGACGCTGCCCGTAGCCCAGCGTCGTTATCGCGCCGGCGGCGTGATTTTTTTGCCAGTAGCTGCCGCCGCCGGCGAGCAGCTGCTGACTCCAGACGGTGTCATACCGCTGGTAAAGCGTGTGATCGACCGCCAGCGCCGCGGTGGCCGCGAGGTCGCGGGCCGGACTGTAATACGCGGTGTCGGTGCGGCTATTGGCGCTGGCCGACAGACCGGGCTGCAGATCCAGCGTTAGCCACGGGGTCTGCCAGAGGCGCTCTTTACCGGAGAGGGTGTACTCCTGACGACGGTTGTGGTCGGTAAAGCGGCTGGCGGCCACGCTGACGCGGTACTCCCGGCGCTCGTTTTGATACCAGCGCAGCCAGCCTTCGCCGCGGTTGGCGCTGACGCCGTTGCGTAATGCGCGCAGCGGCGTCTGCTGCGAAATCCGCTCCAGCTCGCCGCCCAGCTGCCAGCGATCGTTGACGTCGTGTGCGGCGGAAAGGCGGACGCCGGGCTTATTCTCGCCGTGAAAATTGACGCTGGAGAGTTCAAGTTCTCCCCAGGCGTCGCGCGGACGCCATTCAATACCGGCGAACAGCTGGCGACGGCTGCCTTTCCCCTCTTCAAAATTGCCTTGGGCAAAGCGGTGGCCGCCGAACAATCGCCAGCTGTCGGCTATCGGTGGGCTGTAGATCGCCGTCTCAAAACTGAGGTCGTGGGTACCGCTCACCGGGTTGTCGGAATGCAGCCCTTTGCCGACGCTCAGGCGCAGCTCGGAGAAATAATGGATGTCGCGGGCTCTGGCCAGGCGCTGGGTATTCAGATCCCGTGGCGAACGGGCGATAACGTCGTCGGTCAGCAGATCCATCTGCCGCCACTCCTGCAGATCGAGGGCGACCCAGGCCTGTTGGCGCTCCAGCTGCAGGCTGGCGGGCTCCAGGGCTTCCGCCGCTTTCAGCTGGCGTTCGGCTGCCCGCGGCAGCCCTCTGTCCTGCAGCAGGGCGGCATAGTCGATCTGCAGCCCCTGGTTGCCGGGGGCCGTCGCCGCCAGGCGCTGCATGCGGGCTTCGGCCTGCGGCAGGGCGTTGGTGGCGGAGAGATAGTGCACGTTAAGCGACTGCGCGGTGAGCCAGTCGTCGTTCGGCTGGGGTGTCGGCGAGCCGTAGAGATGACGGATATAGGGCGCATTCCGGCTGAGTCGGGCGACATACCGTTGCGCCGCCGGGTACTGAGCGGTGTCCAGCAGGGCGAAGAAAAGCTCATGTTCTTCATTCTGTTGGCTCGTCAGCCACGAGGGATGCTGATGAATAAGCGTCAACGCAGGCTCAATCTGCTTAAGCGCGATATAAGAGGAGATAACCCAGCCGATGGCCCAGTCGGGAACCGCCTGCTGCTGCGCCATCAGGCTTTGGTATTCGCGGATAACCTGCGCGTAGTCTGCGTTGGCGTACAGCGCGCCCAGACGGTCAATGCGCGCCCGGGTGATGTCCGGGGCGGCCTGCGGGTCGGGACGCCAGGCGGCGATCATCGCGTCGTATTGCGCCAGCGCCGTGCGGGCCAGCGCGTAACGCGCCTTTTCTTCACGGGAAGGTGTATCGGCAAGGCGCACCAGTTCGGCGGCGGCGTTCAGCTGCAGGTTGCGCTTTTCCGCGGGCGTCAGTTCGACGTTATTCGCGAGGCCGAGGGCGGGGGAGTCGATCCGGTTGCGGGTCAGGGTCGCCATCAGGCTCGCCAGCGCGGCTTTGTTCTGCGGTTCGCGATCGAGGATCTGCGTATCCACCAGCAGCTGGTCCCAGCTCTTGCCAAGCCGCAGGTAGACATAAGAGAGGGTCTGCAGGTGGGCAATGCTCGCCTGCTCCGCCACCAGGCGACGCGCTTCTCTGAGCGCCTCGCCGTCCTTGCGGGCATCGGCCAGCGTCTTGATATAGCCGATACGATAGTCGTCACTGTCGGGGGCCTGGCTGAGAGCCTGCTGCCAGAGGAGGAGCGAGGCTTGCCACTGTTTCTGGTTGCGCATCGCCTGCGCCGCGGCGGCGGTGCCCCGTGCGGGAAGCGGCATATAGACCTGATAGCGTCGCCAGACTTTCACCACCTCGTCGTCCTGGCCGGCCCAGAGGGCTACCTGCAGCCAGTCTGCAACCTGAGAAGGGGTTAAGGCATGCCGCAGCTGGTATTGCTGAAGATATGAGAGAAAGGGGGCGTACTGGCCTTGACGCGCTTGCAGGATCTGCTGGTCATAGAGCGAGTCCGCTCCCTGAACCAGCGTCGGGAAGAGCAAAAGCACACCGATTGACAGCGAGAGTTTCGTGTTGCGATTAAACAATAACGTATTTGAATAAGGTGATCTTTCCATTTCTATTTGCCATATGTTCATCAAGAATCCATTGCACAACACGACCGTCCTTTGACGGTGAGTTAAAGGATGAGGATGGTCCCATTTAGCTGACTGGCACTGCGGGTGAATGACTTATTGCAAAGTAATAAACATATCTCCTGTGGATAATTGAATGGATAATTTATACCCGATACCGCAGCGGATAAATATGGTTAAATGACGAACTGCGTTTTAAGATAAATCTGTAAAAATGGTTTAATTCGAATCGCCATGTTGAAGCGAGTTCCTTTAACTTACTGAAATAAATAAAAAATGGAGTTGGCTGAAATTTTGTTTTAATTTTGTTGGGTGGCTTATATTGCAGTGAGGAGAAAGGTTTTTCATGGATATTTAAGATGATTTCTGACAAAAATTCTCAATAGCAAAAAAAGCATCTTTTCTGTGGGATTTTTTTATTTATAATTAATCCGTTTATTTTCTGTCCGCACCCAGGGAGGTTTTTCACAGCCAGATTCAGATGCCGCGCTAATGATAAATCACAGATCTCGTTATTTTTACCGCCATGCGGAGCGTTCCCCAGGGGCAAGGAAAACGTCTGGTTGACGAGAATTTGTTGATTAAATGTTAAAGGGAAGACTTGTGGCAAATTCAATGATATTAGTTACCCAGGATCACTATCTTTTTCAAGGAGTTAAGAATTTCTTTCCTGATATCATTCAGTTAGATTCTAGCGGAAAAGCGATTTTAGATAATGAGGTTGATGAACTCTCTCTGCTGGTTGATAGCCGTTCGCCGCTTTGTCATTACGATTATCTGGTCATGGAGGCGGCACAATCCAGAAAGCGAATATGCTGTATTGTCCTCGATATGCGCCATCGGGAAGAGCATTTACTCAGTCTGAAATCGTTTTTAAACATGTCATTATCACCCGCCGATATGGCGACCTTATTTGGGCTTTTTCTGGAGATGAAGAGCAAGCGGCTGACCAAAGAGTGGTTCGACAATCTGCGCTTAAGTATGACAGAGCAGCTGATGCTGCGTTTTCTTGGGGCGGGGATGACAATGGAGGAGGTGGCGGTGAATCTGAATACTTCGCTAAAAAGCCTTTACCGCAAGCGGACCGCGCTTTATGAGCGTCTGGGGTTAGATAATTTTAATGAAGCCTGCTTATTTATCTTCAAAAATAAACTGCTGGACCAGTCCGGTCGATCGCCATAAGGCGTGGTTGTACAGGGAATAGGTGATATCGCAAGGTATGTGACGATGGAAATGTAATAAATTAAATAGATATTGATAGGTACAACCGTCGATACCAGTCGGTATCCAGGGCGGCGCCCGGCATATAATTCCGGAGCTCTTTGGAAGTAATTACCGCCATGGCGGTTTGCTATGCACAGCGATTATTATAATGATTATATTCCTTGCGCCGCAGAGGAATAGTTTTGTCATAAATTAACTTTACCATGGTATTCCGGCTCACGTGTCGGAATACCATGAGATATCGTGAAAGCATCAGAGGAGCGAGGTGGATGAGAATAAGGGACAGTATTGCGGAGCGGTTAGAAGCCTGCGGGCTCTACCGTCGGGCAGCATCCAGATGGATTGAGGTGATGCAGCGTTGCCTGGACGATGAGGACCGAGAGTGGATCCGCCACCATCGCAATCAGTGTCTGAAAAAGGCGCAACGTCCGCCGGCGCCGAAAGAGGAGTTCGCCGATCTCCACCAGGCGGCAAAGGAGACGCAGTATCGCATGGGCATTGCGAAGCCCTATGGCGAAGCGTTCAGGCTGCCCGGCAAAGGGAAAACCGCCGCCGAGTAATACCTTTCTTCACTGCGTTTGTGCAGACGTTTCATTGACCCCCAGGCCCGCGCAAGCGCAGCGTCGCCGGGCGATATACATCAGACGCCGTACCCGCGGTTGTGCCGGATGGCGGCATAAATGCCTTATCCGGCCTACGGGTCCTCCCGCAGGCTCAAACAGCGCAGGCCCGCGCAAGCGCAGCGCCGCCGGGTGATATAAATCAGACGCCGTACCCGCGGTTGTGCCGGATGGCGGCATCAATGCCTTATCCGGCCTACGGGTCCTCCCGCAGGCTCAAACAGCGCAGGACCGCGCAAGCGCAGCGCCGCCGGGCGATATACATCAGACGCCGTACCCGCAGTTGTGCCGGATGGCGGCATAAATGCCTTATCCGGCCTACGGGTCCTCCCGCAGGTTCAAACAGCGCAGGACCGCGCAAGCGCAGCGCCGCCGGGCGATATACATCAGACGCCGTACCCGCGGTTATGCCGGATGGCGGCATCAATGCCTTATCCGGCCTACGGGTCCTCCCGCAGGCTCAAACAGCGCAGGCCCGCACAAGCGCAGCGCCGCCGGGCGATATACATCAGACGCCGTGCCCGCGGTTGTGCCGGATGGCGGCATAAATGCCTTATCCGGCCTACGGGTCCTGCCGCAGGCTCAAACAGCGTAGGCCCGCGCAAGCGCAGCGCCGCCGGGCAGGGGATCATAGAGTGGAGTTCGATGAAGAGTCCGGATGCAGAAAAGCAAAAACCCAGCCATAGGCTGGGTTCTCTGAATAAGTGGTGCCCGGACTCGGACTAACGCCGCAGGCGTTGAACAGCGCGCGTGTCGCGCTGGCCCCGAAGGGGTGAGCCGCTGTGCGGCGAATAATCGAACGCAGTTCGATGAAGAGTCCGGATGTAGAAAAGCAAAAACCCAGCCATAGGCTGGGTTCTCTGAATAAGTGGTGCCCGGACTCGGAATCGAACCAAGGACACGGGGATTTTCAATCCCCTGCTCTACCGACTGAGCTATCCGGGCAACGGGGCGCATTAAACCGTAATCCGCCCACCCCGTCAACCAAATTTCTTAAATTACTTGTCGATTGCTTATCTTTGCGGCAATTCCGCGTTCAAAGGCGCATTTTGACTCAATATCACTGCATGCCGTTATCGCCTTCACGACTTTTCCAGCCGCTGGTGACGGAGATAACGTGGCGCAACCCGGAGATCAGGTAATCACCAATGACCTCTTCATCTTCCCGCGGCGAGCTCAGCGTAATTTCCGCATCCACGCCGTGACGATAGGCGCCATGATGGCTGAAAATGGTGCCGATATAACATTTTCCGTTCAGCCAGACCGGAATATAGGCCACCGTCTCATAGATATAGTTAACGGCAACGCCGCTGTAATAGTTGTCCGCCTCGTCGGCGGAGGCGCCGGGCGGAATGGGGCAGATCGGCGCATCGTTGTCGCTGGCGGGTTTGTCTTTCAGCAGGTTGCCCTGCATCACCTCCAGCGAGCGCAGCAGATCCGCTTTATCGCTGTCGCTCAGGCTGGGGGTCAGCGGTTGGTCTTTCTCCGGGGAGCGGATGCTGTTCAGCGTATAGCGATAGCGAACCGTCACCGCGGGCGTCTGGCTGGCGGTGCTGAACGGGCGCAGCAGATAGAGATTATCTTCGCCAAACTGGCCGTTGTACCACAGGGCATACACCTGGCCGTTGATTTTGACCCAGTGGTTCCATTGGTTGGCCCCGCGGCCATTGATCGAAAAGAGGGCGCCGGGCACCCCGGCATCGAAATCATCGCCGTTATCACTGTCGCTATCGTTGACGGCGGCAAAATCATCATCGCCGCGCCGGAGCACCCCGGTGTAGCTGAAGAGCCCGGTGCCGCCCACGTAGCTGTCGATGATCAGATCGCGTTTGCCGTCGCCGTCGAGGTCGATAAGCGTAAAGCTGACTTTACCGTTTTCTGAATCTGCGCTAATTGCGGAGCGCAGAAACGCCTGCCACTCGTCATCGCTGATATCCGGGGACGGTTTGCTGGTCGTCACCAGGCTGTCATCGGCGTAAGTGAGCGTGAAGTCGGTAATATGGCCGGTTAACGGAAACTGCTCGGCGACCCGGTTCAGCGCCAGTTCCGGATCGCTTTTTTGCGCTTTCAGCACCCCGTTGTACAGCGTTCGCAGGGCCAGGTTATCCGCTTCTTTCTGCTGCTTCGGGATCACCTGGCTGACAAAGGTCGGCAGCATCCAGGTGCCGCCCGGGGTGATTTCCCGGCACATACCGGTGCTGTACTTCAGGCTGGGAACGAAGGTTTTACCCTCCCAGACGCGCGTCTCGCCGGTTACGCAGTCGGCCATGCCCCGCTCTTTGTGCAGGAAGACCAGCGTGCCGTTGGCGTAGCTGGAGGCCTCGGTAGTGAGCAGCCGCGGTTTGCTCAACTGGGCGTTATCGACCAGCCACAGGGCATAGCCATCGTTATAGGGCGCTCGCCAGCAGAGCGCCTGCGCCAGCGAATGGGTTTTATCCAGCGCGGTGAGGGTGATCTGGCGCTCTGCCGCCGGAATGGCCGGGTTCTGCCAGTCTTCACAGCGCTGGCTCAGCAGCGGCGTCAGGGCGGGCAACAGCCTCTGGCGCTGGAGCATGCTCAGCGGTACAGGTTGCGCGTTGTGGATCACCGGCGCGGCGATGATTTCCGGGGCGGGGGCAGCGGGCAAAATGGCATCGTCGCCCGCGTCGCCTTTATCCAGCAGCGCGTCGGCGGTGCCGGTTCGTCGCTGAAACGCATCCATTTTACTCAGCACCTCGCGGCTGCCGGAGCTGGAAAGCGGCAGGTGCTGGCCGTTAAGCGTGAATTCGATTTTGCGCTGGTTCGCCAGGGCCTGCAGCACGGCGGAGGTCTGATCGCTGTCCAGACGGAAGTGGCTGTCATCCACGGCATCCAGCGAGCCGAGGTCCCGGTCGTCGATCAGCAGGCTGGCGGTGGAGTCGGCGGGGATATCGTGTTCGATCTGCGCGAAGGTGGCCGTAGCGGTGAGGTGCTGTTCGCTGCCGGCGTTGCGGGTCAACAGCACGCTGACCTCGCCCATGCGGACGCCGTAACCTGCCGCCCGGCAGGTGCCAGTGTTATCGCAGGCGAGCTCCCAGTCTTTTTGCGCAAAGGAAAAACCTTGCAGGGGCGCCGCCAGCAGAGGTGTGGAGCACAGCCCCAGCCAGGCAGCCCAGAAGAACGCGCGCATATCAATCCCTGTCAGCAATCAGTGAGGGGGAAATTATAGGCGCGACGTGGCGGTTAGGATATCAGAATCAGGTTAAGGCCCCGCCCATACGGCACTGGGCGAAGCGCAGAATATCTTCTGCCAGCCGCCGCGCCGTATCGACATCCGTCTGGCTACGCTTGATCAGCAGACGGCTCAGACAGCCCTCGACAATCAGCTCCATCTGCTTGGCGACCATTTCCGGATCATCCACCTCCAGCTGGGTCAGCAGCTCATGGGTGTAGGCCAGCGAAGCCTGCTTCTGCTGTTCCGCCAGCTGGTGGATCGGGTGCTGGGCATCCGGATAGAAGGTGCAGGCGGCGATAAATAAACAGCCGGGGTAGCGCTGGTTGCTGACGCAGGTGGTAAGCGCGCTATAGCGCGCCAGCAGCTTTTGCTCTGCGCTTAAGGTGTCGTCCAGCAGCAGCTGACGGCGCCAGGCATCCACCTGGTGGCTCAGATAGCGAAGCGCGTCGTAGAGCAGCGCTTCGCGATCGGGCCAGAAGCGTTTCAGGTCGCTCGTCGGACAGGACACGCGCTCAGCGACCATCTCCAGCGACGTGTTGGCGATACCTTCAATTTCAAGAATTTTAATGGCTTCTGCCAGGACGTCTTCACGTAGCACGGTGTTCTCCTCCATCTTTCCTCCTAAAGTGTCGCTCACGCTTGCCAATCGCGCAAATGGGCGCTGAATGCCGCAGCATCCATAAAGCCGGTGACCCGCCGGTCGGGTTGTTCCTGGCCCTGCGCGTTGAAGAACAGGATCGTCGGCAGACCGAGCACCTGCAGGCGCTTCAGCAGCGCGGCGTCTTGCGGACTGTTTTTTGTCACATCAACCTGTAATAACACGACGCCTTTCAGCGCCTGCTGCACGTCAGGTGAACGAAAGGTGTATTTTTCAAACTCTTTGCAGGCTACACACCAGTCGGCGTAGAGATCGAGCATCACCGGCTGGCCTTTTGCCTGCGCCAGCGCCCGATCAAGCTCGGTTACCGAGCTGACGCGGGTGAAGGCCAGATGCGCCTGCTGCTCGGGCGCCGGGGCACCAAACGCCCAGTCCTGCAGCGGACGGGCGCTGACCAGCGCGGCGGCAAGAAGAATGATTTGCGCCAGCCGCATCCACGACCGGGTCGCGCCCAGCGAGGTGATAAACGCCCAGCTGAAGAAGGCGACGCCAAGCATTGACCACAGACGTAATCCCCACTGATCGCCAAGGATGCGCTCCAGCAGGAAAACGGGCAGAGCCAGGATCACGAATCCGAAGGCGGTCTTCACATGGCTCATCCACGGGCCGCTCTTCGGCAGCAGACGGTTGCCAAACACGGTGACGAGAATCAACGGCAGGCCCATGCCCAGCGCGTAGAGGTACAGCGTGCCGCCGCCCAGCCACAGATTACCGCTCTGGGCGATAAATAACAGGATGGCGCTCAGCGGCGCAGTGGTGCAGGGGGAGCAGATCAGCCCGGCAATAGCGCCCATCGCAAAGACTCCGCCGGGCGAGCCGCCCTGGCGCTTATTGCTGAGCAGCGCCAGTCGGGTCTGCAGCGTGGAGGGCAGCTGTAGCGTGAACAGGCCGAACATGGAGAGCGCCAGCAGTATAAACACTGCCGACAGACCCACCAGCACATACGGGTGCTGCAGGGCCGCCTGGAACTGCAGCCCGGCGGCGGCTACCACCAGCCCCAGCGCGGTATAGGTTAAGGCCATCCCCTGGACATAAATAAAGGCCAGCAGCAGGGCGCGCGCGGTGGAAAGCCGCTGTTTGCCGCCCAGCACGATGCCGGAAATCAGCGGATACATCGGCAGCACGCAGGGGGTGAAGGCGATACCAATGCCTATCAGCAGCGCCCACAGGGCGGTGAAAGGCAGGCGGGCGGGGGCGTCAGCGGGCGGCGCTGAGGCAGGCGCAGGCGAAGTGGCGATCTCCGGGGCCGGACGCGGCTCAACCGGCAGCGGCGGGTTGAACGCCGGACGGCTGCTCGCCGGCGGCGCAGGGGCAATGGTGGTCGCCCGGCCATCTGCCGAAGCCGCCAGCACGGCGCTCAGCGGGATCACTTTGGTCTCCGGCGGATAACAGAATCCGGCATCGGCGCAGCCCTGCCAGGTGACGGTGAGGGTGGCGTCTTTGTCCGCCTGCTTCACCGTGACCGGGACGGTCAGGCGCTGACGAAAGATCTCGCTTTTGCCGTAAAACTCATCCTCATGCCACTCGCCCGCCGGCAGCGCCGGTTCGGCGATCGTCGCCCCGGCGGCGCGGAAGGTAAACTGTTGACGATAAAGATAGTAACCATCCTTGATTTGCCAGCTCAGGTTGAGGTCATGCTGTTGCTGCTGAAAGTCAAAGGCGAAGGCCTGGTCAGCAGGCACGAAGTTCGAGCGCCCCGGCGCGTCGAATAACCCGGCGGTGGCTGACGCGCTGCACAGCAGCAGGATCAGCGTAAAGATGCGGTAAGCCATGAGAGGTAATCGTTGTCTCCATACGTGACGGGCAGAACCAGCAGTTCAGGGGTTTGATACGGGTGGTGAGACTTCAGGCAGTCCAGCAGCGCCTGCTGATGGGCAAGATCGGTTTTGAACAGCATCTGAACTTCATACTCCTGCTCCAGCTTCCCTTCCCAGTAATAGAGCGAGGTGGCGCCCGGCAGGAGCGTGGCGCAGGCGGCCAGCTTTTCGGCCAGCGCTTTTGCCGCCAGATCCTGGGCGGTCGCTTCATCCGGCGCGGTACAGAGCACAACAACAGCATCAGGCGTAGTCATCATGAACCTCGTATCAGCGAAAAGAGGCACTATAGCACGCAAGGTGGGGAGGATTAACGAAACGGGCCAGGATCTGGCCCGAATTTGAAGAGATTTACAGCATGATGCCGCCAAAAATAAACCCGAGGATCACGCACAGCGTAATGGCGATGACGCCGGGGATCAGGAAGGCGTGGTTGAAGACGTATTTACCGATGCGGGTGGAGCCGGTGTCATCCATTTCGACCGCCGCCAGCAGGGTGGGGTAGGTCGGCAGAACGAAAAGGGCGGAGACGGCGGCAAACGAGGCGATGGCCGTGAGAGGGCTCACGCCCAGCATCAGCGCGGCGGGCATCAGCGCTTTGGTGGTGGCCGCCTGCGAGTAGAGCAGCGTGGCGGCAAAGAACAGCACCACCGCCAGCAGCCACGGGTAGTTATGCAGCAGGTCGCCGGCCACGGCCTGGATATCGCTGATATGCGCTTTAACGAAGGTATCCCCCAGCCAGGCGACGCCGAGTACGCAGACGCAGGCGCTCATGCCGGACTTAAAGGTGCTGGCGTTGAGCACTTCGCCGGTGTCGATTTTGCAGGTGATGCTGATCAGCGTGGCGATGGTCAGCATAAACACCACGATCGCCTCGTTACGCGGTAGTACCGGGTTTTTGATCAGACCGACGGTATCGCTGATGGCCGTGGCGTAGAACATCACCGCTACGATGCCGATCAGAAACAGCAGAACGGAACGTTTGGCGTGCGGCTTCAGCTCAAACACCTGGCTGCCGCGCAGTCTGACCTCACCCTTGGCCAGCCGCTCCTGGTAAACCGGGTCGTCTTTCAGTTCGCAGCCGAGAAAATTGCAGACGATAGCGGTGAGCATCACCGCCAGCAGGGTGACCGGAATACAGATGGCCAGCAGCATCAGGTAGCTAACGCCCAGCGGCTCCAGGATCCCGGCAAAGAACACCACCGCGGCGGAGATGGGCGAAGCGGTGATCGCTATCTGGGAGGCCACCACCGCAATCGACAGCGGACGGGACGGACGGATGCCTTGCTCTTTGGCCACTTCGGTGATCACCGGCAGCGTGGAGAAGGCGGTATGGCCGGTGCCGGCGAGTACGGTCATAAACCAGGTCACCAGCGGGGCAAGGAAGGTAATATATTTCGGGTGGCGACGCAGCATCCGTTCGGCGAGGCTGACCAGGTAATCCATTCCGCCTGCGACCTGCATGGCGGCGATAGCGGCAATCACCGCCATAATGATTTCAATAACGTCGAAGGGGATCGCACCCGGTTTAATTTGAAAAATAAGCGTCAGGACAAGGACGCCAAGGCCACCGGCAAAGCCGATACCGATGCCGCCGAGCCGGGCGCCGAGATAAATCGCCAGCAGGACAATAACCAGTTCTGCACCAAACATATATGCCTTCCTTGTTTTTTAACAAGTTGATATTGGATTGTTGTATTTTAGTAAAACTAAAAAGCAAAAAGGCATGTCATCGCTGACATGCCTTTGAATGACTATCCGGAAAGATTACTGTTCGCTTTCATCGGTATAACGCTTCGCTTTATAAGCGGGATGCATCAGGTTTTGCGCGGAGAAAATGTCATCCAGCTCCGCCGCCGTCAGCAGCCCACGCTCCAGCACCACTTCCCGCACGCTCTTCCCGGTTTCGGCGCAGATCTTGCCGACGATATCGCCATTGTGGTGGCCGATAAACGGGTTGAGGTAGGTGACGATGCCGATGGAGTTATAGACGTAACCTTCGCACACCGCTTTGTTGGCGGTAATGCCGTTGACGCATTTCTCCAGCAGGTTGTAGCAGGCGTTGGTCAGAATGTGGATAGACTCGAACATCGCCTGGCCGATCACCGGTTCCATCACGTTCAGCTGCAGCTGCCCGGCTTCTGAGGCCATGGTCACCGTGGTGTCGTTGCCGATCACTTTAAAGCAGACCTGGTTGACCACCTCCGGCACCACCGGGTTAACCTTCGCCGGCATAATAGAAGAGCCAGCCTGCAGCTCAGGCAGGTTAATTTCGTTGAGGCCCGCGCGCGGTCCGGAAGAGAGCAGGCGCAGGTCGTTACAGATCTTGGACAGTTTCACCGCCAGGCGTTTCAGCGAGCTGTGAACCATGACGTACGCCCCGCAGTCCGAGGTGGCTTCAATCAGATCTTCCGCCGGAACGACCGGTAAGTTGCTCACTTCCGCCAGCTTCTGCACCGCCAGCTGTTGATAACCGTCCGGGGTGTTGAGGCGTGTGCCGATGGCGGTTGCGCCAAGGTTCACTTCCAGCAGCAGCTCCGCGGTGCGCAGAATGCTTTTGGTCTCTTCATTGAGCAGCACATTGAAGGCATGGAACTCCTGACCGAGGGTCATCGGCACCGCGTCCTGCAGCTGGGTGCGGCCCATCTTGAGGATGTCCTGGAACTCCTCGGCTTTCGCCTGGAAACCTTCGCCCAGCTGCTTAATCGCATCGATTAACTTGAGGATAGAGGCATACACCGCAATGCGGAACCCGGTCGGGTAGGCATCGTTGGTGGACTGGCATTTGTTGACGTGATCGTTTGGGTTCAGGTACTGGTATTCGCCTTTCTGGTGGCCCATCAGCTCGAGGCCGATGTTTGCCAGGACTTCGTTGGTGTTCATGTTTACGGAGGTGCCGGCCCCGCCCTGGAAGACATCGACCGGGAACTGGTCCATGCATTTGCCGTTATTCAGGACTTCGTCACAGGCGGCGATAATCGCATTTGCCGCGCTTTTAGGAATGGTCTGCAGCTCCTTGTTCGCCAGCGCGGCGGCTTTCTTCACCATCACCATGCCGCGCACGAATTCTGGTATGTCGCTGATTTTGCTGTTGCTAATGTAGAAGTTTTCAATCGCTCGCAGAGTATGAACGCCGTAGTAAGCGTCCGCGGGAACTTCCCTGGTGCCCAACAGATCTTCTTCGATACGAATGTTGTTTAACATGTGAACCTTCTTTTCAAGCTGCCAATGAATTCACCAAATACACAGAATATCCAGGATTCAGTATATTTTCTGGCCGACGATTATTTCCTTAACCGGCCCGGTGCCCAAGATCATATGCTGATGATAGCGAATATCAGTAAGCTTGATCACTTATTACATCGCGGGTGTGAGAAGATTTATTAATCTGTGAAATGGGTCACCGCTTTCCTATTCTTGGAAAAAATAAGCATTTCCGCTGATTGAAAAGCCGCTCAGCATCCCCATCTTAGTGGGATGCGATCAGCAAATTGATGACTACGGGGGCCGAATTCGGCGCCTGTCGATGAAGGAGACGCCGGTGCGTTGGATTCCGTTTATTGCCTTTTTTCTTTACGTTTACATTGAGATATCGATCTTTATCCAGGTCGCTCACGTGTTGGGCGTCTTTATGACGCTGATCCTGGTGATCTTTAGCTCGGTGGTGGGGATGTCGCTGGTGCGCAACCAGGGCTTCAAAAACTTCCTGCTGATGCAGCAGAAGATGGCCGCGGGCGAGAGCCCGGCGGCGGAGATGATCAAGAGCGTCTCGCTGATTATCGCTGGCCTGCTGCTGTTGATCCCGGGGTTCTTTACCGACTTCCTCGGCCTGCTGCTGCTTTTGCCCCCGGTGCAGAAGCACCTGACGATGAAGCTGATGCCGCATTTGCGCTTCAGCCGGATGCCGGGCGGCGGCTTTAGCGCCGGGACTGGCGGCGGAGAGACCTTCGAAGGGGAATACCAGCGCAAGGATGAACAGCGCGACCGTCTGGACCACAAGGACGATCGCCGCGATTAACGTTTATCGGCCCGGTCTGCAGACGCGACCGGGCCGCTTTCTTTTTGCGCCTATACGCTTCCTGTCGCCAGCTTACGTCTTGGTAAAAACAACCACAGCACCGCCAGCATCACCAGCGCGTACAGACTCTTCCAGCCGACCATCGCCAGCAGCAGCAGACAGAGAATGCTGCCCACCGCCGCCAGCAGCCGATAGCGGCCGCGCAGCAAACGACAGCCTGCCAGCATGCACAGCAGATAGATCATGATGAAAATGCCGTTGGCATAGACGATCAGCGCGTCCAGATTGATATCGAGAAAATAGATACACAAGGTGCTGACCACGCAGGAGCCCAGCACGGCGTTGAGGGCGTTGCGTGGGATCTGCCGCGGCGACAGCCTCGCGAGGTAGCTCTGTGGCTTATGCTGCGCCTGCGACCAGACCAGGCGGGCGAAGCTCTGAATATAGATGTTGAGGCTGGCGAAACAGGCGAGGTAACCGATGACGCAGGCCACCCACAGCGCTTCGACGCCGAACAGGCGGACCACGATATTCGGTAATGACGCCGCCGCCGCCATCTCCTCGCCAAAGGCGTGGAAGTGCAACACCAGCACGGTGCAGGCCCAGTAGACCGAACCGGCAAGCAGCAGGCCTATCATCAGCGCGCGGGGAAAATCGCGCTCGGGGTGTTTAAACTCCGAGGCGAGGTGGGCAAAGGCTTCCAGGCCGACAAAGCACCAGAACATCACCGACAGCGCGGAGAAGAGCTGGCCGCGGTCGATCTCCGCCGGGGCGGGGAAGGGGATCTGCGCCGGACTTATCCCACCGCGCCACCAGACGGCGACGATCAGCGCCACGATCAGCACGGCAACCAGCGTCTGCAGGTTGGCGCTGGAGCTGGCGCCACGTGAACCGACCCACCAGACGATGGCCAGGGTACCCAGCTCCGCCAGCAGCAGCTGCGCATCATGCCAGCCGAACAGCGCCTGGCCGAAGCCGGTGGCGATGTGCAGGGCGGCAGGGAGTCCGACCGGGATAACCGATAAAAACAGCCAGCCGGTGACGCTGGCCAGCCGTGGGCCAAAGGCCATATCGACAAAGTGGGCCACGCCGCCCGCGCTGGGGAAATGGCGGCCCAGCAGGGCGAAGACGATGGCAATCGGAAAAACAAGGAGGATAAGCAACGGCCATGCCCACAGGCTGTTATCGCCAGCGACCAGCGCCGCCAGCGCCGGAACGGCGAAAACGCCGGTACCCAGCAGTGAGGTGGAAAGCAACCCGACTCCCTGTCCCAGCCCTAACTCCTGTTTTAAACCACTCATGATTCCATCCTGCGCCAGTGAAAAGAAAGAGAGTATCACAATCGCTTTTCCTTATGACCGGCTGCCCGGTGGCGCCGCTTTTTGCGCGCCAGCGCAAAGGTAAAAATTTTTTTTAATTTTGCCCTTGAAGCGGGAAATGGCCATCCCCATCTCTCTCTGCACTAGCCGGTAAACCGCGTTCGGCCCGGCGTCACCCATAACTGATAATGACTTTCTCGAAGGAGAGCTATCAATGAGTATTCGTCCGTTACATGATCGTGTGATCGTCAAACGTAAAGAAGTTGAAACCAAATCTGCGGGCGGCATCGTTCTGACCGGTTCTGCAGCAGCTAAGTCAACGCGTGGCGAAATCATCGCTGTCGGTAAAGGCCGCATCCTGGAAAACGGGACCGTGCAGCCGCTGGACGTTAAAGTTGGTGACATCGTGATTTTCAACGATGGCTACGGCGTGAAGACTGAGAAGATTGACAACGAAGAAGTGCTGATCATGTCCGAAAGCGACATCCTGGCAATTGTTGAAGCTTAATTCGCACGACCCTGAACGAATTTGAGGAATATAAGAAATGGCAGCAAAAGACGTAAAATTCGGTAACGACGCTCGTGTAAAAATGCTGCGCGGCGTAAACGTACTGGCAGATGCAGTTAAAGTGACCCTGGGCCCGAAAGGCCGTAACGTGGTTCTGGACAAATCCTTCGGCGCGCCGACCATCACCAAAGATGGTGTTTCCGTTGCACGTGAAATCGAGCTGGAAGACAAGTTCGAAAACATGGGCGCGCAGATGGTGAAAGAAGTTGCCTCTAAAGCGAACGACGCGGCAGGCGACGGCACCACCACCGCAACCGTGCTGGCGCAGGCTATCGTGAACGAAGGCCTGAAAGCCGTTGCTGCAGGCATGAACCCGATGGATCTGAAACGTGGTATCGACAAAGCTGTCGTTGCCGCTGTTGAAGAACTGAAAGCGCTGTCCGTTCCGTGCTCTGACTCCAAAGCTATCGCTCAGGTAGGTACCATCTCCGCTAACTCCGACGAAACCGTCGGTAAACTGATCGCGGAAGCGATGGATAAAGTTGGCAAAGAAGGCGTGATCACCGTTGAAGACGGTACCGGTCTGGAAGACGAACTGGACGTGGTTGAAGGTATGCAGTTCGACCGCGGCTACCTGTCTCCGTACTTCATCAACAAGCCGGACACCGGCGCCGTTGAGCTGGAAAGCCCGTTCATCCTGCTGGCTGACAAAAAAATCTCCAACATCCGCGAAATGCTGCCGGTTCTGGAAGCCGTAGCGAAAGCTGGCAAACCGCTGGTTATCATCGCTGAAGACGTTGAAGGCGAAGCGCTGGCGACCCTGGTGGTTAACACCATGCGCGGCATCGTGAAAGTGGCTGCGGTGAAAGCGCCGGGCTTCGGCGACCGTCGTAAAGCCATGCTGCAGGATATCGCGACGCTGACTGGCGGTACCGTTATCTCTGAAGAGATCGGTATGGAGCTGGAAAAAGCGACTCTGGAAGACCTGGGCCAGGCGAAACGCGTGGTTATCAACAAAGACACCACCACCATCATCGATGGCGTTGGCGAAGAATCCGCAATCCAGGGCCGCGTTGCTCAGATCCGTAAGCAAATCGAAGAAGCAACCTCCGACTACGACCGTGAAAAACTGCAGGAACGTGTCGCTAAACTGGCTGGCGGCGTTGCCGTAATCAAAGTCGGCGCGGCAACCGAAGTTGAAATGAAAGAGAAAAAAGCACGCGTCGACGATGCCCTGCACGCCACTCGTGCTGCGGTTGAAGAAGGCGTGGTGGCTGGCGGCGGCGTAGCGCTGGTTCGCGTTGCAGCGAAACTCGCTGGCCTGACCGGTCAGAACGAAGATCAGAACGTCGGTATCAAAGTTGCGCTGCGCGCAATGGAAGCGCCGCTGCGTCAGATCGTGTCCAACGCCGGTGAAGAGCCGTCTGTTGTGGCGAACAACGTGAAAGCCGGCGACGGTAACTACGGTTATAACGCGGCAACTGAAGAATACGGCAACATGATCGACTTCGGTATCCTGGACCCAACCAAAGTCACCCGTTCTGCACTGCAGTACGCGGCTTCCGTGGCTGGCCTGATGATCACCACCGAGTGCATGGTGACCGACCTGCCGAAAGGCGATGCGCCTGATTTAGGTGCTGCTGGCGGTATGGGCGGCATGGGCGGTATGGGCGGCATGATGTAATCGTGCGCTCTACGGCATAAAAAAGCAGAAACCCCTGGCCAGTAATGGCTGGGGGTTTTTCTTTTGGCGCGCTTTTTAGTATAAGGCTTATACATAAAAATCATTTAAGCTGCATCAGAGCGGCAAGCACCTCCGTATCGGAAGCGACTAACTAGCGCGACCGGCTAAGGAATGAAAGCGGCTCATGCCGACGCAGTTTGAAGGATGACAGGTTTACATCCGGGCCAGTGCGTCCAGCTCATCGATCATGGGGATTAACATGCAGGTAAAATATTTAGCAGGGATTGTCGGCGCAGCCTTACTGTTGGCAGGTTGCAGTTCCAGCAATGAATTAACCTCTGCCGGCCAGAATGTGCGCTTCGTGCAGGAGAAGCCGGGCGCAGAGTGTCAGCTGTTAGGGACCGCGACGGGTAAACAGAGTAACTGGCTCTCCGGCCAGAATGGCGATGAGGGTGGCTCCATGCGCGGTGCGGCTAACGCCCTGCGTAACCAGGCGGCAGCCATGGGCGGCAACGTGATTTATGGCGTCAGCAGCCCGACGCAAAATCTGTTGTCGAGCTTTGTGCCCACCGACAGCGAGATGAACGGCCAGGTATATAAGTGCCCGAACTGATGCGCGATGCCTCTCTCTGCGAGCGTAGAGAGAGGCGTGACCGGTAGAAGAGGGTCAGGCGTTAAGCTCCGCTTTCTTCTCCAGATAGAAGGCATGCAGGGGACGCAGACACTCTTCCAGGCTGAGCATTCTTCCTGGCTGGGAAGGAATAATGGTACTGAAGATTTGGCATGGCGCCAGCTCGGCATGCATTTCTTTCAGCTTCGCGCTTCTCTCAATTAAGTGCATCATCACGCTGTTTTCCTGCTGAGACGGATGATCGGCGTTGGTTTTAATTACTGCGCCGGAGATAATTTTTCTGCCTTCTTCAGTATCACAGCAGTACAATACCCCGAGATAATGTGAAAAAAGATTGAGCTTCCATTCATCCTGAAGATACTGCTGATAATCAATGCTGCTGATATCTGTTAAATCCACCGCATATAGCATCACCCCTTCCAGCGATGCAGTTAAATAATTTATGAGTTCGTTATCACTAGCATTTTTAAGAGATTGCTGAATACCAACCAGCATTGCTTCAACTTGCATATCATCAATGTGCAGCGTAGCAATTTGTTCGTTTTGTAGCACCAGAATAAGCGTTGACCATGTATTGCCTGGTTTTAACGTTATTGACATGATCCGCCTATCTGGATTTGGGGACTGCACTTCCGAGATATCAATATTCGGCGTGTTTTCTATCAGTTGTTCATTAAAAGCCACAAGTTCATTCTTATAGTTTTCACCTTCAGTTTTTAAGCGCTGCAGTACCTTGGCTATCCGGTGCTGCAGAACTAATAAGAGATCTGCCAGAACTGGAGCCTGAAGATAATAAGACTGACAGAGTTGATTACTCTGTTTAACTTTGAGCATTAAAGCCAAAAATTTGTCATCATATTTTATAGATGCGGTATTAAAACCAATAAATTTTCCTTGCATACGGATATCCTTCTCCTGATAGTTACGCTGGTGCCTGCATGTGGAACTGTGACATATCAATGATGCGATCAGCTGAGGCAATGGTGGATGGCCGATGGGCAACAATGATTCGGGTAATGCTTAAACCAGAGATAGACTGGTTAATGACCGATTCATTTTTCAGGTCGAGGTGGCTGGTGGCTTCATCCATAAACAGAATGCTGGGTTTGCGATAGAGCGCACGAGCGATTAAAATTCGCTGTTTTTGCCCCCCAGAGATCCCTAAGCCAAGCTCTCCGACAATGGTTTCATAGCCCATCGGCATTTTCATGATTTCATCATGGATATTACATCTGCGTGCGCACTCGATGATAAAATCCATATCGGCATTATCTTCAAAGCCGCTGATATTATCGATAAGCGAGCCTGAGAAAAGTCTATCCTCCTGAAGGACGCAGGCTGTTCCAAGACGGAAGTTATTGATGCCAATTTTATGAATATCAAGGTTATCAGCTACCACATCGCCGCTGGTTGGTTCTAACAGCCCGCACATGACTTTCAGCAGCGTGGTCTTACCTACGCCAGAAGGGCCTACCAGCGCAATGGATTCGCCAGGCTCAACGGTAATATTTAAATTAGAAAAAATAGGTTGTGAAAACGGATCGTACTGATAGCTGAGATTCCTAACTTCTAATTTTACGCCAGTGTTTTCACCAAAAATACGTCGAGAAGGCAATTCTTTTTCCGGCTCGCTAAATACGATTTCTGAAAGACGCTCATTATGTAACGATAACATTCGCAGCTGCATGACCAGGTCGATTAAGCTTGACGCCCGCTGGGAGAACTGCCCTCGATAGGCGTTGAAAGCCATAAACATACCGAGGGTCATATTGTTATCAATGACCATAATTGCACCCAGCCAGAGTACAGCAACCTGGTCGATAGAGGTAATAAAGGTATTGATTCCGCCAAACATCATATCGAAACGAGTCTGTTTGATTCCGGCATTGCAGGCATCAATGTTGATATTTAACCAATGCTGCGAACGACGTTCTTTCAAGTTCAGCGCTTTAATGGTTGAAATACCGTATAGCGATTCCATAAAGTGCGAGTTGGAACGCGCACCCTTGATGACCTGCTCTTCGGCAACACGGCGATAGAAGCTGTAAGTGGCAAAGCGCATAATGGCATAACATAAGGTGAACCCTACCACGACCCATACCAGCCAACCACCGTACAGCGTTAACATGACTAGCAGGCCTATCGTCATGATCGAGTCAATAATGCCGCTGACGATGCTGTTCGTAAACGTCGAACGAATGGTATCCAGAGAAGAAAAGCGTGACTGTATATCTCCCAGATGCCGCTTCTCAAAAAACGACAGCGGCAGACTGGCCAGATGGTCAAAGAGAGTCGTTTTCCATTGAATGTTAGTCAGCGTATTTAGCGTTAATGAAGTCCACGCTCGCAGCATACTGATAAAGGTACGAAACAGCGTAAAGAAGACCAGTCCGATACAGATGACTGACAATAGGCTCTGATCGTGCGCCATGATGACATGGTCAGTCACCAGTTGCGTACCGATAGGTAATAGCAGGCCGATAGCTTCAACCACCACCGAATAAGCAAAGATTTTTAGCAGTACCGATTTTAGCCCCACAATATTGCGCATCAGGTCCAAAAGACGCAGGCGTGATTTCGCTTGTTCTTGCTGAAAGTTTTGGTCCGGCCATAGTTCCAGTGCTACGCCGGTAAAGTTATTGGAAATTTCCTGGATACCAATAACCCGCTTACCCAGCGCCGGATCGTGAACAATAAAGCTGTTTTTACGTACCTTAGTGAGCACGACGTAATGGTTCATTCCCCAATGGATAATACAGGGTAGCTTCAGCTGCTTGATTTCATCCAGATCCAGAGAGAGAGCCCGGCTTTTAAGACCGGCATGTTCCGCCGTTTTGCTCAGCGACATGAGCGAAACGCCCTGAGAAGGACTACCGTAACGATGGCGGAAATTGAACAGGTCTATATTAAGTCCGTAAAAGCCGCAAATCATCGCCAGGCAGGCGATACCGCATTCGGCAGCCTCCGACTGTAAAATGACAGGAGTTTTATGGCGAAATGAAAAATTAAGCTTGTCGGTAATGGTTTTAAACAGTTCTTTATTCATTGATCGGGCCGCTCACGCTTTGCGTCATCTTATAGAAAGGAGTAAACATCCACATATAAAGTGGGCGTTCTTCAAGAAAAACTACTGCCTGAGCCTTCAGGCCGTTTGAGAGCGTGAGCGTTTTTCCATTGTAGCTAAAGGTCTTGTCTTTTATTTTTATAATCGCTTTATAGAGAGCTAATTCCTGCTGATTAGTGCCATTGCTAACATTGGTATATTCTGCCATCTCCTGACGTGAAGCTGGTACCGAGGAAATAGAAGTAACCTTGCCTGGAAATTGGCCAAATTTATCAGCAGGGAAAGCATCATAGCGAATATTTATCGTGTCGCCGGGTTTTACGTAAGGGATGGCGTTATTGGGTAACCATAGAATGAGATAATACTCAATCTCACCGGTTGGTTTGATCTGCGCCAGGCTACTACCGTTCTCTACCATCTGCCCTTTAGTCACGGCCAGTGATTCAATTTTTCCGTTGGTAGTCGCTTTAATAATAAGATTACCGCTGGCGTTGGATTCAACTAGCTGATTTTTGTAATCATTGATTTGATTATGCTGACTGGAGATCTGATTATCAAAGTCTGCTGCTTTGGTGATTCTATCGCTGTTAGCTTGCGTGAGCTGAGATTCTAGCTGCATTTTTTGGGTCACCAGGGATTGATAGGCGCTTTGCTGTTGAAAATATAACGAGTGTTGATAGTTATACTGATCTTTAGTAATTAAACCTTCTTTCAGATAGTTATCGTAGCTAGAGAGGTTGGTATGCATTTTTTTTAAACCAGCCTGAGTATTTGCTAACATACGATTCGTCTCATGCAAAGATTCGCTAGTAGTTTTGATCTGTTTATTGAGAGCAGCTAACGTCTCCGACTTATTCTGCGTAAGCTTGTTTATTATATCTTCTGCATTAGTAATTTTTTCATTAATTACTTGTGTTTGCGCTATGCTAACATTCCCGCTGATAGTGCTCCGTGAGACATCCAGTTCATAAATAGGCTGCCCTTTACTTACCATATCACCAACCTGGACGTGTTGGTTTACTACAAACCCCTGTTGTGGTGAAAATACATTAACAGAATGGGGTAATGTTATAACCTCACCGCGAACATCTATTCGTTGAGTGAAATGAAAAAAAATCATTGTAGAAATAAGTATGCAAAGAAATGTCATGGATAAAAAAACAATTAGCCATGCAGGAAGGCCTGCAAGTAGTAAGGCCTTTCCCTTCCAGTGATTCCTTTTGTATTCAACAGCTTCTTTGCGAAAAAGACCTTTATTCATTTTGTTTTTCAATTATTGACACGACGGTAAATAAAGGTCCTTGACAGGACCTTTATAATTAAAGTGAAGAGTAAAGTGCTAAAATTAATGAGCCCAGGGAACAAACTTCCCTTCAATTCCGTTTATAGCCATTTGCATCATCGTATCAATAGTGGTATCCCAGCCTACAGCCGTAGCGCCAACAGCACCACCAATGGCTCCCCATAAGAGACCCCAGAACATGCCAACGCCGTTACCAATCAGGCCAAAACCAAGCAGGCCGCCATTGGCGCCAGATTGAGTACCACCGATTAAAGTGCCCAGCATACCACCGATAACTCCACCCACAAGTGCAGAACCTGCAGCTTCGATGGCATTACCCGCCAGAGATGTGAAGGCGGAAGTCGCAGAAGAAAAATCCCAGTTATAGCCACCAGAAATAACTTCCATTTCAAAAACATTTAGTTCTTTCATAAATAATCCCTTTGTATTTAATGAATGTAGTTTGTCATATAAGTTAAAATTATTTAACTATCAAACTTTCACGAAATAATTCCTGGAGGAGTGTGCCTCAAGAACATTTCGGTGAGTACTATAATGATTATTTTCCGATTAGCAATTTCAAGATTGTGATTTTTACATGATTTTGTTACCTGAACTATTAATTGAGAGTTTTAGAAATGAGTTCATATTTAACTTGGGGTAGGTGCCATCCTGACATGGTTATATGAATGTCAGGATAGCGTTAAGAGAGATGTAAAGGCTTTTATTCTTCTTGTAACACTATTTCAAAAATTGCTTTGACCTGACCAGCGGAAATGTCGTTGGTTAGTTTGTAATAATCAGCACTGAGGCTAATTGATTGACTAGCACTAATCTTTGAAATTTGATAGGATTTATAATCGAAAAATTTTATTGGTGCTGTTCCTTTTTTTATTATAAACCCAACATCTTTAGCTCCTCCTGCTGCAGTCGATATTGAATTTAACAATACACCATCTTTTGATGCTGAGTTTTCGGTTATTGGGTTGAACCAGTAAATATATTTACTTCCAACCGATGATGCAGGGCAATTGATATCCAAAGTGAATTCTTTCTGTTTTCCAGTGTTAGCGCCTTGTTTTATCGTATCAAGTTGAGAAAGTTCAATGTTTGATAAATTTATCGTTCTTCCGCCTCGTGGATTTATATTACACGTTGAATTTTTGAAGGTTAACGGTCCTACAGTAATGTCGACTCGTAATAATCGGGCAGTTTGCGAATTACCGGCAACCTGCGTCGTTGTGCCAGCCAGATAAGACACAGAAAATTTACGCGTATTACCGCTGTTTGTATCAATGTTATCCTTGGTTTTAATCAACCAGACGGTGATTTGTTCAACACCTGGATCGCTTAAGCCATATGCAGAGATGTTACCTAAGGTTGCAGGTACAGGCCGACCATTAGCCCCAATTCGGGCGTCAGAAATTTCGTAGCCAATACCGGCGATACCAGTTTCATATACGGGACCACCAAGTACCCCTTTAACGCCTACAACTTCGGGGGTATTTGGCGAAGCCATGATCCCATATACATCACCGGCTCCGCAGCTATTAAATGTTTTCATATTGGAGACATTACCACCTACAGTTTGTACGGCAAGCACACTGCCAGCGGGTAAAGTATTATCAGATAAAATCTTGGACTTAAATGTAATGCCGACAGCGGCACCATTACCTGCATCACTATATTTACAATTAGCCATTACGGGAAGGCTAATAAATAATAAACTGATAAATGTCAATATATTTTTCATCATGTATTGCCTTCTTTGTTAACGACAAACCGCAGTGGCTTGCGTAATGCTTTCGATGGTAGTAGATAAGTTATAAGTGGCCTTACACTGCTGACCGTTTTTCGCTCCCCACTGAGCGTATACTTCACCACTATCTTTCAGGCCCGACATATAGACCATACCGTTATCAGATACGATACTAGCTTGGGATTTTTTATCCATATTAAGCGTCACCGTCGCGCCATATGGAACAAAATCACCCGATGGTCTTTTCAGAATAAGGAATGCGCGGCGACCAATATTACCTTCGAAACTTGCCCGTACAATAGCCGCACGAGTTGGCACTACTTTCTGTGTGGTATTTGGCAATTCCATATTATCGCTCAAAGTGGTGTTATCTAATGTCACGCTGGTGCGATGGTAAGGTGTTACGTAAGGAATAATGGCGTAGCCGCGATAATCTGTTTTGATAGTCGAGTCATTCTCAAGGCGAACGTTATTCAGCCCAGGAGCTTTGACCAATACGGCGGTTTCTGACATTTCCTGACCTAGGGTAATACCGTCAGCGTGAACCAGCATCCCTCCGCTCATACCATAATTAATAAGTTGGCTATGTTTGCTATAGCTGTAGCCGCCATTAACGGAACCCAGTGAACCACGATAATTGCTATAGACACCGCCACTAGCATCTTCCCGATTGCTATAACCCTGCTGTACGTTCCAGTCCAGATTATGGTTTTCCAGTGCAACACCGCTCAGAGAAACATACTGATCGGTAGAGCCTGGACTGCTGTTAGTGACGTTGTACGTTGCATAAGTATTCGGCATCCAATCGCCTAACGGTACACTAATATTAAATGAAACAACATGGTCATCTTCAACAGAACGTCTGCTATTATCGCCCCAGGAATAGCGACTATAGCTATAGCCTGCATAGTAGTTAAAGCGACGGAATCCGCCATTATAACCAATGTTTAATGAACTATTACGGCGATTGCTATCCCAGTAGTCTTCAAATATACCAGATACTGAGAGGCTACCAAGATCTGATCCCAAGCTTTGGTTTACGGTGATGTTGGTTCTGTTCCGGATAGAATGAGAAGTATAACTGCCGTAACGGTTGTTATAGGTGTTCATTACATCGGTAAGCGTATTGAACCCAGCAGTTGAATAGCGATAGCCCGCGACGGAGATATTAGTTCCGGTTTCAAGAATATTTTTACCGTAGCGGATACGCCAGGACTGGCCTGATGTTTTATCCTCATCTTTCTTTTTCGACCAGGCTTGAGTGACGTCTGCTGAAATCGCACCGATGTCCCCCAGGTTTTGCCCGACACCAAAAGCCAGTCCCTGATAATTTGAGGCAGCCTGTAAGCCAGTGTAAAAAGTTGTGTTGCTTAATACGCCGTAGCTGAAAGTTGCTTGCGTAAAAGGCGTTTCATCAATATCGCCATCAGAAGGGCGATATTTACCGCTAGTGATTTCATATTCAGTCTGCCCTTCTCTAAGCATCAATGGCAGAGAGGCGTAGGGAACGACGAAGTTTTGTCGGGAGCCGTCGGCTTCTTCCACGGTAACATAAAGATCACCGTTACCTCCGGTTGAATAAAGATCGGTAATCTCAAAGGCACCGGGAGCGACAAAGGACTGATAGATCTGATATCCGTTCTGTTTGATAACCACGCGGGCATTAGTTCGGGCTATACCGCGAACGATCGGAGCAAATCCGCGTAGACTTTCAGGTATCATGTCCGTATCAGTAGCAAGCTGAATACCGGTAAATGGAACACTATCAAAGATACTTGATAATGAATTACTTTCCCCCATTACCAATGTACTTTTCAACGGAATGATGCTCCGTTGGGCATATAGATACACAGAATCCCAGTCGCTTTTCACGCCTGCTGATTTATTCCAGGTACTCAGATTACGAAGACGCCATGGCCCGATGTTTAATCCTGACTGCAGGTTGAGGTTATAATATTCATTATCGGCCTCATAATCCTTTCCTGAACTGAATTGATAGTTGGTTAGTAAAGCGTTGATACCCTCGTCATACTCTTCAGGGGGAACGAAACCTTGCGCAATGGTTGAGAGCGCAGCCTGAGGTATAGAAATTAACAACTGTTGAGTATTGAAGTTAAAATCTGTTTTGAAATCCGGTATCACGCTGGTATTTGTACAGCCGTCAGCGTCTTCTGTTAAAGTGGGAAAAGCCTCTGCTCTTAACCCGTAATTTTTTAATGTAGCAATACTTAAACATGGTACTAACTTCAAATCACCGGTTGCCGGATCTTTTCTTTCAACGAAGCGCACGTCCGTTGTCTCTTGCAAATTATTGTTCAAAACAACATCGATGCGATATTTCCCTGGCGCCTGTGCGTCTTTTGTTGCGTATAGTGATAAATCCGGTATTGAGGAAGGATCGCTTTGACCCACTGATTTGATAAAGTCAGGATCAAAAAAATCGCGAGCCAAGGCATTGCTACTAAAACCAAGGGCTAGCGCAGGTACAAGAACGAAAAATGTGCGGGACACACCAGAAAAAACTTCATCCCTTTTTTTTATTAAAATAGACATACTTTTCACCCTGGCCTATCAAATAAGAATAGAAATTAAATAGATACCGAGTAGGCAGAACCTGTGCCCCCGTTGTCGGTTGCGATTTTCCACTCTACTTGAGACCCATTTGCGCCTGCTGGTAGCGAAAATTCTTTGGTCGCAAAGGCATCAATGTTATTAATGAAACCACTCAGTTCTACGCCATTAATTTTGATAGATTTGAAATAGATAAAAAACGGCGTTGTATTTTTTACCGTGATTTTGTTATTAACTTTCCGCCATTCCAGTTTTTTAGCTTCCTGATTTATGGAGAGATCCTGGATGGATGAAGGGCGATAGATCAGACGCATTCTATGGCGTACCGCCAGCTGGATTCTGTTTTTATCGGTATCCGCATCGCTGGTTGGTGGTATAGACATTACGTTAAAATAATAAACTGACTCTCTATCTTTTGGGGCATTGATAATGTTGGCATTAGGAAAAATACGGACGGTGTTTTTCTGCTTGGCTTCAAGACGAAACAACGGCGGCGTTACCATAAAAAATGAGGTAGCGCTCCCTTCACGCGGCTCAACCCATGATTTGACCAGGTAAGGGATATTGTCTTTATTTTCCAGATTGGCGCTGATTTCTCGCGTGCCTTCTTTAAAAAGGTGACGAGTAGAGTCAACGACAACCCCACTGTGGGCGGCAAAGCTTGCGGAAAGAGAAATAAGGGCCACTATTTTAAATAATGACTTGAACATAATTCATTCCCTGAATAAAAAAGAATGGGGCTTGCCGTAGACGGCAAGCCCCATTAGGTATTAGTAGTTGATGGTAAAGGTAGCAACACCTTTAACTGCACCATCAGTTACGCCGTTAGCAGTTTTAACATATGCTGCTTTATAACGCATAAAAGACGGTGTACCAGCGGTATAAGCGATAGTTTTTGCGGTAGTACCGGTAAAGCTAACGCGTGAACCGTCGGTATTTACTACGGTTACAGCTGCATTGGTTGCTGGGTTAGCTGCGGTGTTAGTCAGGACGTCATCCTGGCCACTGATGTAGTCGCCAGTAACGGTGACGTTGATATTACCAGTATAAGCAGTCGCACCTTTCTGGCAATCTTCAATCTTGTACTCGATATCTTTAGCCAGTGCCATATACGGAGCATTGACACTCTGACCATCCAGGATAGAGGCTTTAACATCGTCTAAAGTTAAAGACCCACCCTGAATAAGAGCAGAAGGAGTAACGTTACAGGATTCACCGGTGTCGGTTACGTTGCCCAGAATTGTCAGCTGAGAGCTGTTCCCTGCCGCGAAAGCCTGAGCACTCAGAACTGCAGAAGCAGCGACCATTACAGCTACGATTGTCTTTTTCATTTAATTAATCCATATATAGATACTTAGTCCTGTGTAGAATCGATAACAGTTATCATGGGAATGGGGTATACATTCCTATTGATATTGAAAATAAGCGCCAGCATTCCTTATATAGTGCTGAAACCTACCTTCCTGTTGAACGACGCTACAATATCACTTGCCATAGCGAACCATGGAGAAGCGGGGGTAATTTAAAAGTCTGGTGCAAAAAATGCTTGTGAATTCTTGATGAAGTACGCGTGAATTTAATAATGACCTTTTCTAATGAGATGTTGAGTTAGGTTGAGATAAATTTAATCCGAAAATGTGGCTTTTAAACAAGATAACTATCGCGTGGCATTTTTTATGCGGTATCCTCAAAGCTGAAGTTCAATGTGAACTGACCCCGCTTCAGTCTGAAGCGATAATGTTCACGCCATGGTTTAGCTGGGGTTATTTATTTTTGTTATGGATAATAGGGTTGCGTGGGGCAAGGATATGGATGACATTGCATTATTTAATGGCTGTATAATTAATCAGGAAATTATATTTAATGCCAATATGAATGAGCTGCGACCGCTTGCCGGGAATGGGGAGAGCATCAGCCTCAATGCGCCTACCGCCAGATGCTTGCTGCTGCTATTGCAGAATTGCGGCAAAGTGATTTCTCGGGATGAATTTCTGGCGGCTGTATGGGAAACACGGGGAGTGGTAGTTTCGCAAAATACATTTTATCAAAATATCTCTTTGTTGAGAAAATCGCTGCTCAAAGCCGGACTATCTGAGGATATCATTATCACCGTCAGACAAAAAGGCTTTAGCGTCGCCCCGGATACTTTAGTTATCCCGCTCTCGGATGAAGAGTGCGAGAATATGAATCGGGAAAGATTAACGCATTTTCACAGTAGTAAAACTGCTGATGTCATTTTCAATGATACGGGGAAAATTGACCATAAATTAAGTCTTCCACTACCAGTGAATTTAGCAATCCAGGAGAATGATAGGCGGGAAAATAGCGTGAAGGTGGCAGAGAAAGTATCGGAACGATTACATATAACCTTTAAAGTTCCCACCTGGTTAATCGCGCTGATTGTCGTGATGATAGTTATCAATGTTATCGTACTGATCGTGTTACATCGATAATACGCCGCCGCTGGGGTTTATATCGAGAAGGTAACGGTAAAGTGGATTGCCGAGTATGTTAGTCCCAACCTGGCTGTGTATTCATATTAAGATGTCTGCCAGCACGACCTGGCAGACAAGGGAGGGGAGCTAACGCTGCTTCAGTCCTAAATCCAGCGGCGTCTTGCTGGGTTCGCCGCCGATCTCTCGCGCCAGCTTCGGCACCATATAGCCGGAGATGAGGGTCAACAGTTCACGCATGATTTCACGGGCTTCATCATCGCTGACCATAAAGTGTGCCGCCCCTTGTACCCGGTCCAGCACGTGCAGGTAGTAGGGCATTACCCCGGCATTGAACAGCGCATTGCTGAGATCGGCCAGGGTTTGCGCGTTATCATTCACCCCGCGCAGCAGCACGCTCTGGTTAAGCAGCGTGACGCCCGCCTGACGCAGCATGGCCATCGCCGCGCGAAACTCGCCGTCAATTTCATTAGCGTGGTTGACGTGGTTAACCAGGATCACCTGCAGCGACGAACGGTGGAAGCGGCTGGTCAGCGTCTCGGTGATACGCGCCGGGATCACGATTGGCAAGCGGCTGTGAATACGCAGACGCTTAACGTGCGGAATGGCTTCCAGCTGGGTCATTAGCCAGTCAAGCTCATGGTCCTTCGCCATCAACGGGTCGCCGCCGGAGAAGATGATTTCATCAAGCTGCGGATGCTCAGCGATATAGTTCATTGCCGTCTGCCAGTTGCGCCTGGTGCCCTGATTTTCGGCATAAGGGAAGTGGCGGCGGAAGCAGTAACGGCAATTGACCGCGCAACCGCCTTTCACCAACAGCAGGGCCCGGTTGCGATATTTGTGCAACAGGCCGGGCACGACGCTGTGCTGTTCTTCCAGCGGATCGGTGGAGTAGCCGGGGGCGACGATAAACTCCTCTTCGGCGGTAAGTACCTGACGAAGCAGCGGATCGTCAGGGTTGCCTTTCTCCATTCGGGCAATAAACGCGCGCGGGACTCGCAGCGGGAACAGGCGTCTGGCCTCATGTCCGGCCAGCAGTTTTTCATCAGCGTCTACATTTAAAAGACGCAGCAGTTCATCAGGACTGGTCACAACATTGGCAAGTTGCGTTATCCAATCTTCTCTGGATGGGGTATTTAGGGTTACAATATGCGCCATTTTGTGGCTTAGCTACCAGTTAAACAATTTCAGAGGGCCTTATGGCGACTTACTATAGCAACGATTTTCGTGCTGGTCTTAAAATCATGTTAGATGGCGAACCTTATGCGGTAGAAGCCAGCGAATTCGTTAAACCAGGTAAAGGCCAGGCGTTTGCGCGCGTTAAGCTGCGCCGTCTGCTGACCGGCACCCGCGTTGAGAAAACCTTCAAATCTACTGATTCTGCAGAAGGCGCGGACGTTGTCGATATGAACCTGACTTACCTGTATAACGACGGTGAGTTCTGGCACTTCATGAACAACGAAACCTTCGAACAGCTGTCTGCTGATGCGAAAGCGATCGGTGACAATGCCAAATGGCTGCTGGATCAGGCTGAGTGCATCGTGACCCTGTGGAACGGCCAGCCGATCGCGGTCACCCCGCCGAACTTCGTTGAGCTGGAAATCGTTGAAACCGACCCAGGTCTGAAAGGCGACACCGCGGGTACCGGTGGTAAACCAGCGACCCTGTCTACTGGCGCTGTGGTTAAAGTGCCGCTGTTCGTCCAGATTGGCGAAGTGATTAAAGTGGATACTCGCTCTGGCGAATACGTATCCCGCGTGAAGTAATTTCACGTCATGATGACTGGCGCAGCCTCTGTGCTGCGCCGCTCTTTCTGTACTGGCACGACGAGCACGACACATGAAGCGCAGCGCAAAACTCCTGGCGTTACTGTTTCTGAGCAGCGCACTGCTGTCTGGCTGCAATACCGCCCGCGGTTTCGGTGAAGATATTCAGGGCCTGGGTCACGCCATCTCTCGCGCTGTAAGCTGACTTCATTCCGTTTCGCCTGCCGCGATCGCCTTCCGGTGCGCCTGCTTCCTTCACGAATACTCCTTTTCTCTTAAAAAACGCAAAGATCCCTTCATCTGTGGACGGTTTGTCTATGCTTATAGGGCATGAAAACAAAACTGACACTAAGGATGACATTATGGTGAAAAAAACGATTGCAGCGTTCTTTACGGTTTTGGTCCTCTCTTCAGCACTGACCGCTTGTAACACCACGCGCGGTGTGGGTCAGGATATTTCAGAGGGCGGCAGCGCAATCTCTGGCGCAGCAACCAAAGCTCAGCAATAACAGCCTTCGACGGTACGGTTTTGCGCCGTACCGTTCTTCACTTCCCCCATTCTGTTGGATATACTCACTACGACTTTTCATCCACCTTACGGGACGACCCGTAAGCGTTTCTCATCCGGGGACGGCCCCAGCAAAGGAGCCTTATGTCCTGGATAGTCTTATTTATCGCTGGCCTGCTGGAAGTGGTGTGGGCCGTCGGCCTGAAATATACCCATGGCTTTAGCCGCCTGGTTCCCAGCGTCATCACCATCGTCGCGATGGTCGTCAGCATGGCGCTGCTTTCATGGGCGATGAAAACCCTGCCGGTGGGTACCGCTTACGCCGTCTGGACGGGGATCGGCGCCGTGGGCGCCGCTGTGACCGGTATCGTACTGTTAGGTGAATCCGCCAGCGCTATGCGTATCGTCAGTCTTGTCTGCATCGTGGTCGGCATCATTGGCCTGAAGATCAGCGCGCACTAGTTGTAGCGCTGATTGACCCAGACCAGTTTGCTGATATCAAAACCCTGCCGGGTGGCAATATCCAGCATCTGCTGCCTGACTTCCGGGGCGATGGTGGGGGCTCGCGCCAGTAGCCAGAGATAGTCGCGGTCGGGGCCGCAGACCAGCGCGTACCGATACTCCTTATCCAGCGCAATGACGTTATAGCTGCCATAGAAGGGGCCGAAGAAGGAGATCTTCAGCGCGGCGCGGCTGGGTTCGCCGGTAAAATACGCCACCCCGTCCGTTTTCTGCCACATGTCGCGGTCGGGGTTATAGCCTTTATTGACCACGTCCAGACCGCCGTCATCGCGCGGCTGCCAGGCGATCGTGACCTTTTCAAGCCCGCTTTCAAAAGGATGGTCGAAGCGGGCGATTTCGTACCAGGTACCCAGATAGCGCTGAACGTCGAAGGGGGTGACCACGGTGACGCCCGGCGGCGGGGCAGGGGGGCTGCAGGCGACAGACAGGAACGAGACGGCGACCGCGGTGATTATCGGCAGGATACGCATGGTATGCTCCTTGCTGGCTTTTAAGCTAAGTGTAGAGTCCGGCAGGGCAAAGGCGGCAAGATTTTTCTATGAAGCGAGCCCGGTAGCAGAATTGCTGCCGGGCTCTTGCGGGATCAGATAAACAGTACGCCAACGAGAGTAATGACGCTGAGGATCGCCGCCAGACCGTAGAAGACCCATTTGCCGTTTGGC
The DNA here is from genome assembly GCF_019753495.1 of Klebsiella sp. TF21-TM. NCBI lineage: Bacteria > Pseudomonadati > Pseudomonadota > Gammaproteobacteria > Enterobacterales > Enterobacteriaceae > Klebsiella > Klebsiella sp. TF21-TM. Next base: position 13,640 of record NZ_JAIJYL010000012.1, on the reverse strand, counting down.
ACATGGATTTTCAGGTCGTGCATGGCGTGGTGAATACGATGCAGCCCACACCACAGCGGCAGGACAATCATCAGAAAGATGAACGCGCGGCCGATAAAGCTTTGGGCAAAGGCCAGCACGCGCTCATAGCTGAAGGCGTCGGCGGGGGCGAGCCCCAGCGGCAGCAAAATGCCCACCAGCAGCACCATCACCGGCGCGACAATCGCGCCCCACATGCCGCCAGCGCCAAACAGCCCCCAGAAAACGGGTTCATCGGAACGTTTCGGATTGGGATTAATCATCTCAGCCTCCTTACCAGAACAGGGCGACAAACAGGATCACCACGGTGACCACCGCCGTCACCACCCAGAGACCTTTAATCACCGGCTCTGGCCCCATTTTTTCGCCTTTGATGATGACGTTGGCGGCTTTCGGCGCCAGCTCGAACCAGGTTTTGGTGTGCAGCAGCGCCGCCGCCAGGGTGATCAGATTGAGGATCACCACCACTGGATTTTGCAGGAATCCGATATATCCCGCCCAGCTTTCGGCGCCGTGCTTGAGGGCAAACAGCCCGTAAATCAGCACAATGCTAAACCAGACCGTCGGTACCGCCGTGCCTTCCCGCACCATGTAGAAGCGATAAAACGGCAGCTTTTTCCACCAGGTGGAGGTCATCGGCCGCACGTAGGGTTTGCGTTTCGTCGTCATAATGCACTCCTTAGCGTGGTTTCAGGGTGGCGATAAGAAAGTCTTTCGAACTTTCCACCTTGCCCTGCTGGATCGCGGCCGCCGGGTCGACGTGCTTCGGACACACTTCCGAGCAGTAGCCCACGAAAGTACAGGTCCAGACGCCGTTCTGGCCGTTAAGCTGCGCCATGCGTTCCTTTTTGCCGTGGTCGCGGCTGTCTTCGTTATAGCGGTGGGCGAGGGTGATCGCCGCCGGGCCGATAAACTCCGGATTCAGGCCGAACTGCGGACAGGCGGCATAGCACAGTCCGCAGTTGATACAGCCGGAGAACTGATGGTATTTGGCCATCTGGGCCGGCGTCTGCTTGTTTGGTCCCTGGTCCGGGGTGCGGTTATTGCCGATGATATACGGCTTAATGGCCTCCAGACTTTCGATAAAGTGGGTCATATCCACCACCAGATCGCGCTCGATCGGGAAGTTGGCCAGCGCTTCAACCTTGATGCCTTTGGTGTAATCCCGCAGGAAGGTTTTACAGGCCAGCTTCGGTACCTTATTGACCATCATGCCGCAGGAGCCGCAGATCGCCATCCGGCAGGACCAGCGGTAGCTCAGGTCGGGCGCCAGGTTGTCTTTAATGTAGCCCAGCGCGTCCAGCAGCGAGGTCTGCTCATCGTAAGGCACGTCATAGAACGCGCTGTGCGGTGCCGTGTCGACCTCCGGGTTGTAACGCACCACTTCGACTTTCAGGTTTTTCATCTCAGCCATGGGTGGTCTCCTTCTTCTCAGCCGCTTCCGCCTCAGCGCCATAAACACGTTTCGCCGGCGGCAGCGTGGTGATCTTCACATCGCCATATTCCAGGCGGGTGGCGCCATCAGCCTCGCGGAAGGCGAGCGTATGTTTGAGGAAGTTGACGTCGTCGCGTTCGGTACAGCCTTCATCCAGACGCTGGTGCGCACCGCGCGATTCTTTACGGGCGATGGCCGAGTGCGCCATACATTCGGCAACGTTTAAACCGTGTCCCAGCTCAATGGTGTAAAGCAGATCGGTGTTGAATACGCTGGAGTTGTCGGTAATGCGCACGCGCTTAAAGCGCTCCTGCAGCTCAGCCAGCTTGTCGATAGTTTTCTGCATCAGCTCTGGCGTCCGGTAGATGCCGCAGCCTTCCTCCATCGAGAGCCCCATTTCGTCGCGGATTTTCGCCCAGTTTTCGTTACCCTCCTGGTTGACGAGATCTTTCAGACGACGCTCCACATCTGCAGCCTGCGCATCGAGGGCGGAGCCGTTCGTCTCGCCCGCTTGCGCGGCGCGCTGCATGGCCTGTTCCCCGGCCAGGCGGCCGAAGACCACCAGCTCGGCCAGCGAGTTGGAGCCCAGGCGGTTGGCGCCGTGCAGACCAACGGACGAGCATTCGCCCACGGCAAACAGCCCTTTGATGCGGGTTTCGCACTGTTGATCGGTTTCGATGCCGCCCATGGTGTAGTGCGCGGTCGGGCGTACCGGAATCGGTTCTTTCACCGGGTCGACGCCGACGTAGGCTTTCGCCAGCTCACAGATAAACGGCAGGCGCTCCAGCAGCTTTTTCTCGCCGAGGTGGCGCAGATCGAGGTAGACCACGTCGCCGCGCGGCGTGGGAATGGTGTTCCCTTTCCGCCATTCGTGCCAGAAGGCCTGGGACACTTTGTCGCGTGGGCCCAGCTCCATATATTTGTTCTTCGGTTCGCCGAGCGGGGTTTCCGGGCCCATGCCGTAATCCTGCAGATAGCGATAGCCGTTTTTGTTGACCAGAATCCCGCCTTCACCGCGGCAGCCTTCGGTCATCAGGATCCCGGAGCCCGGCAGGCCGGTCGGGTGATACTGCACGAATTCCATATCGCGCAGCGGCACGCCGTGGCCCAGCGCCATACCCATCCCGTCACCGGTAACGATGCCGCCGTTGGTGTTGTAGCGATAGACGCGTCCGGCGCCGCCGGTGGCCAGCACCACCGCGTTGGCGCGGATCTGCACCAGCGTGCCTTCCATCATATTCATCGCCACCAGGCCGCGGGCCTGGCCGTCATCGACCAGCAGATCAAGGACGAAATGTTCATCAAAGCGTTGAATTTGGGGAAACTGAAGGGAGGTCTGGAAGAGGGTATGCAGCATGTGGAAGCCGGTTTTATCGGCGGCAAACCAGGTACGTTCGATCTTCATGCCACCGAAGCGCCGGACGTTAACGCTGCCGTCAGGGCGGCGGCTCCACGGGCATCCCCACTGTTCCAGCTGGGTCATTTCCGTCGGGCAGTGGTGAACGAAATAGTCGACGACATCCTGCTCGCACAGCCAGTCGCCTCCGGCGACGGTGTCGTGAAAATGGTACTCAAAGCTATCGTGATCCTGGGCAACGGCTGCGGACCCCCCTTCTGCAGCGACCGTATGGCTGCGCATCGGATAGACTTTAGAAATCAGGGCGATTTTGGCATTGGGGTTGGCCTGGGCGGCGGCGATAGCGGCGCGAAGGCCTGCCCCGCCGGCGCCAATTACGGCGAGATCGGCTTGAAAAGTGTGCACGACATTCCTCCAGTTTTAGTGTATTTCGCCGCCGGGCTGGCGAAAAAGTATCACTGCTCCTTTATAGGTACAGGAGTATAGCCGTAGGGTCAGTATGGAAAATTGACGTGTTCGATTTTTTTATCGATATGTGCGGTTATTTATCAGTGATATTTATGCATTTAGGTTAACGATAGATTAATGGCATGTAATCTGCCGGGGATTGCACAAAATTTGTTTCACTCGCCGGTTGCGAGTAGACTTCGTGCCCTTGTTTGCAATCGGAGAAAGTACCATGAGCGAGACGGCAACCTGGCAGCCGAGCGCACCCATTCCCAATCTGTTGAAACGCGCGGCGGTGATGGCGGAAATCCGCCGGTTCTTTACCGATCGCGGCGTGCTGGAGGTGGAGACGCCTTGCATGAGTCAGGCGACGGTAACGGATATCCATTTGTTCCCGTTTGAAACCCGTTTCGTCGGCCCGGGCCACTCACAGGGACTCAATCTGTACCTGATGACCAGTCCGGAATACCATATGAAGCGCCTGCTGGCGGCGGGCTGCGGCCCGGTTTTCCAGCTGTGCCGCAGCTTCCGTAATGAAGAGATGGGGCGGCATCACAATCCGGAATTCACCATGCTGGAGTGGTATCGTCCGTGCTATGACATGTATCGTCTGATCAACGAGGTGGACGATCTGCTGCAGCAGGTGCTGGAGTGCCAGCCGGCGGAAAGCCTCTCCTATCAGCAGGCGTTCCAGCGTCATCTGGATATTGACCCGCTCTCTGCCGATAAGGCGCAGCTGCGCGAAGTCGCGGCGAAGCTGGATCTGAGCAATATCGCCGATACTGAAGAAGATCGCGACACGCTGCTGCAACTGCTGTTCACCATGGGCGTGGAGCCGCACATCGGCAAAGATCGGCCGACGTTCATTTATCATTTCCCGGCGACTCAGGCCTCTTTAGCGCAGATCAGCCCGGAAGATCATCGGGTCGCTGAGCGCTTCGAGGTCTATTACAAAGGAATTGAGCTGGCGAATGGTTTCCACGAGCTGACCGACGCCCATGAGCAGCGCCTGCGCTTTGAGCAGGACAATCGCAAGCGGGCCGCGCGCGGCCTCCCGCAGCAGCCCATCGATAACAACCTGCTGGCGGCGCTGGAGGCAGGTCTGCCGGACTGCTCCGGCGTGGCATTGGGCGTTGATCGCGTGGTGATGCTGGCGCTGGGCGCTGAAAGCATCGGCGAAGTGATCGCCTTTACGGTCGACCGCGCCTGATGGCGCTGTCACCTCCCGCCGCCTGCGGGCGAGGGAGGTGACAGGCCTCTCCTGACCTATACCTCGCACGGTATCCCGGCATTCGCCCGAATACCCACAATCTCTCTCCGTGCTTTTGCTACTATCCGCGCTCTTTTTATGAGACCAGGCGTTGCCCGTCGGGCGATGCTCACGTTTGGATAGGTTTATGCATCAACAACTCAAGAAGATGAGCCTGATTGGGCTGATTCTGATGATCTTCACCTCGGTGTTTGGCTTTGCCAACAGCCCGTCGGCGTTTTATCTGATGGGCTACAGCGCTATGCCGTTTTATCTTTTTTCCGCACTCTTTTTCTTCATTCCGTTTGCGCTGATGATGGCGGAGATGGGCTCAGCCTTTCGTCGGGAAGAGGGCGGCATTTACTCCTGGATGAACCACAGCGTCGGGCCGCGCTTTGCGTTTATTGGCACCTTTATGTGGTTTGCGTCGTACATCGTCTGGATGGTGAGTACCGCGGCTAAGATCTGGGTGCCGCTATCTACCTTTTTGTTTGGCGCCGACAAAACCCAAAGCTGGGCGCTGGGTAGCCTGACCCCGACGCAGACGGTGGGCATTCTGGCGGCCTGCTGGATGGTCGTCGTGACCTTTATTGCCGTCAAAGGGATCAATAAAATCGCCAGGATCACCGCCGTCGGCGGTATCGCGGTGATGGGGCTTAATCTGGTGCTGCTGCTGGTGAGCGGGGCGATCCTGCTGCTCAACGGCGGCCATTTCGCCCAACCGTTAAACTTCGCCCTTTCGCCTAATCCGGGCTATCAGTCGGGCATGGCAATGCTGTCATTTGTGGTATTTGCCATCTTCGCCTATGGCGGAATTGAGGCAGTCGGCGGCTTAGTGGATAAAACCGATAAACCGGAAAAGAACTTTGCCAAAGGGATTATTATCGCGGCGATCGTGATCTCGGTTGGTTATTCGCTGGCGATTGTGCTGTGGGGCGTGAGCGCCAACTGGCAGCAGGTGCTCGGTGCGCGTTCAACTAACCTCGGCAACATCACCTATGTGCTGATGACCAGCCTCGGGAACACGCTCGGCCAGGCTCTGCACATGACGCCAGAGGCGGCAGCCCTCACCGGGATCTGGTTCGCCCGTATTACCGGGCTGTCGATGTTTCTCGCCTATACCGGCGCGTTTTTCACTCTCAGCTATTCGCCCCTGAAAGCGATTATCCAGGGCACGCCAAAAGCGCTCTGGCCATCGGTGATGACCCGTCTCAACGTTAATGGTATGCCCGCCGCGGCGATGTGGCTGCAGTGTTTGCTGGTCGGGGTGTTTATTGTCATGGTGTCGTTCGGTGGGGACAGCGCTTCCGCGTTTTATAACAAACTGACGCTGATGGCCAATGTCTCCATGACTTTGCCTTACCTGTTCCTGACCATCGCCTTCCCGTTCTTCAAGTCAAAAGCGCATCTCGATCGGCCGTTCGTGATTTTCAAAAACCGCCAGTCGACGCTGCTGGCGACCGGCGTGGTGCTACTGGTGGTGACCTTCGCCAATATCTTCACCATTATTCAGCCGGTCATCGACAGCGGGGACTGGAACAGCACGCTGTGGATGGTCGGTGGGCCGATCTTCTTCTCGCTGCTGGCGTTGGCCATTTACGAAAGCTACCGTCGGCGCCTGGCGTCCGGTGTGCTGGTAATGGAGAGCTAGAAAGTCTGCCCGGCGCCGCCGCCGGGCAGGGTATGGCCTACAGGCTGCCAGCCGTACGTCGGCTGGTTTTCCCGGCCGAGGTCATGGCTTTACTGCTTTGCCTGCCGTCGATACTTTCCAGCCGCATCTGGAATGGAGGGAACGGCATATCAATGCCATGCTCGCGGAAGCCCGCCAGGATCAGCTGATGCATCTCATGGCGTAGCGGCATGCGGTGCCCCATCTCGGCGGCAAAAATACGCAGCTCGAAAATCTGGATCCCCTGCTGCAGGTCGACGAGAAACGCCTCCGGCGCCGGGGTATCGATGACCAGCGAACAGCGATGCGCCGCGGCGATGAGGATCTTGGTCACCTCTTCGGTATCGGCGTCCACCGGAGCCGGCACCGTCAACACCACGCGGGTGACCGAGTCCGACAGCGACCAGTTGATAAACTGTTCGGTGATGAACGCCTTGTTCGGCACGATAATCTCTTTCCGGTCCCAGTCGCTGATGGTGGTGGCGCGGGTATTGATGCGGGTGACGCTGCCCGTCAGGTCGCGGATGGTGACCGTATCGCCGATGCGGATCGGCTTTTCAAACAGGATAATCAGGCCGGAGATAAAGTTAGCGAAGATCTCCTGCAGGCCAAACCCGAGACCCACACCCAGCGCGGCGACCAGCCACTGCAGCTTCGACCACTCAATGCCAATCATCGAGAAGCCCACCAGCCCACCGATCAGCATCAGCAAATACTTGGTGATGGTGGTGATGGCGTAGCCGGTGCCGGGCGTTAAATCGAGGTGCTGGAGGATCGCCAGCTCCAGCAGCGCCGGCAGGTTGCGCACCAGCTGAGTGGTGATGATCAGCACCAGAATGGCAATCAGCACCGCGCCAAGGGTGATGGGCTCGAGGCTTTCCACCCCCTGCACCGTCGAGGTGACGTCCCACAGCGAGATATTCTCGAGGAAGCCAAACGCCGAGTGAATTTCCGACCACAGCACGATGACTGACAGCAGCGCGATCAGCATCAGCAGGGAGCGCACGAGACGCAGCGACTGGGTACTGATGGCATCGAGATCGACCTCGCTGACCTCCGTCTCCACCGACCCTTCCGGGCTGCTGACGTGAACAGGCTCATCTTCGCCGCGGGCGCGCTGGGCGAGAATTTCCGCGCGACGATGGCGGGCCCGGTCGAAGGCCAGTCGGCGCCGCTGGATCAGCATCCAGCGGCGGATAATGTGATAGACCACCAGCAGCAGGAACCAGATGGCGACGGAGGTTTCCAGACGCGCCAGCAGCGCCTGAGCGGTGGCGAGGTAGCCGACGGCGGCCGCCAGCATGGCCACCAGCGGGGCGCCAAGCATCAGGTTCCACAGCAGGCGGTTCACCATGTTGTCGCCATTCCCCTCTTTATCCAGGTAGAGCGGGATGCCGGCATGCTTAAGGCTGAGGGTGACCACCGCCAGCGCGCCACAGATCAGCAGGAAGCACAGGCGGCCCAGCGAGGCGGAGAACTCGCGGTCGTTAAGATTATCGAACATGATCAGCGCCATTATCAGCGGCACAATCAGTCCGATGCTCATCAGGTAGTAGCGCATCGCTTTCGCCACGCGGTTACGTGGCCAGCCGAAGTGGGCGATAAACAGCCCGTTTGGCCGGGCGAAGGTGGCGCAGATCATCACCACCCACAGCAGAGGCACCGTCGCGGTGACCCCATCGCCAATCGCCACCGCCAGCGGGAAGGGCCAGGCGGACTGCAGACCATAGCCGAGCGTCATCCACAGCACCGGCAGCGGCGAAGCCACCAGTATCGACCAGAAGACCGTGCGCAGCGTCAGCCAGAAGTGATCCTGGGTGACTTTCCCCACCCGAGCGCTGGAGCGCTCAAGGAAGCGGGTGAAATGGCGCCGGGAGCTGATGCTGAAGCCAACCAGCAGCAGGGCGGCAAACAGCGGTAGCAGGGTCTCTTTGCTGGTGAGCATCATCGCGCTGGCTTTACCCAGCTCGCTGATGGTATCCAGGGAGATCAGGCGCCGCAGATCCTGGACGATCTCCAGCGGCCAGGAGAAGCCGATGGGGCTGACGTCCGAAGTCCAGAACAGATAGCGGTGGGTGGCTTCGTTGATCTCCTTCAGCGCGTCTTCCAGCTGGCCGTTGGCGACCTTCAGCTTGGTGAGCTCCAGCATCAGAGTATCGCCGCCGCGCAGCAGCGAGTTCAGCAGCTCGTTCTGCGTGCGTAGCTGCGCCTGCAGGATCTTGTTCTGCTCGCTGGTCAGCGGTTCGCCGTCGGCCTGGCGGATCTGCCGCAGCTGCGGCTGCTTACTGAGTAAATCCTCAAAGCGCAGACGCTGCACGCGCAGCTGCGCCATTTCCGTATCCAGCTGCTGCGGGCGAGGGCGCTCCGGCAGCCGCGCCACCTGGGCGCGCAGGGCTTCGCCCAGCAGATTAGAGGAGCCCAGCCACTGCGACTGCTCGCGCAGGGTGTTTAACGCCTGGCGCACCTGCAGCGTTTGATTCGTCGCCTGCCGCTGCTGGGACGCCACCAGATCCATACGCTGCGCCTGCTGGTTCAGCGCCTGGGAGAGTTCGCGGTTGACTTTAAACTGGGCGGTGATGTCCGGCGGCAGGTTTTCACTGTTCTCCGCCAGCAGTTCGGTACTCTCCAGCGCTTTTTCCGCCTCCCGCTGGCGCTGGCTGTTCTGCAGATTACGCAGCGCCTGCAGATAGGCATCCAGCTGCTCGCTCTGCTTTTGCGCCAGTTCAGAACGGGCGCGCGACAGCTCCTGGCGGTTATTGGCGGAAAGCTGGGCGAGGTCGAGCTCATCCACCAGCGCCTTCAGGCGCGCCGATTCCGCCTGCAGGGCAAGATTTTGCGCCTGGGCGAGAGCATTGTTGCCGGTTTGCGTGCCGATGCGGCGCTCAACCTCATTGAGCTGACGCCGGGCGTCGGTTTGCTGCTGCGGCAGCTGGTTCAGGGAGTCGGCGATTTCACGCGCGCGATCCTGCTCCTGCTGCGCCTGACGGCTTGACTCCAGCAGCTGGCTGCTGACCTGGAGGATCTCCTGGTTCAGCGCATCGGCGGTCAGGCCGACTGGCACCTGGCGCGGCTCTTCGCTCAGATTGTTGAGCTGGGCACGCAGGCTTTGAAACAGTTTGGGGAAATTGTCGATAACGTCCTGATACTGACGGGCGCGCTCGAGAGACGATTTTCGCTCCTCAAGCGCGTTCAGGGCGGACTGCAGAACTTCAACGGTTTCAGGCTGGGCGGGCTTTGCCGCCTTCGCCTGTTCCAGTTCCTGGGTTATCTGTTTAGCATCCGGGGCTGTCGCAGCGTACGCCCCGAAACTGAGGCTCAAGGCCAACAGGAAAGTGTATATCAGGCGCACGGCATAACCCTTTTGCTGAAGAATTAACCTTGGTCTTGTTTATCGTCAACCAGCGGGCTGGCGCGATGTTCGGCGCGGATCTCTTCTTCCGGTAACGGCGCCGGTTCAGCGGCGGTGGTTACTTCCACCGTTGTCGCCAGCGGTTGGCCGATTTTAGTCACGGACAGGCTTTGCAGCGTGTCGACCAGCTTCACCTGGCCCGGGGCAAACAGGTTGATCACGGTGGAGCCCAGTTTGAAGCGGCCCATCTCCTGGCCTTTCAGCAGGGCGACGGAGCCTTCGCTGTCGCCAGCGGGCCAGGTCCAGCGTTTAATAATGCCTTCGCGCGGCGGGGTTACGGTGCCGGACCACACGGTCTCGATGCTGCCGACGATAGTCGCGCCCACCAGAATTTGCGCCATCGGGCCAAACTCAGTATCAAACAGGCAGATGACGCGCTCGTTACGGGCGAACAGGTTCGGCACGTTCTGCGCCGTCAGATGGTTAACGGAGAACAGGTCGCCAGGAACGTAGATCATTTCGCGCAGGATACCGTTGCACGGCATGTGCACGCGGTGATAGTCGCGCGGCGACAGATAGGTGGTGGCGAAGCTGCCGTTACGGAACAGGTCGGCCATCTGGTAGTTGCCGGCCAGCAAGGCTTCCAGGCTGTAGTCGTGGCCCTTGGCCTGCAGAATTTTATCGTTCTCAATGGCACCAAGCTGGCTGATCACGCCGTCGGCCGGCATCACCAGTACGTTAGGATCGGTATTCAGCGGGCGAACGTCGTCGCGCAGCGGGCGCACAAAGAAATCGTTGAAGGTGCGATAGGCCGCGGTATCCGGCTTCTGCGCCTCTTTCATATCGACCTTGTAGTATTTCACGAACAGATCGATGACCAGCTTCGTCAGCCAACCTGCGCGTTTGCTCGCACCCCAGCCTGCGAGGCGGGTGAGCCACAGTTTAGGCAGAATGTATTGCAGTGAAAGTTTAAGATCGTTTAACAAAGTAGCCTCCAGGCCATGATATGTCGTTCCTGACCCCGCCAGCGGGCGGGGACCTGAAAAAAGGGGACGATTCTATACGTAAAACTCGCCAAATGGCATCCGCGTAAGCCGCGCCTGACGTGACGCTCAGCTTAATGGTCAGTCATCGGTCGAGGAAAAGTTTTTACGCGTTTTTACCTGTACCTGCGCCATGCTTTCCAGGATGCGGTGGTAGTTCTCGAAACGGCTTTCGGCGATTTTGCCGCTCTCTACCGCTTCGCGAAGCGCACAGCCAGGATCGGTATCGTGTTTACAGTCGCGATATTTGCAACGGCCTAAATAATCATGGAATTCGACAAAGCCGTTGGTGATTTGTTCCGCTTCCAGATGCCACAGGCCGAACTCACGTACCCCCGGTGAATCAATCACATCGCCACCGTGCGGGAAGTGGTAGAGGCGCGCCGCGGTGGTGGTGTGCTGGCCTAAGCCGGAAACGTCCGAGACATCATTGGTGAGGATCTGATCCTCATTCAGCCCCAGCAGGGCGTTCAGCAGGCTTGATTTACCCACCCCGGACTGCCCGGCGAAGATGCTGATGCGGTCGGTCAGGGCCGCTTCCAGCGGCTTGAGGCCGTCCTGAGTACGGCTGGAGACCAGCAGTACGCGGTAACCGATGTTGCGGTAGATGTCCATTTGCTCATTGACGAAGCGCAGGCCATCGTCATCCAGCAGATCGATTTTGTTCAGGACGATTAACGGCTCGATATCCTGCGCCTCGCAGGCCACCAGATAGCGATCGATAATATTCAGCGACAGCTCAGGCAGGATCGCGGAAACCACCACGATCTGGTCGATATTGGCGGCGATAGGCTTCACGCCGTCGTAAAAATCCGGGCGCGTCAGGACGGAGGCGCGATCGTGAACCGCTTCGACGATCCCTTTGACGCTTACGCCGTCGGCGGCGTCTTTACCCGGCCGCCAGACCACGCGGTCGCCGGTGACCAGCGAACGGATCGTCCGGCGGATATTGCAGCGATGCACGCTGCCGTCAGCGGATTCGACGTCGGCATGCATGCCAAAGCGACTGATGACAATGCCTTCCGACGTGTCGCCAAACAGGTTGTCATCGTAGTCGGCCTTCTCCGCAGTGGTTTTCAGACGGCGCTGGTGGTTGGCTTTGACGCGGCGCTGCTGGCCTTTGGAGAGTTTATTTTTACTCAATCGAACTGGCTCCTGGTCGCCCTGATGGGGCAAAACCTCTATGATACACGCTATTTTAGATGAATATAGTCACGCAAGAAGGGTGGAAAATAGCATGAGTGCAAATGAAAACAACCTCATTTGGATCGATCTTGAGATGACAGGGCTGGATCCGGAGCGCGATCGCATTATTGAAATCGCCACCCTGGTGACCGATGCCAACCTGAACATTCTGGCCGAGGGGCCGACCATCGCGGTGCATCAATCGGATGCCCAGCTGGCGCTGATGGACGAGTGGAATGTGCGGACGCATACCGGCAGCGGGCTGGTGGATCGCGTGAAGGCCAGCGCCGTCAGCGAGCACGACGCCGAACTGGCGACCATTGAGTTTCTTAAGCAGTGGGTGCCGGCGGGCAAGTCGCCGATCTGCGGCAACAGCATCGGCCAGGATCGTCGCTTCCTGTTTAAGTACATGCCGCAACTGGAAGCCTATTTCCACTATCGCTATCTGGACGTTAGCACGCTGAAAGAGCTGGCGCGTCGCTGGAAGCCGGAAATTCTCGACGGCTTTAAAAAGCAGGGTACCCATCAGGCGATGGACGATATCCGCGAGTCAGTCGCCGAGCTGGCTTACTACCGCGAGCATTTCATTAAGCTGTAAACCGCGACCGGGCCCTGTGCGCGGCCCGGTACACCTTTCTGCGTTATTTAAACCACTTCTGCTGCATCTGCTGGAAGTCAGGCGTCGCCATGACCGCGGTCAGGGCATCGTTGATCGCATTCAGCAGCTCCGGATCGTCTTTGCGCACCGCAATTGCATACTGCTTACCGTAATAAACCGGGTCGGTGGCCCGTTCATCCATGATGGCGTAGTCAGGGTTCTCCTGCTGCCAGGCGTCGAGGGTGGCGAAGTCGCCCATGACGCCGGTTATTTGCCCGGCCTTCAGCGCGGCCAGGGCGCTGGCGACGTCGTCGTAAGGAACAGCCTGTACGGCTTTCTGTTTATCACGCAGATAGTGTTGATGCAGTGTGCCTTTCACCACGCCGACTTTTTTGGCTTTCAGGTCGGCAAAGGTATGGGCGACATCTTTGTTGACGATCACCACCCCGGAGAGCGCCTGGCGATAGGGACGGCTGAAGGCGACCTGCTTCTCACGCATCGGGATCACTTCCATGCCGGCAATCACCGCGTCAAATTTCTTGAAGCGTAAAGCCGGGATCAGCGTATCGAAACGCTGCGCCGTGAACTGGCACTGCGCCTGCATCTGCTGGCACAGGGCCTGGGCAAGATCGATATCGAAGCCGACAGGCTGATTTTTGCCGTTGGCGGTGACAAACGGCGGATTGGCCGTGCTGGTGCCAAAATGGAGCGTCTCGGCTGACGCGGTTCCGATGGCCAGCGTGCTCAGCAGCAGGACGGTGAGGACTTTTCTCATGCTAATTCCCTGTTTGGCGGCGTGGTGGCCTCGTTTTACGTCGCGCCACCGCTGTATGATGCGAGCGATTTTGCGTCATTCAGGCGGGCGGAAAAAGCGATTTTGCCCGAAATGACGCTTATTTATACAATTCAGCGGCGTAGGTGGCGAGAAAATATCCATTTAAACAAAAAACGCAAAAAAGTGATGAACAGGGGGTTGCAGGGGCATCGAATTCTCGTATAATGCGCCTCCCGTAACGACGCAGAAATGCAAATTACGACGCCATCGAAATATGGCAAAAAATGCAGTAACGCGGGAATAGCTCAGTTGGTAGAGCACGACCTTGCCAAGGTCGGGGTCGCGAGTTCGAGTCTCGTTTCCCGCTCCAAAATTTGAAAGCACCATCCTGATCAAAGGATTTCATCTCGCAGATGCGGGGCGAAAGCCAAAGATTAAGCGGGAATAGCTCAGTTGGTAGAGCACGACCTTGCCAAGGTCGGGGTCGCGAGTTCGAGTCTCGTTTCCCGCTCCAA
>NZ_JAIJYL010000129.1:0-384 GCF_019753495.1 Klebsiella sp. TF21-TM | reverse complement strand
TTTCAGCAACAATGGTGAATAAATTAACGACAGGTCGTAAGAACGTAGGCCGGGTAAGGCGCAGCCGCCACCCGGCATAAAAGCGGCTCCGTGCCTGCTGTCATCGCCCGGTGGCGCTGCGCTTACCGGGCCTACGAGGTATGAGCCTGTGAGAGGGAACTGTAGGCCGGGTAAGGCGCAGCCGCCACCCGGCAAAATAACGGCACAACCGGAAATGTCCTTGTTCGCACTGCGCCTGGCAGGGCTACAACTTCTATGTTAATTCCGGGCAGATTGCGCTCCCGATATGTCTTCTGCGTTATGTCAATCATGGCGCAGGGAGCGCACAGGGGGCGGCCAGTCGCCGCCGCCCCCTGTACCCCCGGGCTCCGGCCAGCAAAATCG
>NZ_JAIJYL010000127.1:0-398 GCF_019753495.1 Klebsiella sp. TF21-TM | reverse complement strand
TACGCCGTGGGTCGATGTTTGATGTTATGGAGCAGCAACGATGTTACGCAGCAGGGCAGTCGCCCTAAAACAAAGTTGTACGTAGAACTCGAAGGCAATTTAAGTATGAAAGAAAAGGTAGTTGTTGATAAAGCGATTTCACTCTATACCGAATCATTCGGCGACCCGGCCCATGAACCCATTATTCTGATCATGGGGGCAATGTCGTCTGCGGTGTGGTGGCCTGATGAGTTTTGTTCCCAACTTGCCAAAATGGGTCGCTATGTGATCCGGTACGACCACCGTGATACCGGGAAATCAACAAGCTATGAGCCAGGTCAGGCTCCATATTCCGTTGAAGAATTAGCAGATGATGTGGTTCGCGTCATTGATGGTTATGGTCTGGAAGCTGCTCATTT
>NZ_JAIJYL010000126.1:0-414 GCF_019753495.1 Klebsiella sp. TF21-TM | reverse complement strand
AGCTGTTTTTCTCCACGTTGCGCAAATACGTTTCTCTGATTCCAGTGCCTCTACCAGCTCCATGGTCTCCGCCGGGGAAAGATGCTCACCGCATTCAGCGTTGATTCTGGCTCTCTGCGCCAGTTCGGTGATATCAGTCATAGCTGGCATCCTCGCATTCGTGGCTTTCCGGATCGTCGGCTTTGTAATAACCGCCGCACAAATTGCAGCGGACTTCTGCCACATCGTCATAATTAGTAGTCCCGGTTATCATCTGTCTTCCCCCTCGCTGCGGAACATCATGATTGTCAGGTCGCCTTTAGTGGCCAGGCGAACGGTAGAGCCGGGTTCCAGGCTGTTAAGCTCAAAGGCGTCATAAAACTCATTCACAGCCTTCTGGCGGCGAGATTCCTTACGACGCTTGTCCCACTGCCT
>NZ_JAIJYL010000125.1:0-415 GCF_019753495.1 Klebsiella sp. TF21-TM | reverse complement strand
ATAAATAAAAACCACAGACACAACCCACAACAACCGCACGACCTTCAACATGTACTAAACTCAGCCCCATGCGCACGGCACCTTGCGGCGCTACTTGCACGAGGCCTCGCCATTCCATTGCCAAAAGCCATCAGCTGCCACGAGCGATGCCGCCACCCGATGTTGCACCCAACAATCGATGGCAATCGTCACGTACTTAGCTTAGCCCCATGCGCACGGCACCTTGCGGTGCTACGTGCATGAGGCCTCGCCGTTCCGTTGCCAAAAGCCATCAACCGCCAAGAGCGATGCCAGACACAACTCACAACAACTGATGGCAATCGGCACGTACTTAGCTTAGCCCCGTGCGCACGGCACCTTGCGGCGCTACTTGCACGAGGCCTCGCAGTTCCGCTGCCAAAAGCCATCAGCCGCC
>NZ_JAIJYL010000124.1:0-431 GCF_019753495.1 Klebsiella sp. TF21-TM | reverse complement strand
GACTTTCCATTCGCCTTCACCAAAGACCTTCAGCCCGGTGGAATCAATCACCAGGTGTGCGATTTCACCCCGGGTGGACGTTTTGAAACTGACATTAACCGACTTTGCCCGCTTACTGACACTGGTGTAATCCGGGCAGCGCAACGGAACGTTCATCAGGGCAAAAATGGAATCAATAAAACCCTGCGCAGCCCGCAGGGTCAGCCGGAATACGCGTTTAATCACCAGAACGGTGGTGATGGCGAGATCAGAATAGCGCTGGGGCCTTCCTCGTGATGAAGGCGTTGCCGACTCATACCAGGCCTGAATCGCCTCATCATCCAGCCAGAAAGTGAGGGAGCCACGGTTGATGAGAGCTTTGTTGTAGGTGGACCAGTTGGTGATTCTGAACTTTTGCTTTGCCACGGAATGGTCTGTGTTGTCGGGAGGAT
>NZ_JAIJYL010000123.1:0-440 GCF_019753495.1 Klebsiella sp. TF21-TM | reverse complement strand
CACGTCCTTCATCGCCTCTGACTGCCAGGGCATCCACCGTGTACGCTTAGTCGCTTAACCTCACAACCCGAAGATGTTTCGTAAAACATCATCGTGTCGCGAAAATTTGAGAGACTCGAACACACATTAACTGTGTGTCGTTTCAATTTTCAGCTTGATCCAGATTTTTAAAGAGCAAATATCTCAAACGTCACCCGAAGATGAGTTTTGAGATATATCGGCACGCGTCTTTCACTCACGAACCAGCAAGTGGCGTCCCCTAGGGGATTCGAACCCCTGTTACCGCCGTGAAAGGGCGGTGTCCTGGGCCTCTAGACGAAGGGGACACTGAAGTCTCAATCGCAAGACGCCTTGCTTCTCTACTTTCATCAGACAATCTGTGTGAGCACTACAAAGGCAGGTTCTTTAAGGTAAGGAGGTGATCCAACCGCAGGTTCCCC
>NZ_JAIJYL010000122.1:0-471 GCF_019753495.1 Klebsiella sp. TF21-TM | reverse complement strand
AGACGCTTTTTGCCGGAGTGAGAAAATGGCAATCCAATAACCGTATCTGCAATACACGCATCCCTGTTGCGCCGCCATTTTGCCGGGTGGCGCTACGCTTACCCGGCCTACGGATGTAGCCCGTAAGCCCAGATACGGTAGGCCCGCGCAAGCGCAGCGCCGCCGGGCACGCATTGATTACCTCCCAGGTAACCCTGTTGCACGGTTAGTTTGCCGGGTGGCGCTGCGCCTTACCCGGCCTGCGGATGCCGCCCGTAAGCCCAGATACGGTAGGCCCGCGCAAGCGCAGCGCCGCCGGGCACGCGTTCATTACCTCCCAGGCAATCCTGTTGCACGGTTAGTTTGCCGGGTGGCGGCTGCGCCTTACCCGGCCTACGGATCGTGCGACCTGTCGTTGATTTACCCACTTGCGCGACTGAAACTGCCGGTGCTGACGGCCTCAAAATCGCTGAGACGTTCCCGGAAGGCCGG
>NZ_JAIJYL010000121.1:0-486 GCF_019753495.1 Klebsiella sp. TF21-TM | reverse complement strand
GAGCATGACCTCAATCAGCTGGGTAATCTGCTTCATGGAGAGGAGCAATTTGTCTCAGCCGATGCCGGCTACCAAGGGGCGCCACAGCGCGAGGAGCTGGCCGAGGTGGATGTGGACTGGCTGATCGCCGAGCGCCCCGGCAAGGTAAGAACCTTGAAACAGCATCCACGCAAGAACAAAACGGCCATCAACATCGAATACATGAAAGCCAGCATCCGGGCCAAGGTGGAGCACCCATTTCGCATCATCAAGCGACAGTTCGGCTTCGTGAAAGCCAGATACAAGGGGTTGCTGAAAAACGATAACCAACTGGCGATGTTATTCACGCTGGCCAACCTGTTTCGGGCGGACCAAATGATACGTCAGTGGGAGAGATCTCACTAAAAACTGGGAATAACGCCTTAAATGGCGAAGAAACGGTCTAAATAGGCTGATTCAAGGCATTTACGGGAGAAAAAATCGGCTCAAACATGAAGAAATGAAATG
>NZ_JAIJYL010000120.1:0-497 GCF_019753495.1 Klebsiella sp. TF21-TM | reverse complement strand
CACGCCAGCGCTGGTTGTTTTACGCGTATGACAGGATACGGAGGACGGTTGTGGCGCACGTATTCGGTGAACGCACGTTGGCCACGCTGGAGCGTCTTCTGGGCCTGCTGTCGGCCTTTGAGGTCGTGGTATGGATGACGGATGGCTGGCCGCTTTATGAATCACGCCTGAAGGGAGAACTGCACGTTATCAGCAAGCGATATACGCAGCGCATTGAGCGGCATAACCTGAATCTGAGGCAACATCTGGCAAGGCTGGGCAGGAAGTCACTGTCGTTCTCAAAATCGGTGGAGCTGCATGACAAAGTCATCGGGCATTATCTGAACATAAAACACTATCAGTAAGTTGGAGTCATTACCGCCCTCGACTTTCCAGTTATGGCGAAAAGAGTTCACTGATACCGCACTTTTCAGCGTCTTCCCGGCTTTGTTGAATAAATCGAACTTTTGCTGAGTTGAAGGATCAGATCACGCATCTTCCCGACAACGCAGACCGTT
>NZ_JAIJYL010000011.1:0-182849 GCF_019753495.1 Klebsiella sp. TF21-TM | reverse complement strand
GGAATGGTCTGTGTTGTCGGGAGGATACGTGATCTGATCCTTCAACTCAGCAAAAGTTCGATTTATTCAACAAAGCCGAATGATATCTGTCGAACATTCTGGCGATATCATGTAGGGCATCAACTTGCTTATATCTGTCCCAAATAATCGTTTTCGTAATGCGCGTTTTTCGTTTCATGGCAACGTCCCCCTTGATTAAGGATAGCGTGCATCGACCCGTTAAACTCACAGCACTAAGCGGACATTTTGACTTTGCCCTGCCCCGGACATCTGAACTTAGCTTTGACATAGATTATGGTGGCTGAGTTGTAAGGCCTGCTCCTGGATAAGTGACACGTGGATTCACCATGGAGGGATTCTGATGACGGCTCATGCAGCGGACGTTTTCACTTTGGATGAAGTTAACCGACTCAAAATCATTCAGGACGTTGTCGACCGGAGTCTGACCACACTTGATGGCCACACAGCGCCTGAGTATATCTGATCGCCAGTACCGACGCCTTCTGTTGCACTGCCGTGAATCAGGCTCGCCAGATATCGCTAACCGCCGTTGTTGAAATCTCAGCAATAACCAGCTGCCAGATGACCTTGCACAGTACGCGCTCAATATTATCCGCGAGCGCTATACCGACTTTGGGTCTACGCTGGCGTGTGAGAAACTCGCAGAACTGCATGATGTTCATCTGTCCAAAGAGACTGTCCGTTCCCTCATGGTCAAAGCCGGTCTCTGGATCCCCCGCAAACAACGTGCGCTGAAAATTCAGCAGCCACGTTATCTTCGGGCCTGCTGCGGCGAACTGATCCAGATTAATGGTTGCGACCACCACTGGTTCGAGAACCGTGCACCCGCCTGTATCTCACTAGTCTATGTCGACGATGCGACGAGCCGCCTGATGCAGCTTCGTTTCGTTAAATCGGAATCGACCTTCACCTATTCATGCCACTTTAAAATGATGGCGTGGAGATCGCTCTGTGGTCCTTACGCCTGATGTCACCTTATATTGATTGAAGCGTCGCAAGCGCCGAAAGCAGGATACCGATAACGACCGGATAAAAAATGCAGGAAATCAGGAATTCAGCTACCTTATGACCTTCACTTTGTATATGAATAGTTCTTCCTATACTTATCAGAGAGGCAAAAAAACCGATCGTCGCCACAACGGCGATGAAAGTCAGAATGCAATACAGCGTTAACCCGCCAGCCTCTCTTTTCTCAAGGCAACCAAACATCGCCAGCGCCTGCAACAGGCTTAATGCGATCGCCCCGGAGCAGCTTTCACAAACCCTTCCATAGATACCAAACACTTCCCAGGCACGTTCGTTAATGCGCTTCACTCAGAATTCCTTCTATAAAATAAAAAAATAACAGGCGCTTAAGTTTTTACCTCTTCACTTTTGCAAATTTAAATAAAAAATCCATTTAAAAAATGGTGTCCTCTTTTTTCAGGTATTCATAAGGGTTCACCCTTCCCTGCCCCTTTAGCGTAAAAACATCGTTATTTTCCGGAGCAGGAACCATTCAGGATATTATCAACCATCGTCTGGCGCCATGCCTAAACCCCTTTGTAGTGCTCTTTACTCAGGCCATACTTCTTCATTCTGAGATAGAGTTTTTTACGCGGTATCAGCAGATACTCCGCCACCTCATTGATACGTCCCTGGTGGATATTCAGCGCTTCGGTGATGATCTGCCGCTCGACCTCCTCAACCCGCCGATCCAGCGGCGTCGGTTCGCCGACGAGCATCTGCGGATTCACCGTTTCCGCGAGCGGTAATACCCCCACCGCAAACAGCTCGGCGGCGTTCGCCAGTTCGCGAACGTTATTTGGCCACACCCGCCGCATCATCCCCTTCAACAGACCGGCATCCACCTCAGGGACGGGATGATTCAGCCGTTGACAGGTTTTTTGCAAATAGTGATGAAACAGCGGCTCGATATCATCAGGTCGCTTTGACAGAGGCTGGCAGCCAATTTGCGTCATCGCGAAGCAGTAATAGAGTTCCGCCACTATCTGGCTGCTGGCGGCCAGCGCCACCAGCGAAGCATTACCGATACCAATCAGGCGAAAAGGCCGTTTCTCATGACTCTGCAGCTGTACCAGATAATGCTGTTGCCCGTGAGACAGATGCTCCAGGTGGCTTAACACCAGCGTCCCGCCCTGGGCTTGCGCGATCAGTTCATTCAGCGTGTGGGCGTTAGCCGTGTTGAGTTCGCAGGAGATAAACGGACCTTCGGCGTGACGCCCTAACTGGTGCAGGTAACGCGCGCCGGTCATCCGGCCGGTTCCCGGCTCGCCGTAAAGCCATACCGCAATATCCGTCTCTGCCAGCTGCTGAAGGCGCTGGCGATACCGATCCGTCCATTGGCTGCGGCCAATAAGCTCAACCTGTAATTTTTGCTGACAATACTGGCGACGGGCGATCACCGATTGCCTCTGACGCAGTGCGGCATCCACCAGCGTGAGCAGCTTGCCTGGATCGATCGGCTTTTGCAGGAAATCCCAGGCCCCTTTTTTCACCGCCTCCACCGCCATCGGCACATCGCCGTGACCGGTGATAAGCAGAATCGGCAGCAGATCGTCATCCTGATGAAACAACGTCATTAAATCGATTCCGGAGCAGCCGGGCATGCAGACATCGCTTAAAACAATGCCGGGCCAGTCCTTCGGCACCTGCTCCCGCGCATCAAAAGGATTATTACAGGCACTGACCTGATACCCCGCTTGCTCAAGCAACTGCGTATAGGCATCCAGCACATCGGCATCATCATCAATCAGCAGAATCGAACAGTGATTACTCAACATCTTTTACATCCGTCAAATTGAATTCCAGCACCACGCAGGCACTGCGCGTAAACGTCGACGCCAGGCGCAACGCCCCTTCCATTTGCGTCATCAGCGAAACACTTATCGAAAGCCCTATTCCCAGCCCCACGGCTTTGCTGGTAGTGAACGGTTTTAACAGCGAAGGGAGTAAGGCCGCAGGCCAGCCGGGGCCGTTATCGGCAATCAACACGCACAGCCTTTCGCCCTGGATGTGCCAGCTCACGGTGATTTGCGCTGCGTGCGGGCAAGCATCAAGGGCATTTGACAGCACGTTCACCAGCACCTGATGAACACGCACTTCGTCTCCCAGGATCCAGACGGCGTCATCCGGTATCAGCAGCGTCCCCTGCTGAGGTTTATGCCGCATCGCCAGCAGTTCCCACGCCACGGTAAATGTCTGGCGCAAATCGACCGGGTGCAGCGGCGTTTCCAGTTCTGCGCGGCGGGTAAACTGGCGCAGGGAACGGATAATCGCGTCAATGCGGTTGATCAGCCCTTCCGCTTTGCTTAACGTCGTCCGCGCCTGCTCCGTCTGTCCCTGCTCGATTGCCCTTCCTGCGGTAAAAAGATACATCGACAGCGCATTCAACGGCTGATTGATCTCATGCGCCAGGGTGGTCATCGTCTGCCCCACCACCGCCAGTTTAGCAGTCTGGATCAGCTCGTCCTGAGTGGCACGCAGATCGGCCTCAATCGCTTTCCGCTCGCCTATCTCCTGTTCAAGCTGCTGTTTTTGCGCATTAAGCTGACCCAGGGTATGGCGAAGCAAACCGGCAATACGTCCCAGCTCGTCGCGCCCGTAAACCGGAATGGTCGCCTCGGTCTGGCCCAGACCAATCTGCACCACCGCCTGATTCAGCGCGGTAAAGCGTTTCACCAGCCGCGAGCGAATAAAATAATGGTTCAGCCCCCACGCCAGCAGCAGCGCCAGCAGCGTCGCCACCAGGATTAACCCACCGCTGACCCGGACAATCTGCCCCATACGTTGATTAAACATCTGCATCTGCTGGTGACTGCTGCCAAGCTGGGCTTCCAGCAGCGTTCTGAAGCGTCCCAGCGTCGCTTCTCTGGCCCGGCTGGCTTCCACGAGCGCTTTTTGCGCGGTAACGTAGTCGCGCATGGTGTCCGGCATCTTATTTTTCACCATGCCAATTTCCAGTAGCTCATCGATCGTTTGTCGCAGGGTAATGGTGCTCGGCCAGTCATCCAGCGCACGAATATTTTCATCCGACGTTTTCTTCAGGTTTTCCAGATAGCGGATATGCGTCTCCACCAGCATGCCGTCATCATTCCCGGATTTCAGTTCATTAAGCCTGTCGCGCAGGTCGTCAACGATCTGATTTTCAATACGCGCCAGCGTATAGACCTGCTGTTGTTCATTCTGCACTTCCCGGGAGCGTTTCAGGTACTGCGCCGCATCCCCCTGTCGGGCTTCAATCTGATCGAGCAGCGTTCCCTGTTGCCAGGTAAAATCCTGCACCAGTGAATTCAGCTCGGTGGTGAAATCATCGTGCAGCCAGTCGATCCGCGCCGAAAGCTCTCCCACCTTTTCGCGAACCAGAAACATGTTGTAGAGCACGCGATCCAGTTCCGCCAGCAGCGCGCGGCTGTCCTGCAAGATCACCGCCAGCTGCTGCCGTTCTGCCGGCGACAACCCCTGGCTCAGCCGCTCTATCTTATCCAGATGCTGGATAATCTGGTTGCGCAGCTGCAGGCGTACCGTGGTATTCGGCGCCAGCAGAAATTCATTGAGTTGATCGACCACCAGGTTGAGATTCCCTTCAATCAGAAAAGCCGAATGGATGCGCGGAAAATACTCATCCAGCGAATAGCGGATCTGCGAACTTTGCTCATGCCATGAATAGAGGCTGACGCTGCTGACAATCAGCGTCAGCAGCGCCCCCATCAGAAAAGCCCCGCGCAGGCTGCTACTGATACTGATTTGCCGCAGACGTTGCAGTATGGACCTGCCCATCATTTCAGTTCTTCCAGTTTATTAATCGCCTGCCGCTGATTGTTGAGAAACCAGAGCTGCCACTCCATCATCTGCTGTTCCGCGAAGCTCTTATTGTCGAACTGAGCCAGCCAGGCTTCATCCTCGCTGCTCGCCGGATCGACCGGCACACGGGTCAGCAACGCGCGAATCTCGGGCAGCGGACGCTTGAGACGGGCCTCCGCGCTATGCAGCGCTCGCCAGGCATCTTTTAGCTGAGCAAGACGAAAGCTGATCGCCGTATCGAACATCCGTTGCACCAGGCGCTGGCGTTTGAGGATCAGCCGATAGTTCAATGGCGGTTGATTCATCAGCACCGCCTGCTGCGCCGCCCGCGGATTGCCCGTCGCCAGGGGCGTTACAGGGTATTTCCCGGTATTGGCATCGGCGAGGATCGTCTGGCCCTCCGGGCTTAACAGATAGCGAATAAACCGCCGCGCCTCGCTGGCGTGCTGGCTGTTTTTAAGCACCGCGACATAGGTCGGCGAAACCGCCGACTGCGGGAAATAGGTAAAAGCCAGGTGCGGATCGTTCATCAGCAGATTGGCGTAGTTATCAATCACCGGACCGGCCACGCCCAGGCCGCTTTTAATCTTATCCGCCACCCCAAAACTGCGGGATGAGATGGTCACGAGATTTCCCGCACTCATCAACAGCGTTGCCCATCCCTTAATCCAGCCTTTTTGTTGCAGCAGCGACTCCACCATCAGATGGTTGGTATCCGAACGCGACGGACTGCTCATCAGCAGCGCCCCCTGATAGCGAGGATCGGTCAGATCATCCCAGTCCGCTGGCGCAGGCAGGTGCCGTGTCATCAGCGCCGGGCGATTAATCAGCAAACCGAACCCGGAAATCGCTACGGCCACGGAGGTGGAGCGAATGGATTCCGGCACCAGTTGTTGGCTGACTGCCGGCGCACCGCTGAACGGTGCCAGCTTTTTATGCTCCTGAAGATGCTGCAGCAGCATCGGCGACGAGGTCAGGATCAGATCGACATTTTCGGCATTTGCCGTGTCTAGCAGCTGTTCCAGCGAGGCGCTGGTGCGGTTGAGCGTCCTGATCGTCACTGACCCCGGCTCTTTCTGCCAGCGATCGATAATCCACACGGTGGCGCTGGGAGAAAATGTCGTCGCCATCACCAGCTCATTGCTTTGCGCCGCACAGGGTCTCAGCCAGGCGGTCAGCAGCAGCATCGCGAGCATTTTGCTCACTATCCCGCCCCGACGAAGAGACATGTTTGTGATCCCGTTCATAAATATTGAAATACCGAAAAAATTACGTTGAGACAAAACTTACCCGTTTATGACAGCTGGCGAATTAATCACCGCGAGCGGAAAAATAGCCAAACGGGCGCCCGGGAATATCGCTAAAGATTACCAGATAATGATTGGGTAATTTGTTAGAGTCCGCACAAGCCGGACATAAAATCAGCGCAACATTAATTCCGCAGGCTCTCGCTCATTCAATATGAGTCAAAATCAACCCATCAATTCATTAGTTTGAGTCAGTTTTGACTCATTTCGACGATTTGTATTTTACGGCCGCTTATTTCACCCTTCAGGCCGAATGCTCCTGATGTTCACATCAATATAAAATACAGGTGACGACATGTTATCATTATTAAAAAAAGGGCCGTCGGCGAATACAGTTCCTGCTGAGAAAATTCAGGCAAAGTATGGTCGATACCGTATGCAGGCGCTGCTAAGCGTATTTCTGGGATATCTGGCGTACTATATCGTGCGCAATAACTTCACCTTATCCACGCCCTATCTGAAAGAACAGTTAGATCTTAGCGCCACGCAGATCGGTTTGCTCAGCAGCTGTATGCTCATCGCGTACGGGATCAGTAAAGGCGTGATGAGCAGCCTCGCGGATAAAGCCAGCCCGAAAGTGTTTATGGCCTGCGGTCTCGTACTGTGCGCCATCGTCAACATCGGGTTAGGATTCAGCACCGCATTCTGGGTTTTTGCTGCGCTGGTTGTCCTGAACGGCCTGTTTCAGGGGATGGGGGTCGGCCCCTCTTTCATTACCATCGCGAACTGGTTTCCGCGCCGGGAGCGTGGCCGCGTAGGAGCTTTCTGGAATATTTCCCATAACGTCGGCGGCGGAATTGTCGCCCCGATCGTCGGCGCCGCGTTTGCGATTCTCGGTACCGAGCACTGGCAGAGCGCCAGCTACATTGTGCCGGCCTGCGTGGCGGTGGTATTCGCCATCAGCGTACTGGTGCTGGGTAAAGGTTCGCCGCGGGAGGAGGGCCTGCCTTCGCTGGAAGAGATGATGCCGGAAGAGAAAGTGGTGCTGAAGACCAAACACGCCCAGAAAGCGCCGGAGAACATGAGCGCATTCCAGATCTTCTGCACCTACGTCCTGCGTAACAAAAACGCCTGGTATGTCTCCCTTGTGGATGTGTTTGTCTATATGGTGCGTTTCGGCATGATCAGCTGGCTGCCAATCTACCTGCTGACGGTGAAACATTTTTCTAAAGAGCAGATGAGCGTCGCCTTCCTGTTTTTTGAATGGGCGGCGATTCCGTCAACCCTGCTGGCCGGCTGGCTTTCCGATAAGCTGTTCAAAGGCCGCCGGATGCCGTTAGCCATGATCTGCATGGCGCTGATTTTCATCTGTCTGATCGGCTACTGGAAAAGCGAATCACTGCTGATGGTCACGGTATTTGCGGCGATTGTGGGCTGCCTGATTTACGTCCCGCAGTTTCTGGCCTCGGTCCAGACCATGGAGATCGTCCCCAGCTTTGCCGTTGGCTCCGCCGTGGGCCTGCGCGGATTTATGAGCTATATCTTTGGCGCCTCGTTAGGCACCAGCCTGTTCGGCGTGATGGTCGATAAAATGGGCTGGCACGGCGGGTTCTATCTGCTGATGGGCGGGATCGTCTGCTGCATCCTGTTCTGCTATCTTTCTCATCGCGGCGCGCTGGAGCTTGAGCAACAGCGTAAAATTACCGAGCAGGAAGAGGCCCGGCTGGCGCTGGCTGACGCTGGCTGACGCACAGTAAGCACCTGAGCCCGGGGAAACAAGAGCCAGCTTGCTGGCTCTTTTGCCGTTGAGAGAGGAATTGATGTCCGCAGCTGCTCCCGACGACGGTATAAAGCAAGTACCCCTGCCATCACTGATGCTACTGCTGAGTGGAATGAACGGCCTACTTCGCCGGGATAATCAGCACTTGACCCGGATAGATTTTATCGGGATGCGTCAGCATCGGTTTATTGGCTTCAAAAATACGTTGATAATCATTGGCAGAGCCATACATCGCTTTGGAGATAGCGCTCAGGGTGTCACCGGATTTGACCGTGTAAAAACGACTTTCCGCCCCGCTTTGCGTCACCTTAACGCCGTCACTGACCTGACCTACGCCAGTGACATTCCCGACCGCTACCAGAATTTTTTCCTTATCCTCCTGCGAAGCAACATCGCCAGTGACCGTGGCGGTGCCATCGTCCGCAACATCAATATTGATCTTTTCGGCGCCAGGCAGATTAAGACCATCGATATGTTTTTTCAGTTTATCGGCCCGCTCTTCTTTACTGTCGCCGGAGACGGCGTCCCATATTTTCTCGCCCGCTTCTTTCACAAAACTTAATAATCCCATCTTTCCATACCTCCTCGACTGTTACATGATCACATCATCATCGGACCTGTTGACCCAATGTCAGGGGGCTGGTTTGCTACCCGCCCTCGCGTCAACTGCCTGAAGCAGCACAAGCCACCATCAAAGTATAATCAATAAGCGTCAAAGTGCAGGATATTTGCCCCACTACGGCAGGAAAGTCTGTATTCCGGCAAGGTGACACGAAATGGAAGCGGACATAGCCCCCCTGCCATGCAGAGAAATGATGGCCCCTCGTCGTACAATGGCTGGAGAGGCAATGCCCGGATAAGACGCGGACTACCTGAGCAAGATTTCAGGAGACGCCGCTTCCGGCGCCTCCTGTGAGTCACCTCGCGGCTATTCCTCGTATGCAGCGTGATGGAAATCAATTTCCCACTGCAGTACTTCACCGTAAAGCGCCGACAGCGCCTGCTTTTCCTTTTCACTCAGCGCCATGGCGCAACGGTCGAGTTCGTTCTTTAGCCAGAGCGCCTGCTGGTAGAATTCGTCCTCCGCGTGCATTTCCACCCAGCGTCGTATATCAGCATCGCTCTGTCGATGTTCGCTCGCCCGTCTGCACCAGCGATAGTACATCCATTCCGCACCGAACATCAGGGTCACGATCTGCTCATAGCTGCCCTCGCGGGCGGTCCGCAGCATACCGTCGCGAAAGCGCCGTACACCGGGCAAATCATCCGGGTACTCAGCGGGATCGATTTGTCGCGCTGACAACACCTGCTCAAACCACGCGATCTGCGTATCAACCAGGGCATTCAGCACGCCTATCAGCCAGCGCTGCTGATGAATACCCGGCGCTTTGCTGACTCCGAGGGCAACAATCGCGATGGCCGTCGCGACAAAGTTGCCCTCAAACACCAGATAGCGGTTGAAGACCGCTGTCGGCAGGCGATCCTGTTCAATATCAGTGACAAACGGGTGCTGCTGCATCGCCTGCCACGCCGGTTGATGTTCGCGCAGCAGGCGTTCGCTAAACGCTTCCATTAGGCTTCCTCCAGCGCGGCCTGAGCGACCGACATAAAATGCTTCACCCGGGCCAGCTCAACATCGTTCCACCAGACGCCATCGACCTTCATCGTACTGGCCACAATGACCCCCTGGGTCCGCCCGAGGATCTGCCTCACGTTAGCCGGCGTTACCCCGGAGCCCACCAGGAGCGGTAGCGCCGTCGCCGCGCGGATCTCGTCAATTTCCGCTATCGTGGCGCTATCGCCCGTGCGCTGGCCGGTGGCGATCACCGCGTCGGCCTCGAAGAAATCGACATCGCGCGTCAGCTCCTGTATCGAACGATCGGCGACGATGGCATGGCTACCGTGCTTGACATGGCTATCGGCAAAAACGCGAATATGCTCAGCGCGCAGCATACTGCGGTAGCGCAGCGCCTTTGCGGCCGCCCCTTCGATAAATCCTTCGTTGGCGATATAGGCGTTGGCCCACTGGTTGACGCGGACGAAATCGGCGCCGCCCGCCAGCGCGATGGCCATCGCCGGGATCGCCGCGTTAGCCAGGACGTTAATACCCAGCGGGACCGCAAACCGCTCACGAACTTTCTCGGTAATGACCGCCATCAGCGCGGAGGTTTCATGGCCGATGTCCTCAGGTTTGGAAAACGGAATATCGCCGTGGTTTTCAATAATCAGACCATGAACACCGCCTGAAATATAATTTTCAGCATCGCGAAGCGCACGCTCAACAATATCGGAGACTGATTTTCCTCGATATTTAGGCGCACCAGGAAAAGGATCGCAATGAATAACGCCAATAACGGCTTTGTTTCGTGAAAAAATAGCTTGTATTGCATTGGTTTTTTCTGCTGAGATAGCAACCATCTTATCCATCCTGTTAAGGGAACACTATGCGTGTTTACGTTACCGGTAATATTGCCGTCGATGAAACCTGGTCCATTCCGGATATACCGAAAAAAGGCACTTCCATTCACGGCGTTAAAGTTTCGCAGGATATCGGCGGTAAAGGCGCGAATCAGGCGATTATATTATCCCGCTGTGGAATAGAGACGCGTTTAATTGCCGCCACGGGAAATGACAGCAACGGCGCCTGGATCCGCCAGCAGATAAAAAATGAACCACTGACCTTACTTCCCGACGACCCTTTCAATCAACATAGCGACACCTCGATTATTTTAAATAGCGCTGATGGCGACAATGCCATCATTACCACGACGGCGGCTGCCGACGCCTTCAGCCTTGAGGATATTATTCCGCATATGGCGGATGCCGCCGCCGGCGATATTCTGCTACAGCAGGGCAATTTCTCCCTTGATAAAACGCGGGCGCTGTTCCGGTACGCCAAAACTCTCGGCATGACAACGGTGTTCAACCCCTCGCCCGTCAATCCTGACTTTTGCCATCTGTGGCCGCTCGTCGACATCGCGGTAGTCAATGAATCCGAGGCCGAGCTGCTTCAGCCCTATGGGGTGAAAACCTTAGTGATAACCCAGGGCGCCGCTGGCGCCTGGCTGGTTCAGGCGGGACAGCGCCAGTTTTGTCCCGCCGTGTCCGCCGAGGCAATTGATACGACCGGCGCAGGCGATACGTTCCTCGCCGTCATGCTGGCCTCCGCCCTGCTGCGCGGCGTCGCGCCCGATGACCTGGCGCTGGCGCACGCCAGCCGCGCTGCCGCCATAACCGTTAGCCGCCGGGGAACGCTCAGCGCGTTTCCCGGTAGCCATGAGCTCGCCGCCCTGTTAACCCAGGACGGCGCGCGTTGACCTACTTAAACAGCGGACGGTAAGCATCGACGTTCGCTTTGGTCACCACCGTCGCCGGAACCAGAATGGTTTTCGGCACGGTTTTTCCCGACGTGATGCTGTTCAGCGCATTCAGGGCCTCGGCGCCCATCTTTTCCGGATCCTGCTGCAGGACGGCGGTCACGTAGCCGCCGTCAATACCGGAAATCGCCTTCGCCGTCAGATCCCAGCCAAACACTTTAATATCCTTCTGCCGCCCCTGGTTTTCTACGGCGGCGATAGCGCCGAGCAGCGCGGGTTCGCCAGTGGCATAGATTGCTGTCAGATCCGGGTTGCCGGTGATCAGGTTTTCCGCCGCGGTCATCGCTTTATCCTGCACGTTCTGCCCGTCGACCACGTTAGCGATGGTAATGTTCGGATTGCTTTTCAGCGTCTCTTCGAACCCTTTCTGCCGCTGGTTCTGGATGGCCGAATTCAGCGCGCCGACAATCCCCACCCTCGCTTTGCCACCCATCTCTTTCTGCACGTAGTCCACGAAATATTTACCAATAATTCTGCCGCCTTCAATATTGTCCACGCCGACCTGGGCCGCCTGTGGTCCGGCCGGTAATACGGCATCAATCGCAATCACCGGAATGTTAGCGGCGGCGGCTTCTTTTACCGCTGGCATAATTCCGTTAACGTCGATAGCGGCGACCAGAATGCCTTTAACGCCTTGCTGAATATAGTTTTCTATCGCGTCGTTTTGCGCCACGGGATTATCGTTTGAGTTGAAAATAACTAAATCCTTGCCGCTGGCCTTAGCCGCATCCTGCGCGCCTTTATTCATCAAATTAAAGAACAGCGCCTGCTGATTGATTTGCACCAGCGCATAAGTCGGACCGGCAGCGCTGGCGGCAGAAATAAAACTCATCGATGCCAGCATGGTCGTGGCGACAGCAAGTAAACGCAGTTTTCCGGTGTGAAATAACATCATCAGTATCCTCGTCGGGAATAGTTGATAGCCAGCAGAGTTCCGCGCCGCATGCGAACGCAGAAGGATTGTTTTTTTGGCGGGCAAATATCGTCTATATGGCCAGAACAATCATCGATCGTTCGGCGGATACCTGCTTAATGTCATCCCGGCAACCGGTCCGTGTCGGTGCGCGACTGGAATGACTTAAACGGGTTTGGGAATGACTTCCCGGATGATGCGGTAAACTGTCTATACAATTCTCTGCTGATTAAAATTTGTCAAGCATTTATTTTCGGTTATTACGCACAGAGAAATTGCTGTATCCACCGCGCTTAACTATGTTACAGATAGCCGATTCTGGCAGAGATGGCGCAGGAAATGAGTATAAAACGCGTATTGTTATCTGATGTGGCAAAGCTGGCGGGACTGTCGAAAGCGACCCTGTCGCGCTATATGAACAACAGTATTGTGCTGCCGCAGGACACCATCGACCGTATCGAAACCGCCATTCGCGAACTGGACTATCGCGGCAATAGCCTGGCGCGCCGTCTGAGCAAAGGCGGCAGCGAGACGCTTGGCCTGGTGCTCCCCGACATTACCAACCCCTTCTTTGCCGAGCTGGCCGACGCTGCCGAAGAGGCCGCTTCTGCCAGCGGCTACAGCCTGGTGTTGTGTATCACCCGCAACAACCCGGAAAAAGAGTGCCAGTTCATCCGCTGGCTGGATACCTGCCAGGTAGACGGTCTGCTGTTCACCACCAACCGCCCCGATAACGGCCTGCTGCGCAAGGAGATCCAGCGTCACGAACGCATTGTCCTGCTGGATGAAGATATTCCCGGGAGTCAGGTTCCAAAAGTATTTGCCGATAACGTCCAGGGCGGGCGCATCGCCACCGAAAAACTGATCGCCGCCGGGCATCGTCATATCGCTTTCGTCGGCGGCCCGGACAAACTGATGAGCGTCCGTGAGCGCTATCAGGGTTTTTGCACCGCGATGGAGCAAGCCGGCCTGAGCTGGCCGCCCGAATGGGTGATGTACGGCGACTATCAGCGCGAGTTTGGCCAGCAGGCGCTGCGGCACCTCTTCAGCCAACCGGTTCGCCCTACCGCCGTCTTCGCGGCCAGCGACTATCTGGTGCTCGGTCTGCTTGACGGTCTACGCGCCAGCGGGCTCCAGGCGCCGGAGGCGCTTTCGCTAGTCGGCTTCGATGACGCCAATTATGCCGATTTTACCCAGCCGCGGATCTCCACTATCCGCCAGCCCGCCCGGGAACTGGGGCGCACCGCGGTGCACATCATGATGCGCCTGCTAAACGACGATCCGGGTATCCCTGCGGAAACCCGCCTGCCGGTTGAATGGATTGGTCGCGACTCGATCAAGATCTGTTAAGCATGTCCCATAATGACGCAAAAGCGCCCGTTTTTGGCGCAAAAAATGATCAATTAACAATTTATTCACTATAATCAGTAAACCGGTTTACCGGATTGTAATCAATAAAACCTATTGAATACATAAGGTTAAGTTACAGGGCTGCTGTGTTGTTCCTGCCCTGGCACGGATGCTGCAGTGTTCTTACTGGCGAACAAATATCTTACATAGCGTTTGTCCTGACTGTACTGGCGAGGGCTCTGTTCCGCAGGTAAACCGGTTTACTAGATTGTAAACCGTGTCGGATAGAGTCTCTCCCGCAGGATGGCGAACATTTTCCCGGCAATAGCGATGGGAGTTATCAGATGCAGCAGCCACAAAATACCCCGCCAAGGGTGGAGATGATCAATATCACCAAGACCTACGGGTCGATACGTTCATTGCGCGGCGTTAACCTCGAGTTGGCCCCGGGCGAAGTGCTGGGTTTAGTGGGCGATAACGGCGCGGGGAAATCCACCCTCACCAAAGTGCTCTCTGGCGCGGTGATCCCCTCCAGCGGCACGATTCGTATCGACGGTGAACAGCAGCAGTTTACCAATCCGGCCGATTCGCGCCGCTGCCATATCGAGATGGTCTATCAGGATCTGTCGCTCTGCGACACGGTCGACGTCGCGGGCAATCTGTTTATGGGCCGTGAGCCGATGAAATCGGTCCTCGGTATTCCCTTTCTCGACGAGGCCAAAATGCACGCCGATGCCAGAGAGATGCTTAAAGGGCTGGGGATCTCTATTCCGGATACCCGCCTGCTGGTGCGAAATCTCTCCGGCGGCCAGCGCCAGGCTATTGCCATCGCCCGCGCGGCGGCCTTTGACCCGAAAGTGCTGATTATGGATGAACCCACCGCCGCGCTGGCCGTCGCGGAGGTCGAAGCGGTGCTGGAACTCATTCGCCGCGTTTCCGCTCGCGGGGTGAGCGTGATTCTGATTACCCACCGCCTGCAGGACCTGTTCCTGGTGTGTGACCGGATCATGGTGATGTATGAAGGTACCAATGTCGCTGACAGACGGGTGTCCGACACCAGCCTGAACGATATCGTTAACCTGATTGTGGGCGAAAAATTCACCGCCCGCTCTGCGGCTGCACATTGAGGTAACAGGATGAGTATCATGAACTTAAGCAGCTCCCGCATGATCCAGCATTCGCTGCCGCGCCGCCTGCTGCATAACCACTCGGGCGTGGTCAGCATCGCGCTCTTTTTCGTCTTCTGCTGCGTGGTGTTTTCGCTGATCACCAGCAACTTTCTCACCGGCACCAACTGGCTGAATATCATCCGTCAGAGCGCCCCGCTGCTGATCGTCGCGACGGCGATGACCCTGGTGATTACCACCGGCGGTATCGATCTGTCGGTGGGCTCTACCCTGGCGCTGGTCGGCGCACTCTCCGCTATCGCCCTGAATAGCTGGGGGCTGCCGTGGCCGGTGGTACTGCTCGGCGGCCTGCTGCTCGGCGGCGTCGTTGGCGCCATCAACGGCTTCTTTATTGCCTATGAAGGGATTCCGGCGTTTATCGTCACCCTCGCCACTCTGGCAGTGGTTCGCGGCATCGCGCTGCTGATCACTCAGGGTTATTCGATTCCGGTTCCGGCTGACAGCCTGTTTACCTTTATCGGACGCGCGTGGGTAGTCGGTATCCCCATGCCCGCGCTGCTCGGCATTCTGATTCTGGTGATCGGGCATATCGTTCTTAATCACATGCGTTTTGGTCGCTACGTGACCGCTATCGGCGCCAACGCCGAAGGCGCGCGACGCAGCGGGATTAACACCAAAGCCGTCACGATGAAGGTCTATATCCTCAGCGGTATGGCCGCCGCGCTGGCGGGAATGATCATTACCGCTCGCCTCGGCAGCGGCTCCTCCAACCAGGGTGAAGGCTTTGAACTGCAGGTTATTGCCGCCGTGGTGCTCGGCAGTACCAGCCTGTTTGGCGGCTTCGGTACCATTATCGGCACGCTGCTGGGCGCGCTGTCGATTGCGGTCATTCAGAACGGGCTGATCCTGTCGCATATTTCGCCTTTTTACACCCAGATAGCTACCGGCACCATTATCCTGCTGGCTATCTGGCTGAACACCCGCATTCTCAACCCCACGCGCTCCGCGGCAAAAGGATAGCTGATGAACGGATCAATTTTTCGTCATCCCTCACCGCTGCCGGTTGGCGTCAGCAGCGGTTACGTGATGACAGTGCTTGGCCCGCTGCCGATTAACGAAATGGGCGTCACCCTGATGCATGAGCATATTCTGCTGGATGCCTCCGGCAAATGGGTGCCGCCCTGCTGCTGTAGCGATCGCCATCTTGCCGAAATGCCGGTGAAAATGGAAAACCTTGGCGAACTGTCGCTGAATCCGTTGATGAGCCGCGATAACTGTCAGCTGTTTGATGTCGACGTTGCGATTGAGGAACTCACTAAATATCGCGCCCTTGGCGGCGAAACCGTGGTCGACCCGACCAATATCGGTATTGGCCGCGATCCGAAAGCGCTGGCGCGCATCGCGCGTCTGACCGGTCTGAACATTATTATGGGTACCGGCTTCTATCTGGAGCCTTCTCACCCCGAGTGGGTAAAGACCAGCAGCGTTGAACAGCTGACCGAACGGCTGATTTACGATCTTGGCGGCGCGGAGGAGAAACCGGAGGTACTCGCCGGGCTTATCGGCGAAATCGGTATCTCCAGCCGTTTTACGCCGGATGAGGAGAAATCCCTGCGCGCTGCGGGTCGGGCCAGCGCCGCGACCGGCGTGCCGATCGAGGTCCATCTGCCGGGCTGGGAGCGGCTGGGTCATCGGGTGCTGGATATTCTCGAGCTGGAAGGTGCCGATTTACGCCATACCGTGCTGTGCCATATGAACCCCAGCTTTGCCGATAAGCGCTACCAGCGCGAACTGGCCCAGCGCGGAGCATTCCTCGAATACGACATGATTGGCATGAGCTATTACTACGCCGACGAGTCAGCGCAGTCGCCCTCCGACGAGGAGAACGCCCGCGCGATCCGCGAGTTAATTGACGACGGCTATATCCAGCACATTCTGTTGTCGCAGGATGTCTTCCTGAAAACCATGCTCACCCGCTACGGCGGCCACGGTTACGGCTACATACTCAAGCATTTTGTTCCGCGTCTGCGGCGCCACGGCGTCAGCGGCGAACAGCTTGAAACCTTAATGATTGGAAACCCCCAGCGGGTCTTTGGCGGATAAAAGGAAACGTCATCATGCAGAAAAAAATCTTACTGGTCGGTGAGTCCTGGACCAGCACCTCAACGCACGTTAAAGGCTTCGACCAGTTTGCCACCGCCACCTGGCACACCGGCGCAACGGATTTTCTGGCCGCGCTCGCCGACAGTCCCTATGCCATTACCTATATGCCCGCCCACGCGGCGGCGACAGACTTTCCGCTGACGCTGGAAGCGCTGGAACACTGGGATGCGATCATCCTTTCGGATATCGGCGCCAATACGCTGCTGCTGCATCCGGACACCTGGCTGAAGAGCCGCCGCACCGCCAACCGTCTAACGCTCCTGCATGATTACGTGGCCGGCGGGGGGGCGCTGATGATGATCGGCGGCTATTACAGCTTCCAGGGGATCAACGGCGGCGCACGCTACCGTAATACCGCGGTGGAGAAAGTGCTGCCGGTTCGCTGCCTGGCCTGGGACGATCGCATTGAAACCCCGGAAGGCTGCTTTGCTGAAGTGGCGGGATCTCACCCCCTGTTTAACGATATTCCGGGCGAATGGCCGTGGCTGCTGGGCTATAACGAGGTTGAAATGCATCCGGAAGGTAAACTGCTGGCGACCGTGGCCGGTACCGATCATCCTCTGCTGGCCATTCGCGAATATCAGCGGGGGCGCTCGCTGGTGTGGACCAGCGACATGTCGGCACACTGGCTGCCGGAAGAGTTTGCCAAATGGCCCGGCTATCGCCAGCTGTGGATTAACTGCCTCGACTGGCTGACGGAACGCCGCTGATGACCGCTACCCTTGAGCTCGCCCGGCAACTGCTGGGCTTTAACACCATCAACCCGCCGGGCAGCGAAGCTGACTGCATGCGGTTCTTCGCCGACTGGCTTGCCGATAGCGG
This sequence comes from Klebsiella sp. TF21-TM, assembly GCF_019753495.1. Lineage (NCBI taxonomy): Bacteria > Pseudomonadati > Pseudomonadota > Gammaproteobacteria > Enterobacterales > Enterobacteriaceae > Klebsiella > Klebsiella sp. TF21-TM. The sequence goes on along the minus strand of NZ_JAIJYL010000011.1, from coordinate 165,246 downwards.
TTTTGAGGTGTCGCTGTCGTCATTCGGCGAGGGACGCTGCAATCTTATCGCCAGGCTGCCCGGGTCGAAGAGCGGTAAACCGCTGGCTTTTACCGGACATCTGGATACCGTCCCGCTGGGAAATGCCCGCTGGCAGTACGATCCTTTCGGTGCGCAGATGGAAGACGGGCGTCTTTATGGACGCGGGTCGAGCGATATGAAAGCGGCGATAGCGGCATTTGCCGTCGCCTGCGTTCATCAGCGGCAAACGATTCGCGCCGGGCGCGGCGCACTATTGCTGATCACCGGCGGAGAAGAGACCGGCTGCGACGGCGCGCGGGCGCTGATCGCCTCCGATACGTTGCCAGAGGTGGGCGCGCTGATCGTCGGTGAGCCCACCGCCAACTACCCGGTTATCGGTCATAAAGGCGCCCTCTGGCTACGCTGCGAAACGCGGGGAAAAACCGCCCACGGCGCGATGCCGGAGCTGGGGATCAATGCTATCTATCTTGCGGCTGATGCGCTGGGTAAGATCCAGCATTTTTCGCCGGGCGCGCCGCATCCGCTGATGAAGCAACCCACCCTCAACGTCGGACGCATAGAGGGCGGACTCAATATTAATTCCGTACCGGACCGCACGCGTTTTGATGTCGATATCCGCAGCGCGCCCAATTTACAGCACGCCGCTATCCGGGAGCGCTTGACGACGCTGCTGGGCGAAAGCGTTACGGTCACCACGCTGGTCGACCTGCCTGCGGTCCTGAGCCGGGAGGATCATGCATGGATTAAGCAGGTTTACCAACGCTGTCAGCCGCTGCACGCTGAGCCGATTACGCCGCGCGTGGTGCCCTACTTTACCGACGCCTCGCTGCTGCTGCCTGCCCTGGGCGACCCGCCCTGTATTATTCTCGGCCCCGGGGAGCCGTCGATGGCTCATCAAACCGACGAGTACTGCCTGCTCAGCCGGCTGGCGGAGGCAGAACGGCTATACGGTGACCTGATCCGCGACTGGATGGCCTAACCGTCCGCGACGAAAGCCAAAAATGTGTGACGGTGTCACTTAAAGCGAGCATGATGCATTCAGCGTTTGAATAATCTCGCGGAATAACAGAGGATAACCGCCTCGTACACGAAATGTGTCACCACCAGCAAGGAGGCTTACCATGTCCGTGAAAATTAACGCCGTGCTCGTTTGCACCCTCTCTTTCCTCCTTTCCGCCTGTTCGGGTCATGCTTCTGCGCCGGACAGCGCCGAAGACGCTCAAATATCGGCAGAAGTGGATAAGATACTTCGCGATTATCAAACGGGTGCCGATACGTCACCGCAGGCCAATGCCTCACGCTATCTGGCGCGGATCCAGGCGGCTATCTTCGCTAACATAGACCAGCCGGACTCCTGGCAAGGGCAAAAATGCTCGGTGCGCTTTACCCTGCAGCGTGACGGGACGGTGCAGGATCCGACGGTCGAGAACGGCGATCGGCCATTCTGCGCGCAGGTGATGTCCGCGCTGAAAGTCGCCAAAATTCCGCCTGCGCCAGATGAAAAAACCTATCAAACATTCAGCCATGTCGTTCTGGACTTGAAGGCCTGAGCTTGTCCGTAGAAAGCGCCCCGGTCATCGCCAGGGCAATGGCTAAAAAGATAAGCTGACAGCCTGCTTAACAGACGCTTTTTGGCGATCAGCGAGGAATGATTCAATGGTGCTTGAGTCGAGGTGATGAGCGGCAAGAGCGCCGGCTGAACGGGACAGCGCATCCAGGTGCGCTGATGATGGCCTCTTATTCATGACTCAATCTCTGATGCATGAAATCAATAAGTGCTCTTGTTTTTGCCGGCAAATAACGCCGATCGGAATACAGGGCGAACAATTGCAAGGGGGCCGCCGATTGTTCAAATTCAATTTCGATTAACCGGCCATCGTCAATATAGGGCTGGCAGGCTTGTTTCGACAGGATGGCATAACCGACGCCTGAGATGGCCGCTCGCCCTGCCATCTCCCCGCTGTTGACCCGATAACGACCGTTCACTTTAATCGTCTCGAATCCGCCCTTTTTATTCACAAACTGCCAGGGAGCGCCTTTAAGCGCATTTACCGTTGTAATACAGGGCAATTCTTCAAATTGCTGTATACGAGAAGGCGTGCCATAACGCTGGATAACGGAGGGGGCCGCAACGATGGTGCAAGGGATGGTCACCAGATGACGGGCTATGTAGTCACTGTCATCCATCTGACCACGACTCACAATGACAGCGAGATCCAGATCATCGCGCAGGGATTCATAACCAGACAAATTGGTGATGCAACTTATCTCCAGGTCCGGATGCTGACAGGCGAAATCGGCAACAATAGCGCCCAGCAGTGCAGGACCGATTTCATTGGGAATACAGATACGTAGTGGCCCCTTGAATTGCATTTGCCGCAACGTTAATTCGGTTTCAGTTTGCTCAAGCGCTTCCAGTAATGGCTTCGCCCGGGTATAGAGTAGATGCCCCGCCTGAGTGAGTTTCATATGTCGGGTACTGCGTTCAATAAGCTGAAGATTCAGTTTGTCTTCTAGCTGAGCAATGCAACGGCTCACATTTGATGCCGGCATTTCAAGGGCTTTCGATGCCCCCACAAAACTGTCTCTTTCAACTACAGCGATGAAGACTTTCAGCGCATTAAAATCAAGAACTGGCCGCATCAACTATCCCACATATGATAATAATGAGTGCCATTTTTACCATCTAATCGATAAGTTTGATAGCAGTTAAGCTAGGTTATCTTTCATCAACAGGTCGCTTGCTATGCCACGGGTCACCACTACATTTAATCAAAAGGCGCTGATACGGATAGCGCTGGTCATCGCTTTTGTGCAGTTTACTAATGCGCTGGAATATATGATGTTCAGTCCTGTTTTTACATTTATGGCCGCGGATTTCGCTGTTCCCGTCTCCTTCTCAGGCTATGTATCCGGTATGTACACCTCTGGAGCCGTCCTGTCGGGAATTATCGCCTTTTACTGGGTTGACCGTTGCAATAAGAAGCGTTTTCTTATCGCTAATATGGTGCTGCTAGCCATAGCGACACTGTTGACGACATTCATAACCAGTTTTCCTCTTCTTCTTACCTTGCGACTCTTCGCAGGGCTGGTTGGAGGGACGACAATGGGGGTGGGGATCGGTATTTTGATAAACCACACGCCGGCTGACTTGAGCGGAAAAATGTTGGCGACGGTGATTGCGTCATTTTCGCTGGTAAGCGTTGTGGGGATGCCCGCTATATTATTTTTGTGTACTCATTACGGTTGGCATGTCGCGTTGTGGTTAATCAGCACGCTCTGTTTGTTGGCATTGCCATTGATCGTCACTGTCATTCCTCAGGACCCCGTCGCTTTCGACACGTCTCACGCGCTGCCCCTCGATGTTGATACTTTACTGTTTGCTTCCGGTAATGCGCTGGTACAGTTTAGTCCAATGCTGATCATTCCTGTTCTGGCGCCATTAATGACGCAGCTGTTGGGGGCTTCTGAAGGCCTGCTGCCCTGGCTGTTCTTCGACGGGGGACTGGCGGGGTATCTGTCAACAAGAATGACAGGGGCATTAACCTCTCGTTTTTCTGCCTTGAGTTTGGCGACCGGGTCAACCCTCGTTTTTATTCTGAGCTTGCTGATACCCCTCCTGGGCTATCCGCATCCGGCGCTGTTTATGACGTTATTTCTCGGGGCAGCTTACAGTCGTCTGGTTTCATCTTCGGCGGTTACGATTCAGTTTCCTGATAACAACCAACGAGCGGGATTCTCTTCATTACAGACGTCCATGATGTATCTGATGACGACTGCCGCATTTTTCCTGTCCGCTTTTCTGTTACCTGACCATCGCATGGCGCTCCAGAATATGGACACGTTGCTGACGCTATGTGCAATTTCCGCATCAGGATCCCCAATTATTATCATCATTTTGCAAAAAAAACTGGCTAAGCGGACGATCCCGCCCGATCGTTGCACCACTGGGTAGAACATGGCGCGCCCTGCCCTGGGCATTAAAAATTATCATTGACCCTGGTGTGGTCGCTAAATGGAGATGAGGGCGTTTTTTTGTCTGACGGTGTCTGAATTTAGTACCTGGCGGGAAGCTTATGGATTTTAATGAGTCTTCCCTCTTCCATTTCGATAAAACCACCCGTTTTTAAATCTGCAAGAATGCGCATGACGCCGCTGCGAGAAAGATGGGTTTTCTCACGGATGTAGAGTTCCGCTGTGACTGCGGCGCGATAACTCTCATCTTCTTCGATTAAATTGAGCAACTGCTGGCGGATCATCTCGTACGCCGTCGGCGCGCCCTGCGGCATCACATTGTTGTAAAGTCGGCCATACACAAACATCAGTTGCTTTGAGAGCAGCCCCCATAACGACTTTTCTTTAATGATGTCATGAACACGAGCGGTGGAGATCTCGCCAATCACGCAGGAGTTGATAGTTTTAATGTAATCATCGAAGTAAATATCCGTCAGATTGGCAAGACCAAACACGGCGGGACTGCGCGCAGTGGACAGCATCATATTATCGTTTCGGCGATAAACCGCTACGGTTCCCTCAAGGATGAGGTAACACATCCCCTGGCCATTCACCTTGAAATCCAGTTGCTCCCCCCTTTCAGTTTTACGTGGCGTGCAATACGGCTGTAAATGCGTTATCAACTCTTGCGCGTAGGGTGAACCTCTGTGAGGTTTTGCTGAAGAGGACATAACCGATAACCTTTAGATTGACCTGTCTGATTATAGCCTGGCTTCCTGTTGCGGGTATCCTCATCGTCAGTATTTTCGAGGCAAATGGTTGATATCAAGAAGTATACCCCGTTCCATGGTGATGTAGTTCCCGGTTCGCAGCTCTGCCAGAATTCGCATAATCCCGCTCCGTGAAAGATAGGTGCGGCTCTTAATATAGGCTGCAGCCGTAATTTGTTGCCGTATCGCATCCGGCTCTTGCATCAGTTCAACAAGCTGAAAGCGGATGATGTCATAAGCCGACATCTGCGAGATTTGTGCGCAATGCTCATACACCCGGGAGGCCGTGTAAATCAGGAGTTTCGAAAAATGCTCCCATAGATCCAGTTGCGCCACGATGTGATTAAAACAATCCAGTGACACCCGGGCGATCTCTGACGTCTCCAGCGCTCTCACATAGAGATGCTCTGAGGAAAACTGACTACTGACGCCCAGAATAAAGGGTGATGATTCAGAATTTAAAACAATGCCATCGCCGCGACGGTGCAGCGCGACGCTACCTTGCAATAGTAAAAAACATTGCCGGATATCATCTTTATAATAATGCACGACCTCACCTCTGCCGATCACTACTCTTTCTGCTGCTGGCAACACATGATTTATCAGAGTCTCGATGTGCCGAAATGGTTTTAATTCCAGGGCAATTGATTTGTCCTGGTTTTCCGGGGGGGTTAAGCGCGTGTTCATATGCTGCCTCAATTCCTCTACGGTGATCGCTTTATTGATCGACCCGACGAATTATCTTAAAAATGAAGAAACCGCGAAATATTGGTTTAGGGTCCAAAAGTAGACCGTGCTAAAGATGTACTCTAAGTAATTGATTTTGTGCCTCATGACCTTTGAGTCTAAAAATAGACCGGGCCTTAATAAATACAATAAAAAAAGGAATGTTACTTATTCGTTAAGTGAGAGTCTACTTATAGACCCACAAATCATTTGAGTTTAAGAAAGTGATTAGATAAATTTTAGCCAGCCAGCAGAACAGTTCATGATCTTACCGTAATTAATTATGGCTGCCATGCTGCACAGTAAAAAATAAGGCGCTGGTACAAAAAGAGTGTAACGCTCATCGGCACCCTATTGCCTGAATATAAGTGGCAAACCAAGTTAATAAGGAAACAACGTAATGAAAAAGAGTCTTGTTTTAGTTGCCTTGACCGCAACTGCAGCGCTGTCTATGTCTCACGCTTTTGCTGCCGCTGGCACCGTGAATTTCGTCGGCAATATTCTTGATACTGCCTGTGAAGTCGATGTGGCATCGCAAAACCAGCAGGTCAATCTCGGTAACTTTTATAAAACTGAATTTCCGAACAGTGGCGCAAAAGCGGCTGCAAAGGATTTTAATATCGTGCTTAAAAACTGCCCAACCACAGTGACTTCGACAAAAGTACGCTTTGATGGCACCCCCGATCTGACCAACCCTAACCTGCTGGCTATTGATACCTCAACCTCCAGTGCGGCGTCAGGGGTGGCGATTAACCTGATGACCGCCGATAAAGTCGACCTGCCTTTACACGGTGAGAACAGCTATAACTACACCCTTAGCAGCACCCAGGACAATACGCTGAAATTCTACGCGCAATATATCTCCACCACGGCATCAGTAACGCCGGGTACGGCCAACTCTGTTGCTAACTTCTCCATTGTATATAACTGATTTTCTGTCCAGAAAAGCTGATGGGGTCGATACGGCCCCATGTTTCAGAGGTCTAAAATGAATGTTCTTCGCAGTATCTTGCTTACCACCACGATATTGAGTATTGGCTTATCCGCTGCTCAGGCCGGTGTCGTTATTGGTGGTACGCGGGTCATTTTTGATGGTAATAAAAAAGAAGCCTCAATTGGCATAAATAATCCTGATAAAACCCCCTACCTGATCCAGTCCTGGATCGAAACGCCGGGTGGCGGTGCCGAAAAGGCGCCTTTCATCATTACGCCGCCGTTATATCGACTGAATAATGGCCAACAAAACGTCGAGCGCATTGTTGCCACCGGAGCATTACCTCAGGATAAAGAGAGCTTATTTTGGCTTAATATAAAAGCCATACCCTCTGCAGCTAAAGTTGACAATACGTTGCAAATTGCCATTAAAACCAGAATCAAGCTCATCTACCGTCCGGCGGCGATGAAAGGCGCATCCCCTGAAGAGCAGGTCGATAAATTACGCTGGCAACGCGTCGGTAATAAGATACAGGTAAACAATCCGACTCGGCATGTCATGAATTTTAACGAAATTTCACTATCAGGTAAAAAATTACCCGATGTCAGTTATGTATTACCCGGTAGCACAGCGACGTTCGATTTACCCTCCGGCGTAACGGGCGGGCCAGTGACATTCAAAATTATCAATGATTATGGCAGTCCCGGGGCAGAACACAAAGCCAGTCTGTAGACCGGCGAAAAGACACTGAGTGGGATTTATGATGATGGCAATGGATTATATAAAAGCACGTTCTCCACGGTTGGCATTATTGATAACCATCGCGCTCTTCAGTAATACGCAAAATAGCTATAGTCGCGATTTTTTTAATCCAGAACTGGTTGAACTGGATAATCCGGGGACAGAAAAAGTCGATCTTTCTGGTTTTGAATCGGGCGCGCAAGCTCCCGGGGATTATCATGTTGATATCGTCCTAGACGATCGGTTAGTTGATACCCGCGATATCAGGTTTGTGTTGATGAAAGAGCCTGGCGGTGATGACAAATTAATCCCCTGTTTATCCATTGAGCAATTAGAAAGCTGGGGGGTGAAGACTGGACTTTTTCCCGCGTTAAAAGGCGAAACATCCTGTGCGAACCTGTCCGCGATCCCTCAGGCCAGTACGGATTTCCAGTTTGCCATGCAGCGTCTGGTATTGAGCATTCCGCAAGCGGCACTATCAGCGCAAGCGCGCGGAGCGGTGTCGCCGGATCGCTGGGATCAAGGGATTAACGCCGCCCTGCTCAACTACAGTCTGAGTGGGGCCAATAACTGGGCCAAAAATAGCAACAGCAGCACCAGCGATAATCAGTATGCCAACCTGCGTCCTGGCGTGAATATTGGCCCCTGGCGGTTAAGAAATTACACCACCTGGTCGCGCGATTCACAGGGTCACGATGCCTGGAAGACGGTTTATACCTATGCTCAGCGTACGATAATCCCGTTACAGTCGCAGCTCACGCTGGGTGATAGCTCTGCCCCGGCAGATGTCTTCGACAGCATGCCTTTTCGGGGAGGACAACTTGCCTCCGATGATGACATGCTGCCCGACTCCCTCAAGGGCTATGCCCCAGTGGTGCGTGGTATCGCCCGGACCAATGCCCAGGTGATAATTCGCCAGAATGGCTATCAGATATACCAGAGCTTTGTGGCGCCGGGGGCTTTTGAAATCACGGATATGTATCCTACCGGCGGCGCCGGCGATCTTGATGTCACGATTAAAGAGGCTGATGGCAGTGAGCAGCACTTTAGCGTGCCATTTGCCTCCCTTCCCGTATTACAGCGTGAAGGCCGAATAAAATATGCGTTAACGGGCGGCCAATATCGTTCTTACAACGGCAGCGTGGACAAAACGCCCTTTGCTCAGATGAGCGTTATTCTCGGCTTGCCCTATGGCTTTACGTTTTACGGCGGATTACAGGAGTCGAGTAAGTACCAGTCCCTCGCCGCGGGCGTCGGTAAAAACATGGGTAACTTTGGCGCAATCTCCAGCGATATCACCCAGGGCTGGTCCACGCCGCAAAATATGCCGAAATCCAGGGGGCAATCATGGCGGGCTCGATACAGTAAAAATTTTGCCGCAACGGGCACCAACTTCGCGATTGCCGGCTACCGCTATTCGACCAGCGGCTACTATGGCATGCAAGAGGTCCTGGATTCTTACGGTGACAGTCAGGCGCTTCAGGACCGACGCCGCAACCGTGCTGAGCTGACGTTGAGCCAGGGGTTGGGAGACCATCTGGGATCGTTGATGCTGAACGCCGCGCGTGAAGATTACTGGAATTCGGGTAAGGCAATGGAATCATGGAGCGTTGGGTATAACAACTACTGGCACAGTATCAGTTATGGCCTGACCTGGACGCTGAGTAAGAATGGGAGCGCGGGATCGTACAGCTCAGCCCACAGCGACGATAAAAACCAGATGCTGGCGCTGAATATCAGCATTCCCCTGGAAAAACTGTTGCCGCAGACATGGGCAAACTATGGCATGAATACCAGCAAGAATAACGGTACGACACACAGCGCTGGGTTAAATGGCGTTGCTTTGCCGAATAATGCGCTCAACTGGAATATTCAACAGGGTTTCGGCACTCACGATGCGGCCTACACCGGCAATATGAATGGTGATTATCGCGGCACCTATGGCGAAATCACAGCCGGGTACAGCTATGACAAAAATACCGATCGTCTGAATTATGGGATTCAGGGGGGCGTGGTTGCGCATGCCAATGGCGTGACGTTTTCTCAGCCCCTGGGTGAAACCAACGTGCTGATTGCCGCCCCCGGGGCTGCCGGCGTAGGCATCCAGAATATGACCGGAGCGACAACCGATTATCGCGGATATACGGTTGCCTCTAACTTAATGCCTTATCGCAAAAATGATGTGTCATTAATCACTGAAACATTACCGGCTAATGTTGAGTTAGAGCAAACGGTCAAAACCGTGGTTCCTACGCGTGGCGCGATTGTCAGGGCGAACTATCGGGCAAGCGTAGGCGTTCGCATGTTGATGACCTTGAGCCAGCGAAACGGCCAGGTAGTGCCGTTTGGCGCAATGGCCAGCGTTGATGGAACAGATCATAACAGTTTTATCGTGGGTGATAGCGGACAGGTCTATTTGACGGGTCTCGATCCCGAGGTAAACCTGACCGTGAAATGGGGAAATCAATCCGCAAACACCTGCAGGGTTCATTACTCGATAAACATGACGAAGCTGAATAACGATGTGATTATCGATAATGCTGTTTGCCGATAACGTTGAAATGAATTTTTATATCAGGTGCATAGGTATGCGACTTTTCCGATCTGCATTATTAATGCTGGCTGTGTTGTTTCCATTGAGTGGCTTCTGTTGTGATTATACTTACATCGGCTCTCCCTATACCGTGGATTATGGCAATATTATCGTTCAGCGCGATGTTCCCGTTGGCCAGGCGATAAGCAATGAGATATATGGCTCTTTAGCCCATGCTTATACCTGCGTCACAACCGGCAATGAAGGGTCTAGCTCAGGAATGAAAAGCGCTATTTTACCCTATGTCGCGACGTACGGCGCGCGGCGCGTTTATCAAACCAATGTGCCTGGGGTGGGTATTTCTTTTGGCTTTTACATGAACTCCAAAGCAGGCGCGTCGACGTATAGCGGCACCGATTATATTGACCGCGGTAACGCTTCAATGTCCAGTTGGTCTTCAAACCCAGGCGAGCTGGTTATTCATGATTATCAGCCGGTTATACAATTTTGGAAGATTGGTGATATTACATCTGGCTCAGTAACGGGGCAACTGGCATCGTTTGTCGCCTTTACGATGCAATATCTCGGCGGAGAACAAGCTCCTGAGATCCCCGTCAATGCGGGGGCCGGATCTATTACCCAGGTGGCATGCGCGGTGACAACGTCGAATATGGTATTTGAACTGGGGGACGTTTTGGTCAGCGAGTTTGGTTCTGCGGTGGGATCAACCCCCGCTAATGCGCAGAAAACGCAGAATCTCATTCTGGACTGTGATGCCGGAGCCAATATTAACGTCATGCTCTCCGGGGCACAAAATCCAGACGTCAGCGATAATACCGTGCTGGCGTTAACCGGTCAGGGAAGCGCAGGCGTCGCACAGGGGGTTGGCGTGCAGCTGGTTTATAACAATACCCCTCTCATCCTTGGCAATAATCTTGTTCTGAAGAGAACCAATGGCGGCCAGGAGATGTTTCCGTTAACCGCACGCTACTATCAGACCAATACAACGGTAACCACCGGCATCGCCAATGCCTCCGCAACGCTGAGTCTTACCTATCAATAAGGGCTGTTAAATGAAAATAAATAAACTCGTGTTGCTGATGGCATGCGCAATAGTATTGCCTGCGTTGTCGGCAGACAACGTCGATATCAAAGTCACAGGTCGTCTTATCGCAGCGCCCTGCGTCTTTAACGGGGGTAGTGAAAATATGAATGTTGATCTTGGTAATATCCAGGCAACAAACATGTTCACCCCCGGGTCATCTTCCGATCCGGTTACCTTTAATCTCCTGTTTACCCGCTGTCCGCCGGGTACGCTAAGCGTGACAACCCGTTTTAGCGGAACGCCTGACCCGGAAGCGGGCATGAATTATTACCAAAACAGTGGCACGGCAACCCGTGTGGCCATTGCGATGTCTGATGCTACTACAGGTTTGTTGATGGGCAGCGGATCCAGCATCACGCAAAATATTGCCGCAGACAGAACGGCGACGATTCCGATGAGCGCCATGGTGACCTCAGTGGCGGGAAGGCCGACGCCAGGTTCCATTCATGCCGTTGTCGTTTTGACAATGCAATATAACTGACGGGTTGCTGGCTATAGCGGGTCATAGGCGCGTGAGTCGTCATCCCCTTCAGGAAGCTAACAGGGTAAAAAAGCTGCGGCTATTATTCCCCCAATGCAGCTGCGCTTAATAATTATGTTTCGGTATAGTAAATGGTTAACATTGTAATAAAAGAGTGGGATACCCTCTTTAGGCGTGGACTGATCTTTTTTTTTAATGATTTCTTTTCTCAGCACAACACTAAAGTTAATTTCAGCTTTAACTTTACCTCAGAAAGCGTGAAGGTAGCGGACGTTATTGTGCTGGCATTATGCCCAGGAGAATGTTTTATTTGCCGCCCTGAGCTGAGGAGTCGAAAAAAAAGCATTGTGATTGGTATTGTTGATGATGACATGCGTGTTTCAGCGCTACCCTCTTGCTTTCAGGATATTATCTTTCTCTCTCGCCGACATTCCGTGACGCAGTTACGTACAGCAATGCATACCGCCTGGCACCGGCTGCAGCAGACAAATTATCGGCACTCAACCGGGTCATGTTGTGATTGCCAGCTTACCAAACTGTCGCCACAGCAAATCCGCATCATGAGCTATTTAAATGAGGGGATGTCAGTCATGCAAATTGCCGAAGAACTGATGGTGAGTGAGAAAACGGTCTATACGCATAAATATATGGTGATGAGGAAATTTAACTTACATAGCGATTATGAGTTAATGCTCCTGCTCAATAAACTGACAATAAATAGCGACTGGCCCAAGGGCTTTATAAATGTAAATTAATGATAGCTGACAAGTCACAGAAACAGACCGTCGAGCGTCTTCCCAGCGCCACTTACCATCGCCCCCGGGTCTCAAAAAAAGACCCGAGGGATCGTGGATAACCAGCGCTCAGGATATACAGGCGAATTAATCAAACTGATTCAGGATAAACGCCACACCCACCGTACAAAGGCGGTGATGCCCCTTTACGAGGGCACAAAAAATCATTTGTACATCCCTCCCCGCGCTCACTGAACGGCAAAGACATCAGCCCATTAGAATTGATAACTATAGTTTACATTAGCAAACCATAAATATGGGTGGTTGTAGCTACCGCTATAGATAGCAGGCGACTGAACGTGAGACGATTGCATATGCAAGTAGGAGACGGCGACGCCAATATTGCTCTGCGGTGTAATCTGGTACTGGGCGCCTGTGGCAAAACGCCATTCATCACCCGTCGGTAAGGTGAGCGCTACGTCACTCTGCGAATTGTATACCGTGCTGTCAAAGGCAACACCAGCGTTGAGACGCCATTGTTCGGTAGGACGGTACTGCACGCCTAATGCCGTATGCCAGGAATCCTTCAGACGGCTATTTTTATCCAGTTCCTGCCCCACCACGGCAATTTGTGGGGCGCCAAACTGGCTCCAGTCCTGCCAACCGAGATCGCCCATCACCGACCATTGTTTATTGATATCATGCACCAGGCTCAGCATAATTTGCTGAGGCGCGCGTACCTGCGCTGAGACAGGAAGCTCGTACTCAACGTTGGCTAAATTCGGCAAGCGCGCCTTACCATCAATATCAAAATCGTATTCTGTCTTACTCGTCCATGCTATACCAAGCCGGGTCTGTTCCGTCAGCTGCATCAGCAAGCCAAGACGATACCCTAACGCCCAGTCGTGATCCTTCTGCGTTTCATCAGTATTATCGACGTTACGTGTTAATGACAGGAAGCCATAGTTGATGTTTACAGAGCCGCCCACAGACACTCTATCGCTTAATTTGTAAGCGATTGAAGGGCTGAGTGTCATCGCCACCATGGTGCTTTTCTTGATTAATCTGTCCCCAGCCCACTGACCAAAGTCAATCCCCAGGCCGTAGTTGCCGTAAATGCCGAGGCCAGCATAGAGATCATCATTGATTTTTTGCGCATAGAATGCGCTGGCATTAGGGAAGAAGCGCATAATATCCCCAGGGCTCTTACGTCCGGCGTCATCGTTAAGTGAATAAGATACATCACCGTCCATCGCCTGAACTCCCCCGGTAAACATATGGTCAGGCAAACGAGTCATCCCGGCCGGGTTGGTGACAATCGTTGATGCATCCTGAGCGCGAGCAGCCTGCCCTGCGCCTGCCAGTGCCGTATCTTCTGTGCCAATTTCGTAGAAGTAGAGTGCGCTCGCCTGCGTGGTCTGCGAAATAAGGAGCCCAAAACATACCAGTATCAATTTTTTTTTCATGCGCTATCTGCCAATTTATATTACAAAATGTCCCTCTCTGTCAGGAAGGACGGAAATAAGTTACGCACTCACATTTTTACTGCCATCAGGAGGAACCGCCGGGGCTGAATACCAGTTTTCTTTGGCAACAGTGACTGAACCCTCGGGTTGCATAACATAATTCGGGGACATAATCTGTACGTTGAATTCGTTAAATACATCCTGAATATGGCTATAAAGTTCATTGCGAGCTGCGGCTAATGATTGCCCTGCTTTCAGTTGTACCTGTAATTCGTAGGCGATATACCAGTCCATCAAACTGAGCTGGCGTACCAGCGGTGGTTGAGCCGGATCGACTGAGCTTGCCCGTTTGGCGGCGAGCTCTAGCATGGCATGAACCTGTCGCCAGGGTGTGTCATAACCAATCGTCACGCTGATGGTCAGGTTGATGCCACCACCGTGAGCATGTGCGCTCAAATTGGTGATTTTTCCACTCACAACCACCGCATTAGGCACCGTGACCACGTAATTTTCTCGGGTAATGATCTTGGTGGCCAACATACCAATTTCACTCACCAGCCCTTCGTTATCGGCCACGCGTATCACATCGCCTTTGCGCAGCGCGCGGGAATAAATCAGTACAAGACCGCTCATGGCGTGGTTCATCACTCCGGCGGACCCTAACGTCAACATCAGACCAAAGAAGACGCTGATCCCTTTAAACGCGAGCGAGTTAGCGCCAGGCAAAAAGGGGTACGCTGCTGACAGCGCAAACAGCCATACCACCACAGCGATCAGTTTACGAGTCGCCCCGACCGTTTCCGGATGAATGCCAGGAAGTTGCATACGCCCTGCTGCCACCTGATTGAGAACCACTTTAAGCAGTTTCAAAATCACAGCGGTTAGCATAAAAATAATCAGCACGATCATCAGGCCCGGCAAGGCAGATACCACAGCAAGCGCTATGCCCTGAAAAGCGCGCACAGACCAATCGCCCAGTGAGGCTCCCCATACGCGTGTCCATGGGAACAGGCTTAATACCCAGCTCAGCCAGACATACAGTGCTATGACGCCCAGCAAGATCATGAATGTGGCATAAAGTCGCGCTTCGATAGCACCGATAAAGCGTCGCCAGCTTTGGGGGATCCAGCTACGATTCTCGATGATACGTCGCCGAAATAGATGTTTTACCCTGCGCCATGAGCGGTATGCACCGTACCAAAGCGCGACTAGCCCAAGCAGACCTCCAACGGCTTTTATGGCGGAAAGCACCAGCCAGCTGCGGTTATACTGGTCGCGCAGAGCGGTTCTCTGTGCCTCCATACGCGCCATAACCCGCTGCGCAGCCTGATCGAGCGTGAGGTCATCCCCTTCGTCAAGATCACCTTCGGTAAGCAGCATAACTGGCTTACCGTTCATCACGATGAGTTTTCCAGGCTGGTTATAACGGGTAACAGATACCAGTTTGAGAGGTTGGCGAACATCCTCCTCAGTGAAATTCCGCAGCGTATTTCTAATTCGCAATACCCGCTCTTCCGGCGTGGTAAGTCCAAATTTAGCCTGCAGCATGACTATCGGCTGATGAAAGATATATACCGTACGGGCACGCTCTTGCGGCGTCGCCTCCTGTCGTGGCTCTGCGGCATGCGAAATGAAACTTGTTATCGTGAACAAGCTCGCCAGCCAAATGAACAGAATTTGCTTCATTTCCACCCTCAACCCACGAAACATTGTTGTTATTGTTCTGAAAAGTTTTGAACTATTTCTCTTTTACAATTGAGCATAGACTAGCCACTCGCTTCTGCAATACGCACCAGAAGATATTGTTCGCCTATCTTATATCTCTCCCCCCGCCGAATAACGGATACAACCGACTATTTCGAAGTTGAAAGTGAGTTCACATCAATATTGCCCAAACGATAACATTTTTCACCAGTAATGCATAATACGTAGTCTATAAAATAATACGATTATTTAATCGATTCAGCATGAATACACTAAACTTTTGCATGATAATAAGTTAAAGGGATATTCGGATTTTCCTTCCATTTATTTGGCACAACGATGAAACTGATGCTTCGTAACTGACGCGGGATGCCGCAGCGACGCTAATTTATTAATAAACAACATTTACTTTTATATAGTCGCGCTTTTGAATTAATCTGGTATTCCGATGTGTGACAGAGAATTCACTATAACCGCTAGTAATATTTCCTTGACGATACGTGATTTTTCGTCAAGCCTATTAATTTTATTACTAAAATTAATGTAAGCGTTTTTACCCGTCTATACTCAACTTGCCATCATAAAGACTGGAGTGTCCCTAATGCAAAAAAGTGTCCCTTTTAGAAGGACGGTGATTGCCAGCATGCTGACGTTAGCGGCTGGCGTGGTTTCCACAGTCCATGCAGCACCCGCAACGACCGCCGCAGAGAATGCCCCGAAACAAGATCCCGCTAAACCAAATATTGTGGTAATTTTTGGCGATGATATCGGCTACTGGAACCTGAGTACCTACAACCAGGGCATGATGGGATATAAAACCCCAAATATCGACAGTATTGCTGCCGAAGGCGCCAAGTTCACCTCTTATTACGCTGAGCAAAGCTCTACCGCAGGACGCTCATCGTTTATTACCGGCCAGATGCCTTTCCGCACCGGGATGAGTAAAGTCGGAATGCCGGGCGCACCTCAGGGTCTGCAAAAAGAAGATCCAACCATTGCGAACATCCTTAAGCAACTGGGCTACGCTACCGGTCAGTTTGGTAAAAACCACCTGGGCGATCGCGATGAATTCCTGCCGACCGCTCACGGCTTTGATGAATTCCTGGGTAACCTTTACCACCTGAATGCCGAAGAAGAGCCAGAAAACTCAGACTATCCGAAAGATCCTGCCTTCCGTAAGGAATTTGGTCCGCGCGGCGTAATTAAGAGTACCGCAGACGGCAAAATTGAAGATACGGGTCCATTAACGGTGAAGCGTATGGGCACCGTGGATGAAGAGACCCTGGCTGCGAATAATGACTTCATGGAGCGCCAGGTTAAGGCCAACAAACCGTTCTTTACCTGGTTCAATACCACCAGGATGCACAATAAAACCCACCTGAAAGATGCCAGCATTGGTGCAACGGGCCTTGGGACCTATGCCGATGGCATGGTGGAACACGATAAAATGATTGGCGAAGTGCTGAAGAAAATTAAAGATCTCGGCATTGAAGACAATACGATCGTCATTTATACCACTGACAACGGCCCCATGACCGCGACCTGGCCAGATGCCGGTATCACACCGTTCCGTGGCGAGAAGAATACGGGCTGGGAAGGCGGTTTCCGCGTCCCTGCGATGATCAAATGGCCAGGTCATATTAAACCAGGCACGCTAATTAATGATATTTTTGCCAGCTACGACTGGTTCCCTACCCTCATTGCCGCAGCGGGTAACCCTAATATCAAACAAGAGCTTTTAAAAGGTTATAAAACGCCATCTATTACTTATAAAGTTCATCTCGACGGCTATAACCAGCTCGACTTCCTGCAGGGCAAAGGCGAGGATCAGCGTAAAGAATTCTTCTACTGGAGCGATGACGGCGATCTGCTGGCTATGCGCTATGGACGCTGGAAAGCGCATTTCATGATTCAGGAGCATACCGGTCTTGATTTGTGGCGTTATCCGTTCACCAAACTGCGTGCGCCAATGATCTTTGATCTCGAAGTTGACCCGCTGGAGAAAGGCAGCGACGGTATGGGATACAACTCCTGGTTCTACGATCGTATGTTCCTGATGGGCGGCGCGCAGAAGTACGCCAAAGAAATGTTGGCCACCTTTAAGGAGTTCCCGCCACGTCAGAAGCCAGGTTCATTCACGATCTCTGATGCTTCGGCAATGCTGGAACAAGGCTCTAATATCAATAAATGATGAAAGCCTGCGGACAGACTGCCCCGGCAGTCTGTTCGTGCTTTGAAGAGCAGTCAATCTGCGCTTTGTTTGTTTTTCTGTTCAGGGGTCTGCTATATGAAGTACAGCACCACACTACCCGTTAAGGCGCTTCCGTCGGCGGAAAAATATGACGGCAAAGGGCCAGAATACAAGCGCCGCTTTCATGTCATGGCTAAACCAACCGGCTCAACCTGCAACCTCGATTGTTCCTACTGTTTTTACCTGCACAAAGAAGAGCTTCTGCATCAGGACAGACATACCGGAATGAGTGACGAGGTGCTGGAGAATTTCATTCGCCAGTATATTGACGGCCAGGACGGTGACCAGGTGGTATTTTCCTGGCAAGGCGGCGAACCCACGCTGATGGGGTTAGCGTTTTTCCAGAAGGTTGTGAAATTTCAGAAGCAGTACCAGAAGCCCGGACAGCGTGTCGAGAATGATTTACAAACCAATGGCGTGTTGTTAAACGATAAATGGGCTGAATTTCTAAAAGAACATCAATTTCTGGTGGGACTCTCGATTGATGGCCCACGAGAACTGCATGACCGCTATCGCGTGACCCGTAGCGGCAAACCGACATTTGACAAAGTGATGGCGGGCGTTGAGGCCCTGAAGCGTCACGGCGTCCCATTTAACGCGCTGGTAACGGTAAACCGGACCAACGCCCGCTTTCCGCTGGAAGTGTACCGCTTCGTCACCCGCGAACTGGGTGCGACCTATGTTCAGTTTAATCCCTGCGTCGAACCTGTTGATTTCAAACAAACCGCGCCGCAATTCTGGCAGGATGACGCCATCCCGCTCACCGGTAGCCGCCGCGCGCGTCCCGGCGACCTCGACTCCATTGTTACCGACTGGTCGGTTGACCCGGAAGACTGGGGCACGTTTCTGATTGCCGTTTTTGAAGAGTGGGTGAATAACGACCTGGGCCGCGTGCAGGTCAATCTGTTTGAAACGGCGGTCGCCCAGACAATGGGAATGCCGGCGCAAATTTGCACCCACTCAGAATTCTGCGGAAAAGGGCTGGCGATTGAGAAAAACGGCGATATTTATTCCTGTGATCACTATGTCTACCCGGAATATCAGATCGGCAACATTGAGCATGCTCAGCTTTCGCATCTGGCTTTCTCCGAACGGCAGAAAGCGTTTGGCATGGGCAAGCGCGATACGCTGCCCAACTACTGTAAAGCCTGCCCTTATCTGAAGCTGTGCTGGGGCGAATGCCCGAAAAACCGCCTGGTGCGCGCACCGGACGGCGAGTTGGGACTGAATTATCTTTGCCCGGGCATTAAGGCCTTTTTCAACTATGCCGAGCCGATCCTGGTGGGCATCGCCACTTTAATTAAACGTGATTTTGCAGGGCTACGCCGATGATAAATCGAGAGAAGTTATTGCAGCTTGAGCAACGCATGAACGAACAGGTTCTCGGTCAGGAAGAACTGGTGCGCATGTTGATAGTCGCCCTGTTGTGCGACGGACACGTGTTGCTTGAAGGATTACCGGGCCTGGCGAAAACGCGCGCGGTACGCGAACTTGCCCGCCACGTTGAGGGGGATTACCGTCGTATTCAGTTCACGCCTGATCTTCTGCCCTCAGATATCACCGGCAGCGAAATTTATCAGCAAAACGCCACCCGTGAAGAGGATCAGTTCCGCTTCCGTCCCGGCCCGGTGTTCGGCAATATCATCCTCGCCGATGAAATCAACCGCGCCTCGGCCCGCGTGCAGTCCGCGCTGCTCGAAGCCATGGAAGAACGTCACGTCACCGTGGCGGGCAAAAGCTGGCCTTTACCCGGTGTTTTTATGGTTCTGGCCACGCAAAACCCAGTGGATCAGGAAGGTACCTGGCCTCTGCCGGAAGCCCAGCTGGACCGTTTTTTGATGAAGGTACTGGTGCACTATCCGTCAAAAGACAATGAACAGAAAGTGATGCAACTGGTGCGCGCCGAGCAGCAGAAAAAGTATCAACAACTGACGAGTACCGCATCAGCACAGCCAGAACAGACCGATACACTCATGCTGAGTCAGCAGGAAATCGCTGAATGCTGGCAGGCGATTTCCGCTATTCACGTCTCCCCAACCGTCGAAAATTATATCGTCAACCTGGTAGACTTAAGTCGTCATCCACAGTCGGTGAGCGATACGCTGGCCGGTTATCTGACGTTTGGCATCAGTCCTCGCGGCACGCTGGCCCTGGAGCGCTGCGGGCGAGCGCAGGCCTGGCTGGAAGGCCGGGACGCGGTGCTGCCCGAAGACATTAAAAAGATCGCCCCAGCGGTATTACGTCATCGTCTGATGCTCAGCTACCAGGCCAGCGCGGATAACTGCACGCCGGACGATGCCGTGCGGATGCTGCTTGATGCCGTGGTGGCATAATGAGTAGCGCCGTTCGCATTGACCGGGAAACGCTGCTGAAGCTCGCCGCAGAGGCGCGAGCCATCGCCAATCCGCCAGGGCAGATCCCGCCTGGCGCGCTTGGGGGTGAACGTACATCACGCCAGCAGGGCCGCGGGCTGAACTTTGACAGCCTGCGTCGTTATCAGCCCGGCGACGACGTCCGGCTGATTGACTGGCAGGCTACTGCCCGCATGCGTACGCCGTGGATCCGACTTTATAACGAAGAAAAAGAGCGCCCCGTCTTTCTGCTGGTTGATCAACGACGGGATATGTTTTTTTCCACGCGCGTTCAGACAAAATCCGTCGCGGCAGCGAAAACTGCCGGATTGCTGGCGTGGCGCAGCTGGCACGACGGCGATCGTTTAGGCGGCATTGTCTTTGGCGATCGGGACTTTTCTCTGCGTAAATGCCGCGCGCCAAACGGTACGCTTCCCGCATTTCTCGACGATATTGTGCAGTACAACCACGCCGTGGCGGATAATTATCCGCGGGAAACGCCTGACCCACTTTCGCTGGCCGCCATTCTGCGCCACTCTCTGCCGTTAATTCCAACCGGCTGCTGGGTCGCGTTAATCAGCGACTTTCACGATCTGGATAACGAGTGCGATGCGCTGCTGGCAGCCCTGCGCCGTCGAGGGGAAGTGAGTGCATTCGTGATCCTCGACGATCTGCATTTGCGCCTGCCTGCACACGGGCGGCTGGCCGCCCGGTATGAAGGGCAAGAGGTGGCATTTTCGCTCTCGCCTGCGCTACAGGACGGCATCAAACAAAGCATCACGGCGCGACTCTCAGCCCAGGCGTCTCGTCTCACGCGACTTGGCGTGCAGGTGAAGCAGATTGTCGTCGCCGGGGATCTAGTCAGACAGCTTCAAAAAGAGGTATAGATGCTGGAGAAAGGATTTACGGTACCCGAACTGGCGGAACCGGTTCTTCCCGATTCACCGTCATGGTTTCCCCTACCGCCGGGATGGTTTGTACTGGGCGGTATCCTGCTCGCCCTGTTGCTCATTTATCTCATCATCCGCATCGCCAGATGGCGGCGAAACCTGTGGCGTCGCCAGGCGCTGGCGGTTCTCGCTCAACCGCAAACGGTAGACAGCTGGCTGCTGCTGATGAAACGTATTTTGCTGGTGCATCAGCCGCGGGAGCAAGTGAGCGGCGCGCTGGATCCTGCCCAATGGTTGCAAAACGTCCCGCTGGATGACGCGTTACGCCAGCAGCTGTGCGAACGCTACTGTCAGCCAGAGAACCAGCTCAGTGATGGCGATACCGAACGGCTGCGTATGCAGCTTCGCTCATGGCTTGAAGGATTACCCCATGTCTGACTTCTTCTCACGTCTGGCGTTCGCCTGGCCGTGGGCCTGGCTGCTACTGATCCTGCCGCTGGCAAGTCGCTTTGTGATGGCCAAAGAGCGCTCGTTGAAAGAGTATGTCCGGGTTCCTTTTTTGCCTGGGCTGATTAATGAACTCCAGCTTAACAACCAACCTGCACATGGCGGGAAGCTATCCACCTGGCTGTTCTGGCTGGTATGGTCGCTGTTGGTCTGCGCCCTCGCCCGCCCGGAATTGCTTGCCCCGCCGCAGCATACTGAAAAACCGATGCGCGATATTATGCTGATTCTTGATGTTTCCGGCTCTATGGAGAAAAACGACGTCACGGGCGGTATCACCCGTCTGCAGGCGGTACAGAGCTCCGTTAAAAAATTCGTAGCGGCTCGTAAATCCGATCGTATCGGGCTGGTGATTTTTGCCAACAGCGCCTGGCCCTTCGCGCCCGTCAGTGAGGATAAACAGGCGCTGGAAACCCGTATCAATCAGCTTGCGCCTGGCATGGCGGGACAACAGACGGCGATAGGCGACGCGCTGGGCGTCACGGTGAAACTGCTGGATTCCAGCGGCGATACTGACGCCAGTAAATTAGCCATCCTTTTGACCGATGGTAACGACACCACGTCACAACTGACCCCTCGCCTCGCCGCTCAGCTGGCGGCCCGTCATCACGTACAGGTTCACACCATCGCCTTTGGCGACGTGAACAGCGACGGCGATGACAAAGTGGATGCCGCTCTTTTACAGGATATAGCTCGCACCACCGGTGGGCGCGCCTGGACGGCAGAGAATAGCGGGGCTTCGCTGGATGCGGTCTGGCAAGAAATTGACGCGATTACGCCAGTGCAGGTAAAAAGCATCGGCTGGTCGTGGCGTATACCGCTTTTTGCCTGGCCGCTTGCCGCCGCACTGCTTCTGTTGCTGACCTGTAATCTGTATCGCGCGTTCAGGGAGAGAGCGGCATGAGTGATTTTCACTTTTTATACCCCTGGCGTTTGCTGCTGCTGATCCCGGCCATCGCGCTGTGGTGGTTACCCTCCGCCGGGCATAGCGCCTGGTCGCGCATCATGGACAAGCCGCTGGCGAAGGCGCTGATCGCCGGGCGGCAGCGCAAGCTCACCCGCGTACTGCCATGGCTGGCGATGCTTGGCCTCATCGCGCTGGCTGGCCCAAGCTGGCAGCGTCAGCTTCCCGCCGCGCTGACGACGGAAAGTAACGTGATGGTGATTTTGCAACAGGATACCGCCATGTTTGCCAGCGATCTGCCTCCCAGCCGCCATCAGAGGATGCAGACCAAAATCCTGTCCCTCATGGAGCGCATGCCGGGTACCCGATTTGGCCTGGTGGTGTATAACTCCGGTGCCTGGCTAACCACCCCGCTCACTGTCGATACGGCGTTTTATTCGCTATTCCTGCATGCGCAAACCCCCGCGTTATTACCGTCTGGCGAGGGTTCCGGACTTCAGCATGCCATCTCACTGGCCATGCATAATATGCCCACCGCCCCGCGCAGCATTATTCTGGTGGCGGATACCCTAAGTGCGGATGACGCCAGATGGCTAGGCACACAAAAGACACCGCTGCAGATCTGGGTGCCGGGAACCGCTCAGGGGGGGGCGCTGCCTGAAAAATATGCCGCCAGTGAAACCGATACGCGACTGAATGTTAAACGCTTTGAGCAGGTGCGAGACGAGGGGATCCCCGTCACGCTGGTGACCACCGATGATGACGATCTGCCCGTGATACAGAGCCATATTCAACAAAGTGTCACCGCGCAGAACAATGCCCGGAGTGATTTACACTGGCGTAACGATGGCTGGATGCTGGCGATACCTATGCTCGTCATGCTGTTTATCTGGCGACGCCAGCTCTTTTGCTGGGTTTTAATCGCGCCGCTGCTGCTCTGGCAGCCATCCGGCCATGCCGCCTGGCTGGATGCCTGGATAAGCCCCGATGTGCAGGGTCAGCGTGCCTTTGCCGAGGGGGATTATGCCCGCGCGGCCCAGCATTATAGCGACCCGCTCCGGCAAGGTATTGCATGGTATCGGGCGGGCAATTACCCCGCCGCTACCGCCGCGTTCCGCCAGGCGCAACAAACCCCGGAAACCCTGCTCTGGACAGGCAATAGTTATGCCCAGCAAAAACAGTGGCAGCAGGCGCTAAACAGCTATGACCGGGCGTTAAGTCTGCGCCCGGACTGGAAGCTGGCCCAGGGGAACCGCGCCAAAATCGCCGCGATCATCATGCAACTGCGGCAAAAAGAACGCGAGAAAAAGTCGGCGCAAGGTGAAGAAGCCGATTACAAACCTGATGAAATTAAACATGATTTGAAACCCGACGATGGCGTTGAACAAAAGGACATTCAGCCCATTGCTGGAGGGAATCCGCAGGTGAATCAGTGGTACGAAAATCTGACCGTTTCGCCTTCGGGGCTGCTGGAAAGTCTCTACCGGACTCAGTCAGGAGAAGGCCAATGAAACTTATCTGGTTAATTCTGGTGGCGGCGCTTCCCTGTCAGGCAGCCATGACGGTCACGCGCGAGCTGGTCGCTCCCGAACACGTTGTCCCAGGCCAACCGGTGCGCGTGGCGGTGACGTTCTGGACGGATTCATGGTTTAATCCGCCGCCGCAGTGGCCCGGTTTCCCGGTCGAAAATGGCGATATCTCGAGCAAAGCCGAACCCAATCAGCTTCTGACCCGTCACGCCGAGGGAACCAGCTGGAGCGGCGTGCGCATGGAACGCCAGCTCACTGCCTGGGATGCAGGTAAGCTGCGTTTACCGGCTTTTGAAATGACGTTAACCGCCTCCGGACAGGCGCCCGTGACGGTCAAACTACCGGCGCTGGAAACGCAGGTTAACTGGCCGCAAGGAATTGAACAGCCAGACCGTTTCCTGCCCGCTTCAGGTCTCTCGCTCAGCCAGAAGATCAATATTTACCGTAGTGGTAAAGATAAAACGCTGCGTGCCGGCGACGTTATTGAACGCGTCGTCACCGTCCGAGCCACGGAGGTGATGCCCGCCCAAATCCCACAGCTGCTCTATGCCATCAGCGGCACCCATACCCAGCGTCTGCCGCCTGAAAATCGTCTGCTGACTTCGGGTCGGGGGGATCTTGAAGGCGCGGAACGCGTGGAAACGCTCCGCTATTTGCCTGTTGTTGCGGGGGAAGTCACGCTGCCGCCGATCAAATTGCGGTGGTGGGATACAACCCATCAGCAGTGGCAAACCGCTGAATTCCCCGGCAGCACCTACCGGATTGCCGCTTCGCGCTCGGCCGGTGCGGAATCCTCGTTAAAGGGCGATCGTGGCACGTTGACTCGGCAGAATGCGTTAATGCTCGCAGGCGGCCTCGCGTTACTCATGCTGATGTTTATTTTCCGCCGCACTTTGCTGCGTAGCGCGCGTTACTTATCTCACCGTTGGCGCCGATTCTGGCAGCCACTTTCGCTACCGGGACAGACCCCGGATAACAGGAGTTCACGATGAAGCGTACGTTAATCGCTCTGACTTTATTCGCCCTCTGCGGCAACGCAGTGGCAGATCCACTCTCAGCATGGAACGATACGGCAGCCAAGCGCGCCATTGAAGAATGGGTGCAAGGTGCCACCAACCCAGACCGCTCAACGTTTATTCCGGCCGAAAAACGCTACGTCGTATTTGATAATGATGGCACCCTGTGGCCAGAAGCGCCGCTGACGTTTCAGATCCGGTTCGTGCTGGATGAGATCAAACGTCTGGCCCCGCAACACCAGGAGTGGTCTAGCGACGCGTTGGTGCAGGCCGTGTTGAAAGACGATATCAAAACTGTCGCCGCTTCCGGCGAAAAAGGGCTTATTCATCTTTTATCGCTGACGCACAGCGGCATGACGACAGATGACTTTAATCAGCGCGTTGCTAACTGGGTTTCATCGCATAAGGACCCGCGTTTTGGCTGCCAGTACGATCGGATGGGATATCAGCCGATGCGTCAGCTACTGGAATATCTGCGGGCAAACGGTTTCAAAACCTGGATTGTCTCCGGCGGCGGTATCGATTTTATGCGCGTACTGTCGCAAAAGATGTACGGTATTCCACCTGAACAAGTGATCGGGTCGTTTTCGCTTGGCGAATTCGCGTTATCTGATGAAGGGACAAAAATTACCAAGACAATGTCGGGGGCCTTCAATGACGATGCAGCCAATAAACCCGTGGCGATCCACCTTTTCATGGGCCAGCGCCCTGTCGCGGCATTTGGCAATAGCGATGGCGATCTCGCCATGCTGCAATACACCGCCGCCAATCCTGACGTCAAACCCTTTGGCCTTCTGGTGCATCATACGGATTCCGTGCGTGAATATGCCTATGATAGTCATCCTCCAGCCAGCGGAAAGCTGGTTGATGGATTAACGCAGGCAAAAGCGCATGGCTGGACCGTCGTTGATATGAAGCAAGACTGGAAAACGGTGTTTGATCCGGCACAGTGTGTGACCCAGCCGGGATCGTAGAGCCTGTATTTCAAGATAGCTGAGCAAAGCGCAAAAACAGGGGCAAAGGCCCCTGTTTTATTACCGGCGGCTCATCGCCAGCTTCGCCGCAAAAAGCAGAAACAGGCAGCCGGTCGTTCGATCCATCCATTTCACTACCGCCGTTTTTTTCAGGATACCCGCGGCATAGCGAGTGGCGGTAATCAGGGTTAACGACCACAGCGTACCAATCAATACATGGATAGTAACCAGGAGAAAGGTCCATGTGATGGGGGAATGCCCCGCCGGGATAAACTGAGGTAAAAACGAAACGTAGAAGACGCCCATTTTGGGATTAAGCACATTTCCCAGCATCCCACGCAGAAACCAGTTGCTCGTGGCGGTTGCCGATGCCGGATTGCTGTTAAATTGCTGGCGCGGACGCAGAAGCAGCTGGATGCCCAGCCAACAAAGGTAGCCCGCGCCGCACCATTTCAATAAGGTATAAGCCAGCTCAGAAACCGCCAGCAGCGCGCCCAAACCAAAGGCCACCAGCGCGCCCCAGATAAAGCACCCGAGATCGATACCTAACGCGGCATGCAAAGCTTTGCGCCCGCCTTCAGCGGTCGCCGTGCGCAGTATAAGCGCGGTATCCAGACCTGGCGTCAGGGTAAGCAGAGTGGCAGCGAGGGTGTAAGCCAGAAGTGAATCAGTGACGAGCATTTCCTGTCTCCGAAAGAGACAAGGCTACTGAAGTGTTCACATTTTTGCAACAAGAATGATGAGCCATTCAAGGTGAATGGCGTTCCGCCTGGATAACGGGAAGTACCCCACATGAAGCTCTCTATCTAACGCATACAACAACCGGACCTGTTGCAACGAACGGAGCCGGTTTAATTCTGTCAGAGCGGAGAAGGCAACTTAACTGATGCTTGCCCTTTTAGCATTTAAAATTCTGTTCGCGCCATCGACAAACCCTTCACCACCTGGAAATTGACTTATCCAGCGAGGCAATGATGGTATAACTTGCGCTATGTCATTGACCGTGTTCATTCCCAACGTTTTGCTGTAGTAACTGAACATAGGTGCATCATTGAGCGAATCACCACTGTAGAAAACCGATGCTTGTTCATCAGATTCTTCCAGTGCATAAAACTGCTTTAACACCTTTCTGCTCATGACGAGTTTGTCATATCCCCCTAACCACCCCAGTACCCATAAATTATTAATGGTATAGCTGCATTTATTTTCCACTAATTCGTCAATAAGTTGTTTGGTCTGCTCATGATTTTTGGGAAGTTTGAAAGCAATACTCGTCAGGCGAAAATCCTGATCGTCAGAAACCTCAACCCAGGGGTATTTCTGGCGAATCTTGAAAAGAATATGGCTGATGTTTTTTCGATTAAGAAGATAGTTGTCTTCATGCCAGAAATACCTGTTAATACCCTCACCGACGTTATTTCTGATAAGAAATAATCCTCCATTTTCAGCGATGACCCCATCAACAGGCCACATTCTCGCCATCTGATCGGCCCACCCGGCAGAGGCCGCCGTTACCGGAATAACCTTAATGCCCGCATGTTGTAGCATTTCCAGACTCTGATAGGTTCTGGCCTGCAGTCTGCCCTTATAGGTCAGCGTTTCATCCATATCAGTTAAAACAAAACGAATATTCCGTAGCTCTTCATTCTTAGCACTATCAATTAAATTCATAATCCCTCCATACTGGTGATATTAATGGCTTTCTTGATAAACGTTAATATCAATTTGGCATTTGATATTCACTATTAATTCGAGTGATTAAACCTTCTCACTGCACGAAGAAAGTCCGCCAGGGCATTATCTGTCCGAGGATAAATTTATTGCTCCGTACATTCAGCAGGAACACTTCGAGGCCCTTCTCCATCAACGATCTGCGCAATCGGCCCCCCCTGCTTATCGCTTCAATTCGTCCTGCCACAGCGGGGATGACGCCAGTTGATGGCATAGCGTGTCGATAAATACCCGGGTCTTGGCGGGAACCAGCGTGCCGGGCGGCATCAGGGCATAAACGCTGACCTTCGCCGCGCTACGCCAGTCGGGCAGCACGCGGACCAGTTCCCCGCGCTGCACCGCCTGGCAAACCATCCACCCCGGCAGCAGTGCGATCCCGGTTGCCCGAATGACCGCCGTCAGCAGCGCTTCACTGATATTGGTGGTGAGGGGGCCGGCTGGCGTCACCTGGATATGCTCCCGACCATTTTCGAGGATCCAGTAGGGCCAGTCCGGATGGTGGGTAAAGCCAAGGCACCGATGGGCTGCCAGTTGCTCAGGATGAGTCGGCTCACCGAAGCGTTGCAGATAGACCGGCGAAGCAATCAGCTGACTTCTAAACGCCCCCAGCTCGCGCCCGGTTAAGGTACTGCCCCGCACGCTCCCCAGGCGAACCACCGCATCAAACCCCTCCGCGACAATATCGACCCGTCGATCGAGAAAATGGGCATCCAGGCGAATATCCGGATACGCCTGCAGGAAATCAGGAAACACCGGGGCAATCAGCTCCCGGCCAAAGGTCACCGGCAGCGAAACCCGCAACGTTCCCTGCGGGGTGGCAGCAAAGTCTCCCACCTCCCGGCTGGCGGCGCTGAGCTCATCCAGCGCCGCGCGGGCGCGCTGCAAAAACCAGGTTCCGGCTTCGGTAAGCGTTACGCTACGGGTAGTGCGCACCAGCAACCGGACGCCCAGTTTTTTCTCGAGGTGGCTAACCCGGCGGGAAATGACCGACGCATCCCGAGCCAGCCTGCGGCTGGCCCCGATAAAACTCCCTGTCTCGGCCACACAGACAAACGCCATCAGCTCTTCAAAATCATCGAACATGATTCCTGCACCCAGCACATTAATCATTTGCAAATAAGGCTGATTATCAGCGATCTGCCAGGGTATTAACATAGCGGCTCAGCAAACTACAGTGAGAGAAGCACATGAAAACGTTTTTGAGTATCGGGTCCGGTCCTGGGATGGGAATGGCGACGGCCTCACGATTTGCTGGTGAGGGATTCCGGGTGGTGCTGTCCTCACGAAATAAAAACTATGTGGCGGCGCAGGCCGACCAACTGAGAGCGGCTGGATTAGCCGCGGAAGGCCGCGTGGCGGACGCCAGCGATATCACCAGTATCGTGGAACTCATTCGCGAGGTAGAGGTGGAGACCGGCAGCGTGGATGTGCTGCACTTCAACGCCGCGGCCATGCATGACGGTAATCTGGAGACCCAGTCGGTGGCAGGCTTCATCCAGGATCTCACCACCAATATTGGCGCGGTATATGCCGCCATCAAAGCGGTCACTCCTCGGATGGCCGCGCGTGGAGAAGGCGCGATCCTGCTGACTGGCGGGATGTTTGCCACTCAGCCTCATCCGGAGTATCTGACGCTGAGCGTCGGCAAAGCCGGGCTGCTTAACCTGACGCATGGCCTTTTTCCGTTATTAAAAGCGCAGAATATTCATCTTTCCATCGTGACGGTGGGGGCGTACGTCACGCCGGGTTCCGCCGAAGCCCGGGAGATTGCCGAACTGTTCTGGCAGCAATACCGCCAGCCATCAGCGCAATGGACAGCGGAAGCGTTTTATCCCGCCCCACACCATCAGTAACCTTCCCCGGCCGTCGCTCGGCGTCCGGGAGGCATCGCCCGGACATGTGGAAAAGACATCATCCATCGCTTGCTTTCCCTGTCACCTCGGATCAGGATACGTCGATATTCATGGAGGCTATGTGATGAAATATTTTATCGGTATGGCGGTGACGTTATTGTTGAGCACGCCGGTGCTGGCGGCGGGCGAGCTTGAGATAAACCAGTCTCCTCTGACGCTGTTGCTGAGTGACCAGAATCAGGCACGGGTCTCTTCCTGTGCCGATTTCATTGCGCTGCGTAAAGCGGGAGAGACCGTCGATGCGCTGCCCGGACTTTCCGACCCGGATGGCCGTGCGGCGGAAGCGGCGTTATTCTCCTGCTGGCTACAGGCCTACACTATCGATCACACGTTATTCCCCTCTGCCGCGCCGAAACCGACCCTGGCTGACGTGGTTCAGCACTTTCCTGCCAGCGCGGCGTTTATCGTCAGCGTTGACGAAAAGCAGGACGTCGCCAAAAACTTTGTGGGGAAAACCATCGCGGACTATACCCCGGACCTGAAAGCCAGGGACGATCGTCTGGAATCAGCGGCTAGCGCCAGCGGCTATGTGCTGGATGAATATTATGCGTTTACCGATAAGCAGGGGCATCAGCTCAACATTGTGGCTCTGGTGGGCTACGCCATCGGCGGTACGGCAAGCGTGAAAAGCTACTATCGCATTGATGACACGCACGCCCGCGTCTGGAGCGTCACCCGGCTCGATGAGAACAGCCCGCTATAAGCGAGGGTTCCCTCTGCGGCGCTACCGCAGAGGGTGTTCCGTTTACCTGGCCAGCCACTGACGCCAGCCGCCCCAGGCGGTGATCTCGGTGGCCGCGCCCAGCCCCCCGGCTTCACAGATAAAGCCTGTCACCCAGCGGCCGTCCGCCAGCTCAATCTGTCCCAGCCCCAGCGGCGCGGGGATGGCGGCCAGCAGCGACCCCACCTCAGCGCTGGGGATCGCCCAGACTTCCACCGCTATCGCGGCCCCCTCTGGTTCGTCACGCACCATCGCCGGGCGCTTGCCATCCGGGAGGGCATACAACCGATAGCGCGGCGCGCTGTGGGTCGCCTGCAGCAGCCGGCCGCCCCGCGCCAGCAATTGACCGTTCAGCGGCTGGCCGGTCAGGTGGGCGCCGCATACCGCCAGGGCCATCCGATCATGGCCCGCGGGGTGCGCAGGCGGCGGGCTCTCCAGCCGCGCGCCGCCTGCCAGCGGCAGCCGCTCCGCGCGCTGGAAGGCGTCGGCCAGGCTCAGCAAATACTGATCGGTAAAGGCCCGGCCGAACAGCGTGACGCCGGAGGGCAGTCCGTCGGGCATAAACCCGCACGGCACGCTCACCGCCGCATAGTCCAGCAGGTTCATAAAGTTGGTGTAGTAGCCCAGGTCGGCGTTGCGGGCGATGGGCTCCGCCGCCAGCTCGTCCAGCGTTACCGGCCGCGGAAAGGTTGGCGTGAGCACGCAGTCCAGCGTCCCGAGGATAGCATCGCACTGCGCTTTATACTCCTGTAGCTGATACATCGCCTTAAAGGTCGCCGTCGCGTCGATATCAGGCGCTTTCGCCAGCACGTCGCGAATGACCGGCAGCACGGCGTCAGGCTGCTGCTCAATCAACGGGCCAGCCACCGCATAGCGTTCAGCGACCCACGGCCCGTCATACAGCAGGCGGGCGGCGGCGAGAAAAGGCGCAAAATCGATCGCCACGGCTTCCCCACCGAGCGCCGTCAGCCGCTGCACGGCCTGGGCGAACAGCGCTTCGCTGGCGCGGCAGCCGAGGAAGTTAAGCTCCCGCGGGACGCCAAAGCGAAACCCGGCGGACGGCTTGCCGAAGGCCTGACGACTGTTCCACTGGGGATTGCGGCGGCTGTAGCTATCCTGCGGATCGGCCCGGGCAACCAGCGCCAGCAGCTGGCTGGCCTCGTCGGCGGTGGCGCTGAAAAAGGTCACGCAGTCCAGCGTGCGGCAGGCCGGTACCACCCCGGCGGTGGAGATCACCCCTTTCGTCGCTTTCAGGCCCACCAGGTTATTCAACCCGGCCGGGACGCGACCGCTGCCGGCGGTGTCGGTCCCCAGCGCGAAGCTGGCGACGCCCAGGGCTACCGCCAGCGCCGACCCGGCGCTGGAGCCGCCGGAGGGATAAGCGGGATGGTACGCGTTGCGGCAGCGACCATACGGCGAACGAGTCCCGTTCAGGCCGGTGGCAAACTGATCGAGATTGGTTTTGCCCACCGGCACCGCCCCCAGGGCAATCAGCTGTGCGACAATGGTCGCGCTTTGCGTCGGCCGGTAAGCAAACGCCGGACAGGCGGCAGTGGTGACGATCTCCGCAAGGTCAATATTATCTTTGATGGCGAACGGCACCCCGTACAGTGGGAGCGTGTCTGGCGAATGGCCTTCCAGCGCCGCCAGAAACGGCGCCTGCTCCGCTTCGCTCAGGAGATGGATAAACAGATTAAACTCGGGATCCAGCGCTTGCGCCCGCTGGCGGATCCCCGCCAGCAGCGCGCGCGGGGTGGTGTGGCCGTTACGATAGTTCGCCGCCAGAGTCGCCAGGCGTAAATCAAACGTCTGCTGCATCATGCCTTCTCCTCAATAATCACTGCCACCCGCTGCCCGGCACGCACCGCGCTGCCTGGCTGCACATTGACCTGCCGAACCCTGCCATCGCACGGCGCCAGCAGCGGGATCTCCATTTTCATCGACTCAAGCACCACCAGCACATCGCCGGCGCGTACCTGGCTGCCGGCCGCGGTCTGTACCTGCCACAGATTACCGGATACCGGGCTTTCCACCCCCTGCTCCCCCGGCTGCAGCGGCGCATCGCCCACCTCTTCTGTCGCGCTCTCCTGACTGTCGAAATGGGCCTGGCCGCTGGCGATCCAGCGCTCGCGCTCGTCGTTAAACGCCCGCTGCTGATGGTCGCGAAATGCGCTAATGCTCTGCGCCTCGCGAGAGAGAAACTGCTGGTACTCCGCCAGCCGCAGCGTGCTGTGCTCGATGCGCAGCGGGTAGCGTCCGAGCGGGAAATCGCGGCGAATAGCCAGCAGTTCTTCCGCCGAGACCGGATAGAAACGCAGCTGGTCGAAAAAGCGCAGCAGCCAGGGCTTGCCGGCAAAATCGGCCACCTCATGATAGCGATTCCACATCTGCAGGGTGCGGCCGACAAACTGATAGCCGCCCGGGCCTTCCATGCCGTAAACGCACAGATACGCTCCGCCGATGCCCACCGAGTTTTCCGCCGTCCAGGTTCGCGCCGGGTTGTATTTGGTGGTGACCAGCCGATGGCGCGGATCAAGGGGCGTGGCCACCGGCGCGCCGAGATAGACATCGCCGAGCCCCATCACCAGATAGCTGGCGTCAAACACCGTTTGCCACACCGCCTGCTCATCCGGGAGATCGTTTATCCGGCGAATAAACTCGAGGTTGCTTGGGCACCAGGGGGCGTCCGGGCGGACGGTGGTCATATATTTGTCGATCGCCTTGCGGCAGGCCGGATCGTCCCAGGAGAGCGGGAGATGCACCACCCGTGTCGGAACCTGCAGATCGTCGCTCATGCAGACCGTGGCCCACTCCTCGCGGACCCACGCCAGCAGTGTCTCCAGCGCCAGCGTTTCCGGCTGGAAATGGAGCTGCAGAGAGCGGATCCCCGGCGTGATATCGATGATCCCGTCCCGGGATTGCCCCTCAAGGGCCTGCATCAGGGCATGGATGCGAAAGCGCAGCACCAGATCCAGCTCCGCCTCACCGGCCTCCAGCAGCAGGTGGGTATCGCCGGAGAGGCGCGCCACCAGGCGTTTGTCAGCGTCGCCGCAGGTCATCACCACCGGCGAGGTGAGCGGCACAGGCTGCCAGGCAACGTCCTGCGCCTGCAGGGTCGCCAGCTCTGCGCGACGGCCTGCCGCCAGCCGCCGGGCGGTGGGGACGTCAATCGCCACAAAGCGCACCTTATCCCCCGCCTTAAGCTGGCCCAGCTGCCAGAGATCGGCTTCGATCACCGTGACCGGGCAGACGAAGCCCCCGAGGCTTGGGCCGTCCGGCCCGAGGATCACCGGCATATCGCCGGTAAAATCCACCGCCCCCACCGCGTAGGGGTTGTCGTGAATATTCGACGGATGGAGCCCGGCTTCGCCGCCGCTGTCGCGGGCCCAGACCGGCTTGGGCCCGATCAGGCGCACGCCGGTGCGGCTGGAGTTAAAATGCACTTCCCAGTCGGTGGCAAAAAAGGTCGCCATATACGCCGGGGTAAAGAACTCCGGCGCGCCGTGGGGGCCATAAATCACCCGCAGCGTTCGCACTTCCGCAAGCTCAGGGCGCAACCCTGCGGGAAGCGTCGCGCCTTCGATGGTTTCAGCCGTAGGCGCAAGATGCAGCACGTCGCCGGCGCGCAGCGCCCGTCCGCCGTGGCCGCCAAACTGACCGAGGGTAAAGGTGCTTTTACTGCCCAGGTAGTCCGGCACCTGAATGCCGCCGCGCAGGCAGAGATAGCTTCTGACGCCTGGCCCGCTTATCGCCCCCAGTCTGAGGGTCGCCCCCGCCGGAACAGAGAAGACGCCGTCCATCTCCTGGTCGATGCCGTCAAGCGTTACGGGCAGCGGCGCGCCGCAGACCACCGCCTGCACCGCGGTATTAAATTTCAGAGTGGGCCCGCTAAGGGTGATCTCCAGCGCGGCGTCGCCCTCGGCATTGCCCAGCAGACGATTGCCCAGGCGCAGCGCCCGGTCATCCATCGGGCCTGAGGGCGGTACGCCCACCGCCCAGTACCCCAGACGTCCCGGGTAGTCCTGGACGCTGGTCTGGGTGCCGGCGCTGAGTACCTCCACGGTATCGGCCCGGTAGCGCAGTTGCTCCAGACAGCGGGTCCAGGGTTCACCGGCGGTGAACGGCGCAAAGCCAAGGATCTGCTGCAGGTACTGGCGGTTGGTTTCGACGCCGTACAGGCGGGTCTCCGCCAGGGCCTGCGCCAGGCCGTCGATCGCCTCATCGCGGCTGGGGCGCCAGACGATAGCTTTCGCCAGCAGCGGGTCAAAAAACGGCGGCACTTCACAGCCGGCCTCCACCCAGCGGTCGATGCGCAGGGTAGCGCCGTCCGCCGGCGGAAACCAGACGTCGGTTAACAGTCCGGGCGAAGGCTGAAACTGGCGGCCAGGATCTTCGGCGTAAATTCGCGCCTGAATGGCATGCCCCCGGGGCTGTAGCCCGGCGGCCAGCTCGCTCAGCGGCGGTAAATCCCCTGCCGCCAGGGCGATCATCCAGCGCACCAGGTCCACGCCCCACACCTGCTCCGTGACGCCGTGCTCCACCTGCAGCCGGGTATTGACCTCCAGGAAATAGAAGCGCTGCGCCGCGCTGTCGTAGACAAACTCCACCGTCCCGGCGCTGCGGTAGTTCACCGCTTTCCCAAGGGCAATGGCCGCGCTACACAGCGCCTGCGCCATCCCGTCCGGCAGATTTGGCGCCGGCGTCTCTTCAATTACTTTCTGGTTACGCCGCTGCAGCGAGCAGTCGCGCACGCCGAGGGCGATAACCGCCCCTTTCCCGTCGCCGAAGATCTGCACCTCGAGATGGCGGGCGCGTTCGATATATTTTTCGAGAAACACCCCGGCGTCGCTGAAGTTGTTTTGCCCCAGCCGCTGCACCGTGGCAAACGCCTCGCTCAGTTCGCGGGCGTCGCGGCAGACGCGCATGCCAATCCCCCCGCCGCCCGCCGTGCTCTTGAGCATCACCGGGTAGCCCACCGCCTCTGCCGCCCGGCAGGCTTCTTCGCTGTCGGCCAGCAGGTCGCTGCCTTCCAGCAGCGGAACGCCCTCCGCTTTGGCCAGCGCGCGGGCGGTATGCTTCAGGCCGAAGGTTCGCAGCTGTTGCGGGGTCGGGCCTACAAACGCCAGTCCCGCCGCCTCACAGGCCTCGGCGAAGGCGGCGTTTTCCGACAGAAAGCCGTAGCCGGGGTGGATGGCGCGGGCGCCGCTCTGCCGCGCGGCGGCAATGATCTTCTCTACGACTAAATAGGTTTGCGCTGCCGGCCCCTCGCCAAGGCTCAGCGCCTCATCCGCTTCGCGGACGTGCAGACTGCTCAGGTCGGCTTCGGCGTAAACGGCGACGCCCTTCACCTGCATGGCGCGCAGGGTGCGCAGAATGCGGCAGGCAATCGCCCCGCGGTTGGCAATCAGTAAGGTATCAAACATAAGCGGAACTCACAGCGAAGCGGGTCGTCCCGCAACAATTCGTCTTCCCCTGAGGTCGTCCCCGGGAGAACCGGCGCTTAAAGGTGGCGCGTCGGCGTGTGGTTCAGGCGGTCGGCGCGAACGGCGAACAGCCGAAAGGCCAGCAAACGCCAGCGCTGCCAGCGGGTCAGTTCCATACCAGCACCTCGGCGGGGGTCGGGTTCCAGCCATTGCAGGGATTGTTGAGCTGCGGGCAGTTGGAGATCAACACCATGGCGTTACACTCCGCGCGCAGTTCCACGTATTTTCCCGCCGCCGAGATGCCATCCGCAAAGGTCAGCCCCCCCTCCGGCGTCACCGGCACGTTCATAAAGAAGTTAATGTTGGCGCCGATATCGCGCTTATGCAGACGGCCATCATGCAGACAGGCGCAGAGGAAATTATCCCGGCAGCTGTGCATGTAGCGCTTGTCGAGGGCGTAGCGGACGGTGTTGCTCTCCTGGGCGCAGGCGCCGCCGAGGGTATCGTGCCGCCCGCAGGTATCGGCCACGATGGTCATCAGCGGACGGCCAAGGTTGGAATAGAGCACGCTGCCGGCGGTGAGGTAGGCGTTACCCTGGCGGCGCAGCGTGCGCTGCGCATCGTAGCGCTCGCGCGGGTTGTCGGCGTTGTAAAACAGGGTATCAATCGCCTGGTTGCCTTCGAGATCGAGCAGACGCAGGGTTTGCCCTCGTTTAACCTCGAACAGCCACGGCTCCCCGGCGGGGATCACATGGCGATAGACGGCCTCTTCCGGACGTCGGTGACTGGTGATAAGGGTCATAAACGCCTCCTTACAGGGCAAAAAGTTGGGTATTGCGGAACGCGCGCAGGTTCTCATCGCGGGTCAGGAGCGCCTGAGTGGCCGCGTCTTCATCGTCGGCCTGATACCAGCTCAGCTGCACCGGACGGGGGGCATACTCTGTGGCCGGATCCTGAGGATGCGGTAGCGCGGTGAGGACCAGCAGGACGTCCATCGGGGCATACAGTTCCACATAGTCCCCGGCGCGGCTGTTGCCGGAGACAAAGTGAAAGCGCCCCTCGTCATCGACGGTCACTTTGCTGAAGAAGTTGACCACCATCAGCAGATCTTCCAGACCGAGATCCCATTTCCCCATCTCCACCAGCAGGTTATCGACGCCGTTGCGGTAGAAGCCATTGCGTAATTCCTGGTAGCGTCCGGCGCCATATTTGTCGTGCGTCTCCCCGGCGTTGAGGACCCCGCCGAACGGATCGTGCCAGCCGCAGCTGTCGGCGACGATCCCGGCCAGCACCCGGCCCATATCGGAGTAGAAACAATGCCCGGCGGTCAGGCGCGCGGTATGCTGTCCTTTGAGGGTATCCGGCAGGTTGAGGCGCTCACTTTTCTCATGAGGATTGAGCATCATCATGCTGACGTTTGCCCCGCCGTCGAGATCGGTCAGGCGCAGGATCTGCCCTTTGCGCAAAATCAGCGAGGTGTGCGCCCCGCCGGGAAGCCGCTCTTCGCGCAGGCTGGGGGTGGAGTGAAACAGTTCAGTCATCAATTTATCTCCTTAATGCGTAAACGTTGGTGTCGCTACCGGCGGCCAGTTGCGCCATCCGCGCTTCATTGAGCGGGATGTCGTAGGTAATACGCGCTCCCCAGGCGTTGGGCGCCTGCGGGTCGATGCGCACTTTGTCGAACACCAGCAGCCTCGTGCCCAGGTTGAAGCCTTCGGCCAGGTCGTGGGTGACCATAAACACCGTCATGCGCGTTTCGCTCCACAACTGGAGCAGCAGCGCATGCATATCCTTGCGAATGCCGGGATCCAGCGCGCCGAAGGGCTCGTCCAGCAGCAGCACCCGCGGCTGCATCACGAACGCCTGGGCAATGGCCAGCCGCTGCTGCATCCCGCCCGAGAGCTGCGCCGGGTATTTATCCAGGGCGTGTCCCAGGCCCACTTTCTCCAGCATTCGCTGGGCCTGTTGCCGGGCTTCGCGCTTTCTGCCGCCAAACAGGCGCCCCAGCAGCGGGGACGCCGGCAGCTCCAGGCCGATGGCGACGTTATCCAGCACGTTGAGATGCGGAAACACCGAATAGCGCTGGAAAACCACGCCGCGACTGCGGTCCGGCTCCGCCGCCAGCGGCTGGCCGTCGAGCAGGATGGCGCCGCGGGTCGGTAGCTCCTGACCGAGCAGCAGACGCAGAAAGGTCGATTTACCACAGCCGGACGCGCCAACCATTGAGCAAAACTCGCCCTCTTTCACCTGCAGATTGATGCGCTCCAGCACCACGTGGTCGCCGTACTCCTGCCAGATGTTTTTGATGTCGATAAAACTCATCCCCGGCCTCCTTCCGCCCACGGGAAACAGGCTTTATGCAGCTGACGCAGCGCCAGATCCATCAGCCATGCCAGCAGCGTGATCCAGATGACATACGGAATAATCACGTCCATCGCCATATAGCGCCGCACCAGGAAGATGCGATACCCCAGCCCGGCGGTGGCGGAGATGGCCTCGGCGGAGATCAGGAACAGCCATGCCGAGCCCAGCAGCAGGCGCAGAGAAGCGATCAGCCGCGACAGCAGTTGGGGAAGCACCACCCGCAGCACCACCGTCCAGCTATTGGCCCCCAGGGTCTGCGCCTTTATAAACAGCTCCGCAGGGATTTCCCGCGCCCGCTGCTCCAGGTCGCGCGCCAGCATCGGCGTAATGCCGATGACGATCAGCATCACTTTCGACAGCTCATCCAGGCCAAAGACGATAAACAGTACCGGCAGGATCGCCAGCGGCGGGATCATTGACACCACCGTCATCAGCGGCGACAGCGCCGCGCGGTACATCGGGAAGACGCCGGCGGGGATACCGATGCCGAGGCCGATCAGCGACGAGACGGCCAGGCCCGTCAGCAGACGGCTCATGCTGATCAGCGTGTCGGCCCACAGCAGATACTCGCCGCTGCGTTTGTCCGGGGTGAACGCCATCCGGTCAATGGCCGCCGCCATTTGCGACAGGCCTGGCAGCAATTTGTCCTGCGGATTGGCTTCCAGCCGCACCGCCGATCCCATAAACCAGGCGGCGATCAGCAGCACAAACGGCAGCAGCATCAGCGTCAGGCGCATCCCCTTTTGGGGATATCGGTTAATGTGGCGCATGGCGTGGTCTCCCGGCGGCAATCATTACAGCTGGCCCGCGGCGGCCAGCTTCAGATAGCTGTCGTCAAAGCGCAGTTTGCGGTTGGCGGCATCGCCGAGCGTGACATTGCCCGGGAAGGTCATGCCGATAAAGTCCGCGCTCTGCGCCCCCTCGCCCAGCAGACCTTTATCGAAGGAGAACTGCGCCACACGCTGCATGGTTTTCGCCAGATCCGGCGAGGCGATAAACGCCAGGGTGTCGGCAGGCGTCCAGAAAAGATGAGTGGTTTTGAGCTGCGCCTGGTAGCCGGCGAGATCGGTACCGGAGTCGGCGGCCATAGCGCTCAGCGCCTGGGTATCGCCGGCCTTCATTTTGGCCATCATTTCAAACCACGCGCCGGTCAGCGCTTTGCCCAGCGCCGGGTTATCTTTCAGGGTCTGGGTATTGACCACCATCATGTCGATGAGCTCGCCTGGCACCTGCGAGGAGCTAAACACTTCGCTGGTTTGCGGGGTCTTTTTGATAACCGACAGCTGTGGATTCCAGGCCACCGCCGCCCGCACGCCGCTTGTGCCAAAAGCCGAGACGATATCGGCATCGGAGGTATTCACCACCTTGACGTCTTTTTCCTGCAGCCCGGCTTTTTCCAGGCCGCGCACCAGCAGATAGTGGGAGACCGACAGCTCCGGGAGATACACCGACATCCCTTTCAGGTCGCTGAGCTTTTTATCCGCCCCTTTCAGGACCACCCCGTCGTTACCATCGGAGTAGCTGCCGGTGATCAGCGCCGTGCTGTCGACACCGCCGGCCGCCGGAATGGTCAGGGCGTCCATATTCGTCATCGTGCAGCCGTCAAACTGCCCGGCGGTGTACTGATTGATGGATTCGATGTAATCGTTGAGCTGAACAATATTGATTTTGATGCCGTACTTGCTGGCCCATTTATCGATGATCTTTTCATTGCTGATGGCGCCCCAGGGCATCCAGCCGGCGTAGATGGTCCAGCAGACGTTGAACTCTTTCTTGACGGCGGCAAAGGACGGGACGCTGGTCAATAGCGTCAGCGACAGGACAAGTGAGCGGAGGAGCGGCGATGTTTTCATGGTGGACCTCTGGTTAGCACGAGAAACGGAGCAGCGCGACACCCAACGGTGCTGCTGTCTCCCGGGCTTTTATCCCGCCGTGTAACCTCGCCGAGGTCGCCAGCTCTCGGACCAGACGTTCACCGCGGTGAACCGGAACCCTAGCCAGCTATTGTGTGATCTAAATTGTCTGTTGCGCTGCTTTCTGCTGATGGTCTTGCAAGCGCCATGCCAGGAGCCAGACAGGCGTGCTTTCAGTGATTTACCGCCAACCGGCGCATCGCCTCCCAAAAATGGGGAGTAAAAGTGGGGCATTGCATAACTTTGGTGCAAAAGGAAAGCCCACCGCGTCCTGGCAAACAACCGGCCGGGGGGCATGGGGGATGAATCCTGTAGCTGATTATCATGGCACGGGGTAAATGTTTGCCATTACGCCGCTTCGACATGGGGATGTCGCAGGCGCTTCTCCCCTGTCCCGTCGCCAGGGGGCATCATATTTTTACCGCCTGTTTTACCCGCCTGACGGTAAAGCATTTAAATGTTGAATACATACTAACGCTAAATCGCAAGCTTGTGCGCTTTAACGCACGGTGATAATATTGCGCCACGTTAAGTAGAGGGGTGGAATAAATTCACCATTCGTTAACTCAGAATGCTTGGCCTGTTAAATACAAGTTAAAATCACGCCAATGTTATTTAACACAGAGAGGTTCCATGAAAATATTGCTGATGTTGCCCACCCTTTTTCTGTTAAGTGGTTGTGTGGATCTGGGGGATGTGGGCATACACCCGGAAGAAGAAACCTATTACGTTAATCAGGGAAAACATCAGGTGATCGATTGCCTTCATTATGCCGCTTCTAAAGCGAATTTATCGCTGGAATATGATGACACCCTTCCTGAAAACATCGATAAATACAACCTGATGAATACTGAAAAAACGACTGTCGCGTGGGTGGAAATCAGTAACTTCAACGGCAGGCAGACTTCGGTAGAATTTTATTATGCGCCGCATGCCCCGGATATACATCGGTCGGTCACTACCATTGCTGAACGGTGTTCATAATGCCCGGATAACCAGAGACAGAGTTAAGCTGAAAAGAAACGAATGATGAAAACCTCTCTCCTTTTGCTAATAGCTGTGCTGGTGATTTCTGGCGAGTTACACGCAGATACTGTTTTTTATCAGGATAGCCATTTTGTCGGGCACTCTCTTTTTACAGGCACCGTAAGCAAAGCGAAGCACCATAATAAATTAGCGATGAGTTTTGGCATTTGCCAACTGAGAAAAATCATCAGGAGCGTCACGGATAGCGACGCAAAAA
This sequence comes from Klebsiella sp. TF21-TM, assembly GCF_019753495.1. Taxonomy (NCBI): domain Bacteria; kingdom Pseudomonadati; phylum Pseudomonadota; class Gammaproteobacteria; order Enterobacterales; family Enterobacteriaceae; genus Klebsiella; species Klebsiella sp. TF21-TM. Next base: position 124,350 of record NZ_JAIJYL010000011.1, on the reverse strand, counting down.
AAGACGCGTAAAGATTGTCCAATAACTGGCCAGTGTATCCCCCTCCCGGCAGACGCACCTCCCCCGTAAAATGAAATACGAGTGACCTACTTCAGATGAGCGTAGTGCTTGACACAGTTGATGTCTGCCGCGCACGGCCCTCATCATCCAGATGTTATGTTCATCTCGTAACACCTGACGGACGCCTGGTGTTACGCTAACGTCATATAAGGCAGATCATCCACGCTCGGGATGGTAGTTATTTTGTTAAGCAGTCTTTACCGAAAGCGAGACGGACAAAAGGTATATTCAGTATTTCAGGATCGGCGCTGCTGAAGAACACGTTACCTGTTCGGCTTTCAATGGGTTTGTATTTTTTCAGCATCTCCATTTCAATACCCGTGCTCATAAATGACTTGCCATTTTTATCATACAATAAGAAGCACATTTTGTTATCTTTGCCAGGTTCAATGCTTTTATCAGAGAAGTTATCAAGCGTAACTTTATAGGTCACCAGATACTTCGCCTCGCCGGTCACGCTATCCCATTCACTTCCGGCGGCCTCCTTTAGGGCAAAAATCTTGACCCCTGAAAAATAAGGATCAGGATTCTTTTTATCAATAGCCTGCACCGTTCCTGAGGCAGCGATGGCTACAGCCAGCGCAATACCTTTGGCAATATAATTATGCATTTCCCACCTCATTCAATTTACTATTAAGTGAACGCTACCATAGATCATGATATTGGTATTATCAATGATATTCTCCGTTATCACTATTTGATGAAAATCCAGGCTGTCATTATATTTAAACTTATAAATCAACGCATTGAGAAAATAACCATTAAAATAATTCCAATGTGAATTTAATAAATTGTTACCTGTAACTTATTTTTCACTTATTTCTGCGTCATGTTTAAGCAGGGTTTATCTTCAACTTCATCAGCATGCGATTTAAAGCCGTTCGCACCGACCAGGTTAGCGCCTCCTGTATCTATAGCGTGAATATAATCAGCGATCAGGAAGAGGATAAACAGGTGGGTGCCTGTCCCCCGCCTGAATGCCATGCCTCTTTTTCCATTGGACCTACCATCGGCCTTGAGCCAATCAATAAGTGAAGCGCACAGCGATGACCCATTTGCACCGACTCAGTGCCGCCTGTTCACCATACTGAATCCCATCCCCTCCCACACTTCCATGTTAACTGTTTGTATATAAAGAACTATTTTAACTGGCACGTTTAATGCTCTGCGGTTGTATACAGCGATGTTGACAAGATCTCAGGCCAGGAGGCGACAACCCATAGCCACCTGCGGTCGCGACGCCAACGCCTTCTTCTCTCCGTGAAGCCTCCAGGGCGGATGCGTTTCACGGAAACCTGTTAACTGAAAACGGAGAACAACATGACGACACTCAGCGAACCGTTGGTTACCCCGAAATATGGCAAATGGCGCCAGCTGGTGCTGGGCCTGATCTGTATGGCCGCCATCTCCAGTCCGCAATATGTCTGGACGCTGCTGACGAACCCCCTGGCCGCAAAGCTGGGCGTCGGTCTGCCCGAGCTGCAGGTAACCTTCTCGCTGCTGATCATCCTCCAGACCTTCTTTTCGCCCTTTCAGGGGCGGTTAGTGGAGAAATTTGGCCCACGGCGGCTAATCGCTATCGGCACGGTGATGGCGGGAATGAGCTGGGTGCTTTCCGCACAGGTAAATGGCCTGGCGACGCTGTGGCTGGTTTATGGCTGCATGGGCGGCCTTGGAACCGGGATCGTCTACATCGGCGTTGTCGGCCTGATGGTCAAATGGTTTCCGCGGCAGCGGGGGTTCGCCGCCGGCGCGGTGGCGGCGGGCTACGGGATGGGGGCCATCCTAACCACCTTCCCCATCTCCCTGTCGCTGACCACCAACGGCCTTGAACACACGATGACGACCTTCGGGGTCCTCTTCGCACTCGTCGGCTTCCTAGCCAGTCAGGGACTGAAGCTGCCGCCGCCTGCTGTCTCTTTGCCCGTCAGCCAGACGGTGGCGCAGAGCAGCAGATCGTTTACCTCCCGGGAAATGCTGCGTCAACCGCTGTTCTGGCTGATGTTTGCCATGATGGCGATGATGTCGACTTCCGGGCTGATGGTCACTTCGCAGATGGCGGTGTTCGCCGAGGACTTCGGCATTAGCCAGGCGGTGGTGTTTGGCATGGCGGCCCTGCCGCTGGCGTTAACGATAGACCGCTTCACCAACGGTTTAACCCGGCCGCTGTTTGGTTTTATTTCCGACCGCTTCGGCCGCGAGCAAACCATGTTTATCGCCTTTGCGCTGGAGGGGGTGGCGATGACGCTCTGGCTGGCGTGCCGGGAAGATCCGCTGCTGTTTGTCCTGCTTTCCGGGGTGGTGTTCTTTGGCTGGGGGGAAATCTTCTCCCTCTTCCCGTCGACGCTCACCGATACCTTCGGCAGCGAACATGCCGCCAGCAACTATGGCTGGCTGTATATTTCTCAGGGCATCGGGTCAATCTTCGGCGGCCCGCTGGCGGCGTTGCTCTATCAGTACACCCACGGCTGGCATGTGGTTTTCAGCTGCGCCATTGGCCTGGATTTTGTCACCGCCGCCCTCGCGCTGTGGGTGCTAAAACCGTGGCGCGCGCGCTTTATCCGCCAGCATACCTAACCGGCAACCCTGGCAGAAGTGACGGCCAGGCCGTCACTTCACTGATATTCGCTGCGCAGCAGCGCGTACAGATACTCATCGCCCCACTGGCCTTTAAAAAAGATATTCTGCCGGTAATGCGCCTCGCGACGAAAGCCCAGCCCTTCCAGAAGTTTGATCGCGGCGGTATTGCGGGTGTCTACCACCGCGATCAGCCGGTGATGGGCCAACGGTTCAAAGAGTAAGGCCATCACCGCCTTTATGGCTTCCCGGGCATACCCCTGATGCTGATACGCCGGGGAAAAGGTCATCCCCAGCTCGGCCTGTCTGCCCTGATCGAAAAAGTGGATCCCCACATTTCCCGCCAGCGCACCGTTGGCCTGGATCTCTACGGCAAGCTGGAACCAACTCTCATCCTCAGCAAAGGCCAGGGAACGCTGTTGTTCATAGAAGGCAGTCGCCTCTGCCATACCGTAATGGCTCCAGCTCTGAAAGCGGGCCACTTCCGGCAGGTTGCGATAGCGGCTGAAAGACGGCAGATCTTCCGTTCTGAACCGGCGCAGCAGCAGCCGGGGCGTGGTCAGGGGTAGCAACATCTCTTCTTCCTGGTGAGGGGGGCAATAGCGCGCCATCTTAACCTGCGCAGCCTGACGCCGCTAGCCGCATGGCGGTGCCTCCTCCCAGCGATAGATTTGAGTGGTGGCCAGCGCCAGCATGGCGAAATCTTCCGGCGTATCGCCGTAAGCGAAGATCGCTTCGTAATCGGTCAGGGCGTAGTTCGCCAGGATACGCGCCTTTTTGGCCAGGCCGCTACAGTCTCCACCCTGATACTTTCCGGTCGCTGCCCCGTTTTGAAATTCCACTTCGCTGCACAGTAGCTCAAGATTATGCTGCTGGCACCACGGTCGAAGGTAGACATCCAGCGAGGCTGAGACCACCACCACGGTGTCCCCTCGCGCCTGATGCCAGGCTATACGCTGCATCGCGTTCTCCCGCAGCGTGCGGGGAATAAACGCCTGGCTATGATCGTTCCCACGCTGCAGGATCTCAGGTTGCGATTTCCCGGCAAAAGCATAATGAAACACTTTTTGCCGGATGGCAGAGGCTGAAAGCCAGCCCATTTTCCAGGCGAGAATATAGGGCAACAGCCGCAGTTTGCCCCGACGAATGGCTTTCGCATCGAGGGACTGATAAATGAAAGGGGTAAACGTATCTTCGTGGGTTATCGTGCCATCGAAGTCAAAAAAGGCAATGTTCTTCTTTATCCTTGTCACCTTATACACCAATACCGGCGCCGCGCGTGGCGCGGCTGATTTACTTTTTGCTCGCCTGGCGGCAAGATCCGGCATAATGCACCGCTGTCGCAGGACGACCGGGTCACCGGCAGTCATGACAGCGAACCATTCGACAGGAAAACGCATGAAGCCAAAACAAGCGGACATTCTCCGCCACGCCAGCGCGCTGTTTAATCGCGAAGGATATCAGTCGCCCAGCATCGAGCGGATTGCTGAGCATGCCGGCATCTCCAAAATGACCTTCTACCGCTACTATGCCGATAAAGAGGCGCTCATTCTGGCTATCCTCCGGCAGAAAGAGAGCGAGTTTATGCAGGATCTGACGCAGATCACCGCGGATAAAGCCACCGCGCGGGAGAAGCTGTTCGCCGTGTTCGACTACTATCAGTGCTGGTTGACCTGCGAAACGTTCCACGGCTGCATGTTTACCCGCGCGCTGTTTGAATATGGCGCGTCATCGCCGGCGATCCGGGAGCAGTGCTCCCGGTTCAAATCGCGCCTGTGGCAGTTCTTCCGCGATATTCTGACTCGGGTATTAAAACCAGAGCCTGCCGAACGGGTCGCCATGATGATGGTGATGCTCATCGATGGCGCCATCGCCGCCCAGCAGGCCGAGTCCGCCGAATGCCGGGAGATCCCGCCGGGGACGACCGCCTGGAGCGCGGCCAAAGCGCTGATCTACTCAGAAGGCGGTACGCTGTGAGCGCATGCTGCCGTCCAGCGACTGCAGCGCCGCCAGCAGACCGTCATAGTAATCGTTGCAGGTTTGCAGGCGCAGCGCGGCGCCAAAGTAGACCTCCTCCATCGCCGCCGGATGTTTTTTGCCAATCGGCACAATCACATTGTTCAGCCAACCGTCCGCATGGCCGATATCGACCGTGATGTGTTCGGCATAGTAATGCACGTCGCGATCGCTAAGCCCAATCCGCCGACAGCCCGCCACCAGTTTTTCATACTGCGGCGGGTCGAGCAGTTCGGTCATCGCCATCACCCCGAGCGATTTGTAGTAATGCTGACGATTTATGCCGCCAAGCATAAAGGCGTTATACCCGGCCAGCCCCTGCCACTCATAAAGATGGGCAAAATGATTGTCCGGTAAAGCGATATTCCGCCGCTTCAGTAAATCCTTATACAGATTAACGTGGGTGATCTCAGTGCTGCCCTGGCCTATCTCATCCCACAGATTTTGCGCAATCTCGGCGCGGGTTTCCGGCAACGAGCCCACCAGCCCCATCGCCACCAGATCGAAGAAAAGCAGATTCAGCGCGCTGTCGCTTTTGAAGAAATAGTCGATTTGCGCCGCGGAGGCCTCGCTGGCAAGAAAATCGAACAGCGGATGATGAGACGCCGGGTGCTGCTGGCATAAGGCGCGCAGTTCGTCGACGATATTGCCGGCATTGAGCACCGGCCTCTGGCGGTGGAAACGTTTGCTTTCCGCCCGCAGCCATTCAGACTCAATGTAATTTCGGATCCCGGAGAGCAGCGGATGAAACTGATTGGCAGCCGCCGGCGAGAGCGGGTCGGCAAGCCAGGACTGATAAAGGATGAACAGCGCATGGTGCGCGCGCTTTTTGGCCTGCGGATCGTCAGCGGAGAAGGCGCGGATGCAGGTATTCTCCGTCAGATGCCAGGCTCTGTCAGCGACCAGCGGATTGGCCGTCAGCTTCAGCGACAGCGCGTTGCTGTGCAGAAGCTGGTCAATTAACTCATCCAGCGCCAGCCTGGCCATCACCGCGGTTTGGTCACTACCAATGACCCCATTGTCGGTATTACGCATGAATTTGTCCCTGTGAAATGCATGGCGACTATACGGTATAGTACCGCTCACAATGCGGCAACGGAAATTTCAACCACATTGTTAATATGCTGTTTATTAACGACTTTAAATAAACAGAACAAAAGTCACTAAAATAGTGTTGATATTATAAAAATAATAACGTTACCATTCAGTACAGTGACAAACGACACAAGGAATCACGATGCCCTATCTGTTACTGACGCTGGCCGCCCTCTTCTGGGGTGGGAATTACATTGTCGGTCACGTGCTGGTTCAGGGCGTGGATCCGATCCTGATGACCGAAGCGCGGTGGGCGTTAACGGCGCTGCTGCTGGGCCTGCTCTACCGTCGGCAGATTGCCGGCAGTCGTCATCTGCTGCGGGAAAACGCCCCGGCGGTGCTGGTGCTCACCCTCTTCGGTCAGGTCAGTTTCCCGCTCACGCTCTATATCGGTCTGCAAACCACCTCCGCCCTCAACGCCGCCATCTATATGTCCGCCACGCCGAGCATGGTGCTGCTGATTAACCGGCTGATTTTTCGCGACCCGGTATCGGCCCGCAACTGGCTGGGGGTGGTCTTCAGCACCCTCGGCGTGATGATCCTCTTATTCCAGGGCAACCCGCTGCATGCCGCCTCGCTGCATACCTTTTCCGTCGGCGATCTGTGGGCGATGGGGTCGGCGCTGAGCTGGGCGCTCTATTGTTCGCTGTTACGTCTGAAGGACCGCCGGATCCCGGCGAATGGCTTTGTCGCCGTCAGCTCGCTGCTCGGCGCCCTGCTCCTGCTGCCGATCGTCGCCTTCTGGCTGATGCGCCACCCGGCGCAGGACTGGGATGCCTGGCGCGAGCCGTTTTTCCTCAGCGGGCTGGCTTATCTGGTGATTTTTCCGTCATGGCTGGCCTATCTGTTCTGGAATAAAGGGATCGCCACCATCGGCACCACGCGGGGGGAGATTTACACCCACATCATCCCCCTCTCGGGTGGCGTGTTAAGCATCCTCTTCCTGCATACCCAGCCCCATGCCTGGCACCTGTTCAGCGCGCTGTTCATTATGCTGGGGATTGGCATCTGCTCGCTGGAAAAACGCCAGGCGGCGACGGTTCGCCTGCGCGGTTAGCGTGTCTGCCGGGCGCCTGATTACGCCCGGCGTCAGCCCTTAACGGCTGGTGGAGAGCGGCTGGTGACTCGCCGCTCCGGCAGGTTGCGCCACCCGGCCCTCGCGGCCAAAGAAGGTGAGAATGGTAATGACGATCGCCACCGTCCCGGCCACCAGGGCCATCGCCAGGCCGTAGTTATGCCCGTGGTGCTGCGCAATGGAGGCCTGCAGGGTGGCATTCACCGAGGCCAGCAGATTCCCCAGCTGATAGACGAAACCGGGCAGCACCGCCCGGGTGTTGGCCGGGACCAGTTCGTTGAGCCAGGTCGGGATCACCCCCCAGGCGCCCTGCACCATAAACTGCATCAGAAACGCCCCGGCCCCTAGCGCCAGCGAGCCGCTGGCGAAAGCCCACAGCGGGATCACCGGCAGCGCCAGCAGAGCGGCGATCATAATCGCTTTGCGCCGGCCAATCTTCTCCGACAGCGAGCCGAAGAACACCCCGCCGATGATTGAGGCGATGTTGTAGCACACCGCGATAATGCTGACCGTTTCCGGCGCAAACCCGTGCTGGACTTTCAAAAATACCGGGTAGAGATCCTGCGTCCCATGGGAGAAGAAGTTAAAGGCCGCCATCAGCACCACCAGGTACAGGCACAGCTTCCAGTGGCTACGCAGCACCGGCAGCAGAGCCGTGCTCGCTTTACTCTGCCGGGCCGCCAGCCAGACCGGGGACTCCTCGACGCAGAAATAGATAAACGGCAACAGCAGCACCGGGGCGGCGCCAATGACAAACATCCCGCGCCAGCCGAGCTGTGCAAACAGCAGCCCGTAGGCTACGGCCGCCAGCAGATAGCCGAAGGGATACCCCGCCTGGAACAGACCGGACATCAGGCCGCGCGAGCGGTCGGGGATCGTCTCCATCGCCAGCGACGAAGCCACGCCCCAGATCCCGCCCATCGCCACGCCGTACAGCACCCGCAGCAGAAAAAACAGCATCAACGACGGCGCCGCGGCGGAGAGCAGCTCAAAGGCGGAGAAGAAAACGATATTGAGCATCAGAATCGGTTTGCGGCCAAACTTTTCCGCCGCCCTGCCGAAGATCAATGCGCCGACGGGCCGCACGGCCAGGGTCAGCAGAATCGCCAGGGTGACCTCTTCGAGGTCGACGTGAAAGGAGTGGGCGATATCGCTCAGTAAAAAAACCAACAGGAAAAAGTCGAAAGCATCGAGCGTCCAGCTTAAAAAACTGGCGATCGCCGCATTGCGCTGTCGTGAAGTCCAGCCGTGCATCTTGTCATCCCTATCCCGACGGCGTTGCCGGGAGCTTGCGCGGCGTCCGGCAGAGCAGGCAGGTGCCACCGCTTGTGTAAATTGTTTGTATATAAAGTTGCTCTTTTGTTAATTACACCCCTTTTCCGGCCGTCGGCAAGTTTATTAGCACGCTAATTTGTTTCAAATTGCGTTCGACGGCCCACCGGTTCGCTAATTTTCGACCAGAATTAAGGACAGGCTGGTTTCAGTGCACTGCCCCGATGCCGTATCCACCCACAGGAAGGGAGAGAATCATGAAGAGAATCGCCATCGTCGGCGCCGGGCCGACGGGGATTTACACCTTGTATGAACTGGTGAAGCGCGGTGAGCCGCTATCGATCGCGCTGTTTGAAAAAGAGGCGCAGGCCGGGGTCGGTATGCCCTACAGCGATGATAATACCGCGGCGCAGATGCTGGCCAACATCGCCAGCATTGAGATCCCCCCTATCGACCTGACCTATCTGCAATGGCTGCAGCAGCAGAGCGATGACTGGCTGGCGGCGCGCGGTCTTGAACGGCACGCGCTGCATGAGCGCCAGTTTCTGCCGCGGGTGATCCTCGGCGAGTACTACCGCGACCGCTTTCTGTATCTTGTCCAACGGGCCAGAGACGCCGGCTTCGTGGTGAACGTTTGCGAGTCCTGTGAGGTCACGGATATTGCGGTGCAGCCCGTCGGGATCGCCATCCACACCGACAGCGCGGCGCAGCCGGATATCGTCGATCTGGTGGTGGTAGCCACCGGCCATTTGTGGCCTGAAGAAGAACGCGCCAGCCGGCAGTACTTCCCCAGTCCGTGGACCGGCCTGATGGAGGCCCACATCGCCCCCTGTCGGGTCGGGATCCTCGGGACCTCCTTAAGCGCGATTGATGCCGCCGTGGCGGTTGTGGCCCGCCACGGCGTTTTCCATACTGAACATGACAAAACGACCCATTTTTCCCTGCATCCCGGCAGCGAAGCGCTGGAGATCACGCTGATGTCACGCAACGGCGTGCTGCCGGAGGCCGATTTCTACTGCCCGATCCCGTGGGAGCCGCTGGAGTTCGCCACCCCTGCCGCCCTCGAGGCGCCCGTCGCTCAGGGTAGCGACGGCCTGCTGGAGCGGGTGTTTCAGCTGATCGTCCAGGAACTGGAATATGCCGCCCCGGCCTGGTGCCAGGCGATGGGGCTGCGCCAGCTGACGCCTGACAGCATCGCCGACGCCTGGTTTGCCGACCGTCTTACCCATGACCCCTTCCAGTGGGCGCAGCGCAATCTGCAGGAGGTGGAGCGCAATAAGCGCGAGCGCCACACGGTGCCCTGGCGCTATGCCATTCTCCGCCTGCACGAGGCGATTGAAACCGTGGTGCCGCAGCTCAACGACGAGGACAGCCGTCGCTTCCGCCAGGGGCTCGCCCGCGTGTTTATCGATAACTACGCCGCGATCCCGCCGGAGTCCATTCGCCGCCTGCTGGCCCTGCACCGGGCGGGCATTCTGCGAATTGTGGCGCTGGGTGAGGATTACGATCTGCAGCGCGAGTCTGACCGGACGCTAATTGTCCATCATCAGCAGCGCTGTGAATTCGATGTCTTTATCGATGCCCGCGGACAGAAAGCGCTGAAAACCCGGGATCTGCCCTTTCCTTCACTGCGCCAGCAGCTGCTGGCCTGCGGCGACGCTATTCCGGACGTTGGCGATGACTACACGCTGCAGGCGCCGGAGGCAGTGCGCGGCCGGGTCGCCTTCGGCGCCCTTCCCTGGCTGATGCACGATCGCCCCTTTGTCCAGGGGCTGACGGCCAGCGCCGAGATTGGCAGCGCAATGGCCCGCGCGGTGTCACAGCAGGCAACCGGCCGGCGGCGCCGTCTCTGGTTTATCGACTAGCGGGACGTTTAAACGCAATATCCGAATAAAGGGGGGCTGGCTGGCGTGCTATAAACAGTGGCTGTTCGCCCCCGAGCAAGACCACGTCTAACATTTACGAGGTACTCATGAGTCATCTTTTTAGCGCGACGCGTATTGGTCAGTTGACGCTGGATAACCGTATCGTTATCGCCCCCATGTGTCAGTACTCTGCCGACGAGGGGAAGGCGACGTCCTGGCACCGGATCCATCTCGGGCAGCTGGCGTTCTCCGGCGCCGGCCTGTTAATTCTGGAAGCCACGGCGGTAGAGCCGGCGGGACGTATCTCGCCGGGGGATCTGGGGCTGTGGGATGATGAAACCGAAAACGCCCTGCGCGCCGTGGTGGAGGATATCCGGGCCTGGTCACCGATCCCTCTGGGGATCCAGCTGGGGCATGCCGGGCGCAAGGCCTCCTGCGCGGCCCCCTGGCAGGGTGGCCATCAGCTGGCGCTCAACCAGGGCGGCTGGCAGACCGTCGCCCCCTCCGCGGTGGCGTTTCACGACGGCGATCGCGCCCCGGCCGAGCTGAGCCATGCCGATCTGGCGCGCATCAAAGCGGCCTTTGTCGCCAGCGCATTGCGCGCCCAACGCCTGGGCTTTGAGCTGATTGAGCTGCACGCTGCCCACGGCTATCTGCTGCACCAGTTTCTCTCGCCGCTCAGCAATCAGCGCCGGGACGAGTATGGCGGTTCGCTGGAAAACCGCATGCGCTATCCGCTGGAAGTGTTTAAGGCAATCCGCGAGGCGGTGGGCAACGCCATGGCGGTGGGCGTCAGGTTGTCGGCTACCGACTGGGTCGAAGGCGGCTGGGACGGCGAGCAGTCCATTCAGTTCAGTCAGCAGCTGGAAGCGCTGGGCAGCGACTATATCCATGTTTCCAGCGGCGGATTGTCGCCGCAGCAGGCAATCACCGTCGGGCCGGGGTATCAGTTGCCTTTCGCCCGCGACATTCGCGAGCAGGTAGCCATCCCGGTGATTGGCGTGGGACTGATCACCGACCCGCAGCAGGCGGAAGCGGCGCTGGAGAATGGCGATGCCGACCTGATCGCCCTCGCCCGCGCGGTGCTCTACGATCCGCACTGGCCATGGCACGCCGCGGCCAGCCTTGGCGCCCAGGTTCGCGTACCTTCGCAATATCTGCGCTCCGAGCCGCACGGCCTGAAAGGCACCCTGCTTCCAAACCGCTGAACCCGGAACGGGCATCAAAAAGGGGTATCGTAAGATACCCCTGAGCAGGATGTTAATGCCGTTCTATGTGCCGGGCGGCGGCAACGCCTTGCCCGGCCTACAATACCCGATCATTGCGCAGCCAACTCGCCCCGCTTGCAGGCCCGCGCAAGCGCAGCGCCGTCGGGCGCGATATCAGGCTCCACGCTCTGTTTTTACGGATGGCGGCTGGCCAGGCAAACACCGCGAGTTACTGCTGGGCGGCCGGTGGCGTAGCGTTCTGTTTATCCTTCGCGATACTGTCCTGAATGGCTTTGGTTTTGCTCGCCGCTTCCGCTGAAAGCTGATTGGCGTCGCCGATGGCGTTGTCTTTGATCTGACCCGCCTCTTTGACGATGCGGTCACTTTCCTGCTTTGCGTTCTGCTTCACCGCATCGGCCTGGGCTTTCGCCTGCTCGGCGATGGCATCCGCTTTCTTGTCCGCCTCCGCCTTGATGGCGCTGGCCTGATCCTTCAGGCGATCGGCCTCGGCGTCGGCCTGGCTTTTCAGCGTATCAATTTGCTTATCCGCATCCTGCTTAATCGCCTGGGCTTTGTCCGCCGCGGCATCCTTCATCTGCTCCGCATTATCTTTCGCCTTATCCAGTTTGTTATCTACTTTCGACGCATCGTCGCAGCCAAACAGGGTCAGGCACAGTGCGGAAGCGAGCAGTGTTTTATTCCAGAGTTTCATCAGCATTCCCTTACAGGTTGAGTCATTATCCAGCCTTGTGATTTATTGCTTTAATAGCATTCACATTTTATATATAAACGCTCAGCCAGCAGAGTCAAGCCGGCGGCGTCCGCTCCAGGGTCGCCACCAGCCCCTGCAGCCAGTCGGCAAAGACCCGCACCTTGTGCGAAAGATGCCGGTGCGGATAGAGCAGCGACAGCGGCCGACGCGGCGCCGGGAAGTCCGGCAGAATTTCCACCAGCTGGCCGGGAATGGCGGCCCGCCGGGGTCTGGAATCGCCAGGGCATAATCTGAACGGCAACCGGCGCGATCAGGCGTCGGCCACCTGCTCTACCGCCCGGGAGAACGCGTCGATGGCCAGCCCGACGTCGGCAGTGGTGACCGATTCCGCCGGGTGATGGCTGACGCCCCCCAGGCAGCGCACAAACAGCATGGCCGATGGCCAGCGCTCGGCGATGGCGATGGCGTCATGCCCTGCGCCGCTCGGCAGCGTCAGCGACCGCCCCTGCACTGCCACCACCGCCTCGCTCAGCACCGCCTGCAGCTGGCTGTCGCAGGCGGTGGCGGGGATGCGATAATACTCCTCGGCGCTGAAGCTCAGCTGGCGGCGCCCGGCAATGGCCTGCGCCTCCGCCAGCAACTCCTCCAGCAGCGCCGCCAGCGGCGCATCCTGCGGGCCGCGAATATCCAGCGTCAGCTGCACCTCGCCCGGTATCACGTTCACCGCGCCCGGCGCACAGCGCAGGGTGCCGACCGTCGCCACCAGATTGCCGCCGCGCTGCCGGGTCAGGCTTTCCACCTGCACCATCCATTCCGCCGCCGCGGCGAGCGCGTCCTTACGATGGAGCATCGGCACCGTGCCGGCATGGCCGGCTTCGCCGGTAAAGCGGCAGTTCAGGCGGCGGGCGCCATTAATCGCCTCCACTACGCCGAGCGCCAGACCCGCCTGCTCCAGGCACGGCCCCTGCTCGATATGCAGTTCCAGATAGGCGGCGATATCCTGCGGGCGGCGGGCGGCATGGGCGATCCGCGCCGGATCGAGTCCGGCATTCACCAGCGCCTGGGCGACGCTCACCCCGCCGGCATCGCACTGCGACAGCCAGCTTTCGGGCCAGGTGCCGGTGACGCCGCGGCTGCCAAGCAGGGTGATGCCGAAGCGGGTGCCCTCTTCATCGCCAAAACCGACGATCTCGATAGCCTTTGCCAGCCGTCGCCCCTGCTGGTGCAGACGCTGCACCACCTCAATCGCCGTCAGCACGCCGAGCATGCCGTCGTAGCGCCCGGCGTTGCGCACGGTGTCAAGATGAGAGCCCAGCAGCACCGCCGGCGCGCCCTCCTGCACGCCTTCATAGCGACCGCAGATGTTGCCGACGCTGTCCTGCCACACCATCATACCGGCGGCCTGCATCCACTGACCCACCAGCTGGTTGGCCTGCAGATGCTCCGGCGACAGATAGACCCGGGTCAGGGCGTCGGCGGTTTCGCTGAGGGCGGCCAGCTGGTCGGCGCGCGCCATTACCCGGCTGGCGGCCGCCTCTCTCTCCGCCTGCTGGCGGATGGTATCACTCATAGGTTGCCCTCGGTGCGGTAGTGATCCCAGGCCGCCTGCATCGCCGCGCCCTGGGTGGTGGTGAACTTGAGGTAGTTCAGCACCGCCTCCAGCGCACTGAGGGTCTGCATCACACAGTCTTTACGCGCGTTATAGCCCATGGTGCCAATGCGCCAGACTTTACCGTGCAGCGGGCCGAACGAGGTGCCAATCTCAATGCCGAAATCTTCCAGCATCAGCTTACGCACCTGGTCGCCGTTGACCCCGTTGGGGATCACCACCCCCAGCACGTTGTTCATTTTGTGCCGCAGGTCGCCAAAGGTCTCGAGACCCATCGCCTGGATCCCTTTCAGCAGCGCGTCGCCGTGCAGCTTGTGGCGGGCGATGCCGTTGTCGAGTCCCTCCTGAAGGATCAGGCGCGCGCACTCCCGGGCGGCGAACAGCGCCGAGGTCGCTTCGGTGTGGTGGTTAAGGCGCTCCGGCCCCCAGTAATCCATCACCATGCCGAGATCGAAATAGTTGGAGTAGATCATCTCGTCGACGCCATCGTGGTGGGCGTCGGTGCGGATCCCCTGCTCAATGCAGCGGCGGCGGCGGATCGCCTCTTCCATCCGCGGGCTGAGGGTGATGGGCGAGGTGCCGGAGGGGCCGCCCAGGCACTTCTGCATCCCGGCGGACACCGCGTCCAGCTGCCAGGCGTCGGTTTCCAGCGGGTTGCCGCCGAGCGACGCGGTGGCGTCAGTATAGAACAGCACGTCGTGGCGACGACAAATCTCCCCCAGCTCCGCCAGCGGCTGCAGCATGGTGGTCGAGGTATCGCCCTGCACGGTAAGCAGCAGGCGCGGGCGCACGCGCTTGATCGCGTCCTCAACCTGGTCCGGGCTAAAGACTTCCCCCCACGGCACCTCGATGGTGTGTACCTCTGCCCGGCAACGGCGCGCAATCTCGCACAGCAGGTGGCCAAACCGGCCGAACACTGGCACCAGCACCTTGTCGCCCGGACGGATCGCCGACACCAGGATCGCTTCGATACCGGCGCGGGAGGTACCGTCCACCAGCATCGTCCAGCGGTTTTCGGTGCGAAACACGCCGCGGTAGAGCGCCATCACTTCATTCATATAGTGGGTCATCGCCGGATCGTACTGCCCCACCAGCTGGCTCGCCATGGCGCGCAGCACGCGCGGGTCGGCGTTGATCGGCCCCGGACCCATCAGCAGGCGCTGCGGCGGGTTAATTTGCGAAAACTGAGTGATATCCATCTGCCATTCCTTACGTTAGTTAAGACCGCGCACCGAGGAGATAAACTGTTTCAGTTCGGTTGTCTGCGGACTGGCGAACAGCGTTTTGCTGTCACCCTGCTCCCAGACGCGCCCCTGATGCATAAACACCACGCGGTCGCCCACTTCGCGGGCAAAATTCATTTCATGGGTGACGAGGATCAGCGTCATGCCTTCCGCCGCCAGCTGCTCCAGCACCTTCAGTACTTCGCCCACCAGTTCAGGGTCGAGCGCCGAGGTGATTTCGTCACAAAGTAAAACCTTTGGCGACATGGCCAGCGCCCGGGCGATGGCCACGCGCTGCTGCTGGCCGCCGGAGAGGTTGGCCGGGTAGTAATCCAGACGGTCGCCGAGCCCGACCTTCTCCAGCATCCGCTGCGCCAGCTCGCGGCATTCGGCCTGGGACTTCTTCAGCACCCGCCGCGGGGCCAGCATGACGTTCTCCAGCGCCGTCATGTGCGGAAAGAGATTGAAGTTCTGGAACACCATGCCGATGGAGCGGCTGATCTCCCGGGCCTGGGAATCGCGGTCGGTGATGGTCATGCCCCCGAGCTTGATGCTCCCCTCCTGGTACCCCTCCAGGCCATTGATGCAGCGCAGCAGAGTGCTTTTGCCCGAGCCGCTGCGGCCGATGATCGAGATCACTTCCCCCATGTCGATATCCAGATCGACGCCCTTCAACACATGGTTGTCGCCGTAGTACTTCTGCATCTGATTAATGGTGATGAGAGGCATTGAATTTGTTCTCCAGATAACGGCTGTAGCGGGACAGCGGATAGCACAGAATGAAATAGCCCAGCGCCACCAGGGCAAACACTTTAAACGGCTGGTAAGTGACGTTGGTCAGCATGGTTCCCGCCTTGGTCAGCTCCACAAAGCCAATAATCGAGGCCAGCGCCGTACCTTTGATCACCTGCACGGCGAACCCCACCGTCGGCGCGATGGCGATGCGCAGCGCCTGCGGCGCCACCACCCGGTACAGGGTCTGGCCGAAGCTCAGCCCGAGACAGCGCGAGGCTTCCCACTGGCCTTTCGGCAGCGCGCGAATGCTGCCGAACCAGATATCCAGCAGAAAGGCGCTGGTGTAGAGCGTCAGGGCCACCGACGCCGCGGTCCATGCCGAGACGTCCATGCCGAACAGCGCCACGCCGAAAAATGCCAGAAACAGCTGCATCAGCAGCGGCGTCCCCTGAAACAGTTCGACGTAGCCGCGGATCAGTCGTTTTACCTGCCGTCCGCCGGTCAGGCGCAGCAGCAGCAACGGTAAGGTCACCAGCGCCCCGCCGGTAAACGCGACCAGCGACAGCAGCACCGTCCAGCGACCGGCCAGCAGCAGGTTGCGGATAATGTCCCAGTCGGTAAAGGTGGTCATCATGCCTGCACTCCCAGCCATTTACGCCCCGCCGCCATCAGCAGCTGACGCATCGCTATCGATAACGCTAAGTAGATCCCGGTGGTCACCAGATAGACCTCAAAGCTCAAAAATGTCCGCGACTGGATCAGGTTGGCGGCGAAGGTCAACTCCTCATAGGAGACCTGCGACACCACCGACGAGCCGAGCATCACGATGATGCACTGGCTGACCAGCGCCGGATAAATCCGCTGCAGCGCCGGGGGCAGCACGACGCGAATGAAGGTTTGCGTCCGGCTGAGTCCGAGCACGCGTCCGGCCTCCCACTGGCCTTTCGGCGTCACCTGAATGCCGGCGCGCACGATCTCGGTGCTGTAGGCCCCAAGGTTAACCACCATCGCCAGCAGCGCCGCTTCGCCGGCGGTCATCTTCAGTCCCAGGTTCGGTAAACCAAAGACGATAAAAAAGAGCTGCACCACGAACGGCGTGTTACGAATGATTTCCACATATCCGCCCCACACCCGGCTGAGGGCGCCCGGGCGGCCGCTGCGGATCGCCGCCCCGAGGATGCCGATCGCCAGTCCGCCGATCGTCGCCAGCACCGTCAGCTGCACCGTCACCCACAGGCCGGCCAGCAGCTCCGGCCAGTGCGGCCAGAGCTCAGAAAAATGAAGTTGCTCCGTCATCCACAGACCTTACGCGCCGAGGCTGGCAGGCAGCGGCGCTTTCAGCCACTTCTCAGACAGACCGTTGAGGGTGCCGTCCTTAATGCCCTGCTCAATGAGGGTATCCACTTTCGCCTTCAGCGCTGGTTCGTTCTTTTTCAGCCCGATAAAGCACGGCGAGTCCTTCAGCATAAAGCTCGGCACCGGCGCTTTGTCGGCGTTCTGCCGGGCGATGGCCGCCACCACCAGGTTCCCGGTGGCGACATACTGCACCTGGCCTGACAGGTAGGCCGACAGGGTGGTGTTATTGTCCTCGTAGCGCTTAATCTGCGCCGCCTGCGGCGCCACGCTGGTCAGCACCATGTCTTCCACCGCCCCGCGGGTCACGCCGACGCTTTTACCGCTCAGCGCGGCCGCGTCCTTCAGCTCCGCCCCTTTCGGGCCAAACACCCCGAGGAAGAACGGCGCGTAGGCGCGGCTGAAGTCGATCACTTTCTCACGCTCAGCGTTTTTGCCGAGGCTGGAGATCACCAGGTCCACCTTATCCGTCTGCAGATACGGCACGCGGTTGGCGCTGGTTACCGGGACCAGCTGCAGCTTGAGCTTCATCGACTTCGCCAGATAGCGCGCCATGTCGATGTCATACCCCTGCGGCTGCAGGTCGGTCCCCACCGAGCCGAATGGCGGAAAATCCTGGGGTACGGCAATGCGGATGACGCCGCGTTTTTCAATATCCTGGAGCTGGTCAGCCTGAGCGGCGGAAACAGACGAAAGGAGACAAGCGGCCCCGGCCAGTGCGATCAACAGTTTCTTCATGATGTTTACCCGTTACGTTAGCATGAAACAAAAGATTCTTTGAATCTGTTTTTGCAACTAATGTGCCAGATACGGTCGATGCGCGGGTTGGCGAGGAATTAAGGCAAAAAGTGAGAACGGACAGGGAGTAAGGAGCAGAAGAGTAAAAATCGACGGCGCCAGAACGCGGAACCAAATGCACCATATTGATGCACAGCACCACGCTGGCGCCCCATCAGCGTTGTTCCAGCTCGTCCAGCTGCTGATAAAGCGTAGCGATATCGTGGATCCGCGGACGACCGCTGTCGAGCGTTTCATGCAGAAAGGCATTGGCCAGCAGATTGATCAGACTGTTGACCGAGGCATAGCTGTCGTAAGCCGAGACGCTGTCCAGCGGCGCGCAGAGCTGCCAGCGAGAGAGCGGGAACAGGCTGTGGGCCTGCGGCTCGCACATTAACAGAACCGGCACCCCGTCGCGCTGCAGCTGCTGCAGCAGCGGGCGCACGATCCGCGGCCGCCGGCGAAACGCCATCATCACCACCAGGTCATCGGCGGTCAGGTCGACCAGCTCTTCGCTGAGGCTCTGCCCCGGCTGGGGCAGCACCAGCACCTGACCGCGAGCCTGCAGCAGCTGCTGGCGCAGGTGCAGCGCCGCCGGATAGGCATTGCGCATGCCAATCACCACAATGCGGCGCGCGGCCACCATCGCCGTCAGCGCCTCGGCGAACTGGTGAGCGTCAAGGGTATTGACCCATTGGGTGAGGTTCGCCATCTCCTGCTTATAATGACGCGCCAGCAGCGTGTTACCCTGCACCGCGTCGCGCTGGTCGGTCAGCGGCATTCCGCTCTGGCGCAGGGTGCGCAGTTCATCGCGCATGTCCTTATATTTGTCATAGCCCAGGCGCTTGAACAGCCGGCTGACGGTGGCTTTCGACACGCCGCTCAGCTGCGCCAGCTCGGCGCTGTTGTAGCTTATCAGGTCATCAAAGTGGTCAAAGATGAAATCCGCCACCCGCTGCTCCTGCGGCGACAGCGAGGCATATTGCCCTTTCAGTCGTTCATCGAGTTGTTGCATAGCGCCCCTGTAACTTTCGTTTCATCATCCATCCCTCATCATACTGTATCTGCTATGCCTTACACATAGCGTGCCAGCGGGAAAATTCCGGTCATTGTTTTTATCAATGAAACGAAACGTTCAGAGATGGAACAGCTTTTGCAGTGTTCTGCGGGTGATTCGTTCAGAAAGGATAATTTATGCACAGTAGCAACGTTTCGACCCACGGCATGGCGGTCGCTCCTCACCACCTCGCCAGCCAGAGCGCGCTGGCCATCCTGCGCGAGGGCGGCAGCGCCATTGAAGCGATGGTGGCTGCCGCCGCGGCCATCGCCGTCGTCTATCCGCACATGAACGGCCTGGGCGGGGATGGTTTCTGGTTGATCGTGCCTCCCGGGGGGGATCCCATCGCCCTTGACGCCAGCGGGGCGGCCGGCTCGCTGGCCACCCTCGAGGCCTATGCCGGTCAGCGGCATATCCCCCACCGGGGGCCGCAGGCTGCGCTGACCGTCGCCGGCACCGTCAGCGGCTGGGACGAGGCGCTGCGAATTTCACGGGACTTAACCGGCCGCGCGCTGCCGGTGGCGCGCCTGCTGGCCGATGCTATCGGTTATGCCGAAGACGGCATTCCGGTCACCGCCTCGCAGGCCCATGCCACCGCCAGCAAACTGGAAGAGCTGCGCCACCAGCCGGGCTTCAGCGAAACCTGGCTGGCGGCAGGCGAGCCCCCCCGGGCCGGCAGCCGCTTTCGCCAGCCCGCCCTCGCCGGAACCCTGCGCATGCTGGCCAGCGACGGTCTCGACAGTTTCTATCGCGGCCCGCTGGCCGAACGTCTCGCCCAGGGGATGGCCGCGCTGGGGATGCCCGTCACCCTCGGCGACCTGCAGGCCCACCGCGCCCGGCGCCCGGCGCCGCTGACGCTCCAGCACCGACAGGGCACGCTGTGGAACCTCGCCCCGCCGACGCAGGGGCTGGTGTCGCTGGCGATCCTCGGCATCACTGACCGTCTGAACATGGCCGACGCCGACGAGGCGCAAACGGTGCATCGCATCGTCGAAGCCACCAAGCGGGCATTTGCCCTGCGCGATGCGCATATCACCGATCCGCGCCATCTGGATGTCGACGTTCAGCAACTGCTGACTCCGGAGGCGCTGCAGCCGCTGGCCGACAGCATCGACGACGCCAGCGCTTCGCCCTGGGGCGGCGGCAAAGGCCCGGGCGATACCGTCTGGATGGGCGTCGTGGATAACAGCGGCCTGGCGGTGTCATTCATTCAGAGCATCTATCACGAGTTTGGCAGCGGCGTGGTGATCCCGGACACCGGGATCGTCTGGCAAAACCGCGGGGCGGCCTTCAGCCTCGATCCGCAGCATCTTCTGGCGCTGGCGCCAGGCAAACAGCCGTTCCATACCCTCAACCCCGCCGCGGCGCGCCTGAACGATGGCCGGGTGATGGTCTATGGCTCGATGGGCGGCGACGGTCAGCCGCAGACCCAGGCGGCGCTGTTTACCCGCTATATCCTGCAGGGGGCGCCGCTGCAGGAGAGCATCTCCCAGCCGCGCTGGCTGCTGGGCCGCACCTGGGGCCAGTCCTCGGATTCACTGAAGCTGGAGGGACGCTTTGCCCCCGCCTGCATCGCTCGCCTGCGCGAGCTGGGGCACGAGGTGGAAGTGCTGGCCGATTTCAGCGAGGCGATGGGCCACGCCGGGGCCATTGTCCGCCATCCCAACGGCCTGCTTGAAGGGGCTACCGATCCACGCAGCAACGGCGCCGCCGCCGGATACTAAGGAGCAGACCATGACCACACAGCCAGACTGGAGCGAGTATCTGACGCAGATGACCCACCTGTTGCGCCTGGAGCTGGATGCGCCGCGCCGTGAGGAGCTGGAGCGCCAGTTTGCCCGCATCGCCGCCATGGCGCAGCCGCTGATGGACTATCCCCTCGGGCCGCGCGACGACATTGCGGGGGTGTATAAAGCATGACACTTCACCATTTCACCATCGCCGAGATCCAGCGTGCGCTGCACGAGGGCGAACTGAGCGCCCGGGAGATCGCCCGCCAGACGCTGGACGATATCGCCCGCGTGAATCCGCAGATCAACGCCTGGACCGAGGTCACCGCCCAGCGCATGCTGGCGGAGGCCGACAGCATCGACGCCCTGCGCCGGGAAAAGCGCCCCCTGCCGCCGCTGGCGGGCATTCCCTACGCGGTGAAAAATCTGTTTGATGTCGCCGGGCACACCACCCTCGCCGGCGCGGAACTGCTGAGCGACCGGCCGCCGGCAGCCAGCGACAGCTGGGCGGTGCGCCAGCTGCATAGCGCCGGCGCCCTGCTCAGCGGGATGCTCAATATGGACGCCTACGCCTACGGCTTCACCACCGAAAACAGCCACTATGGCGCGACGCATAACCCGCACGATCTGTCGCGGATCGCCGGCGGATCTTCCGGCGGTTCGGCCGCGGCGGTGGCGGCCGGGCTGGTCCATTTCAGCCTCGGCAGCGATACCAACGGCTCGATCCGCGTCCCCGCGTCGCTGTGCGGGATCTTTGGCCTGAAACCCACTTTCGGCCGCCTCTCCCGCTCCGGCAGCCATCCGTTTGTCGCCAGTCTGGATCATATTGGTCCCTTTGCCCGCCGGGTGGCCGACCTCGCCGCGGTGTATGACGCCCTGCAGGGGCGCGACCCGGCCGATGACTTTCAGGCCGATAAAGCCAGCGAGCGCACCGGCAACCTGCTGGAGCGCGGGCTGGACGGTCTGCGCTGCGCGCGGCTGGGGGGCTATTTCACCACCTGGTGCGATGACGACGCCCGGGCGGCCGTGGATCGGGTCGCCCACGCGCTGGGCGCCGACAGCGAGCTGCAGTTCGCGGATGCCGCCCTGGCCCGCTCGGCGGCCTTTATCATCAGCGCCAGCGAAGGCGGCAATCAGTATCTGCCGGATCTTCGCCACTCGCCCGAGCGCTTTGAGCCTCACTCCCGCGAGCGGCTGCTGGCCGGGGCGATGATCCCCTCCGCATGGTATCTGCAGGCCCAGCGCTTCCGCCGCCATGCCCGTCAGGCGATGAAATCCCTGTTCAGTCAGGCCGATGTGCTGATCGCCCCGGCCACCCCATGCAGCGCCACGCCGATTGGCGCCGAGGAGATGGTGATTAACGGCCAGCCGCTGCCGGTGCGCGCCAGCATGGGAATGCTGACGCAGCCGATCTCCTTCCTCGGGCTGCCGGTGGCGACCGTGCCCCTGCGTACCGCCAGCGGCAAGCCGATTGGCCTGCAGCTGATTGCCGCGCCGTTTAACGAACAAGCCTGTCTTCGCGCCGCGCGGGCGCTGGAAGCGATGGGCATTACCGATGCCCGAGTGGCGGAGAGTGCAGCATGATCAATCTGGATAATGTAGACCGCCCGGCGATCCTCGCCGAGGTGACGGCGGCGTTTTATCAGTATGAAGAGGCGCTGGTCAGCAATAACATCGAGGCGCTGGATGCGCTGTTCTGGCACGATCCGCGTACCGTGCGGCTGGGGGCCGGTGAAAATCTGTATGGCATCGAGGCGATCCGCGCCTTTCGCGCCGCCCGCCCCGCCGCCGGTCTGGCCCGCGACCTGCGCCATACCACCATCACCACCTTTGGCGCGGACATGGCGGTGTGCAGCACCGAGTTCACCCGCGAAGGCAGCGCCCGCCCTGGCCGCCAGCAGCAGACGTGGGTGCGCTTTCCCTATGGCTGGCGAATTGTCGCCGCCCAGGTCAGTCTGATGGACTGAGGGTAACAATACCGATTATGGCCAGGTGGATACCGTCTCCCCTGGCCATTCCCGAACCGGTAAAAATGGAGTTATTGACGATGGTCAGGATGATTGAGGGCTGCTGAATCAGCAGATAGTCTTGCGCTGAAAAGGTCATTTCTGCCGCAGGGCTATCAGGCAGCAACAGTCATTACACTTTGCCAAGCAGGATATTTAACATACGGCGCAAGGGTTCCGCCGCACCCCATAACAGCTGATCGCCCACCGTCAACACCGAGTAGATCGGCTCATTATTTAGCGACATTTTCTTGTAGCGGCCAATACCCACCTGCAGCGAACCGCTAATAGCAGCCGGGGTCAGTTTACTGACACTCTCTGGCTTATTATTGGGGATATAGTTTACCCACGGATGGGAATGGGTCACTAACTCTGCGAATTCCGTTTCGCTGACCTCACGTTTAAGTTTAAGGGTAATGGCAGCGCTGTGGCAGCGGATTACGCCGACCCGAATACATAAACCATTAACCGGTATGGTGCCGGGCGCAAGGCCAAGTATTTTATTGGTTTCCGCCTCACCCTTCCATTCTTCGCGGCTATTTCCATCGCCTAAATCGCTGTCGATCCATGGAATAATGCTGCCCATCAGCGGGACGCCAAAACTCTCCACCGGCATACCGGCGCTATTAATCAGCTCACTCACTTTATTGACTAAAGGCAGCACGGAACCTGATGCCGCCAGTTCATCAGCGGACAAATGCTGGCTGATATACGCGCTTTGCGCGATCAATTCCCGCACCTGTTTAGCGCCCGCCCCGGAGGCAGACTGATAGGTCATGACGCTCATCCATTCGATCAGATCAGCCTTGATCAGCCCGGCCAGCCCCATCAGGCTCAGCGTAATGGAGCAGTTGCCGCCGACAAACAGTTTCACTCCCGCTTTCACCGCACGATCGATATTATCGCGATTGACCGGGTCGAGAATAATGCAGGCGTTCTCATCCATTCGCAGCGCCGAAGCGGCGTCGATCCAGTACCCTTGCCAGCCAGAGTGAATTAACGCCGGATAGATGGCTTTGGTATAATCCCCGCCCTGACAGGTAATAATAATATCCATTTCGGCGAGGGCGCTAAGGGAATTCGCATCTTTCAGTCTGTCGCTTTTACCATTAATAACCGGGCCCGCGGCACCCGCACTGGAGGTACTAAAAAAATGCGCTGAAATATCGTCGAAATCATTCTCTTCGATCATTCGCTGCAACAATACTGAGCCAACCATGCCTCGCCAGCCAACAATACCCACCTGCTTCATTTATTTAACCTTAAAAAGTTATGAGAATATTAATTTTTGTTCGCCATACCTTATATCGTATCCCCCAATAAAGGTCATTACCCACCACATCGATTTCTATGATTATTAAAATGTTTCATCTGCCATCAGCGGTTTTTATCTCTTATTACGGTAAAGCAGAAATAAGCAGGCGGCGGTGACTGTCCCGCTTTCAGCATTCAAAGGAAGAAATGACGTAGCGGAACGCCAGCGGTTGCTCCCCTGACAGTTATCAATAGTAACTTGCATTTTGATAGTGACTATGTCAGTTTGCTGGCAACAGCCACCTGCTCCCTGGACCGCCCATGAAAAATGAACCGCTTTGCCACGCTCCCTGCCCCATCGCCCGTAGCCTGGGCCGCATCGGCGACAGCTGGAGCATCATGATCCTGCGCGACGCCTTTGCGGGCTTTACCCGCTTCGACGAATTTCAGAAAAGCAGCAACGTCGCGCCCAATATTCTGTCGCGCCGCCTGAAGGCGCTGGTCGACGACGGGCTGCTGGAGAAGGTCTGCTATAGCAGCACGCCGCCGCGCTACGAATACCATCTCACCCCGCGCGGCCGCGATTTTCGCATGGTGCTGCTGGCGCTGGCGGAATGGGGTAATCGCCACTTCGCTCCCGAAGGCCGTCAGATGCAGCTGGTGGAAACCGCCACCCAGCGACGGGTGGAGCCAGTCATGGTGGATAAAGCGACCGGGGAAGAGATTATTCCGGGTAAATACGCCATGGTGCCGGGTCCCGCCGCCTCGCCGCTGATGCAATATCGTCATGAATATCTGCTGCGCAAACGCGAAGGCGATAACGGGCAAAAATTCCAGCCTGAACCCTACAGAGATGCCGGCAATGAATCCGGCCAGTAAGCAAAGCGTCCACGTTCTGGCGGCCATCTGAATAACGCCAGGATTTTGTTCAGCGCAGCGCGGCAAACTTCGCCACGCGGGGATCTCGCCGGATGCCGCGCTGGCGCGGCGGGAGGCGCGAACCCAGGCATTTTCCGATGCGTTCTACCTCATCATGATTGGTTTTTTGCTTGCCGCGCAGCTGGTTCCCTTGATGAAAAAGCCGCCGGCACACTGATACTACAGGAGAGTTAACTATGGGCGTTTCCGTTAAACGCATTGTCGTCACCGGGATGGGGATTGTCAGCCCGCTGGGCTGCGGCGTACAGCACGTCTGGCAGTCGCTGCTGGCAGGAAAATCAGGGATTACCCGGCTCAGCGAGCAGCTGGTCGCGGATATTCCCTGCAAAGTGGCCGGCCAGGTGCCGTCCATTGAAAGCGATCCGCTGCACGGCTTCGACCCGCTGGCGACCATCCCGGCGAAAGAGCGCAAAAAGATGGATCGTTTTATCGAGTTTGCGCTGGTCGCCGCGCGTGAAGCGCTGACTCAGGCCGGTTGGTCGCCGGCATCAGCGGCCGAACAGGAACGCACCGCCACGGTGATCGCCACCGGGATCGGCGGGTTCAGCGAGATCGCCAATGCGGTACATACCACCGATGAGCGCGGGCCGCGTCGCCTCTCCCCGTTCACCATTCCCTCTTTTCTGGCCAACCTGGCCGCCGGGCATGTGTCTATCGCTCACGGTTTCCGGGGCCCCATCGGCGCGCCGGTCACCGCCTGCGCGGCGGGCGCCCAGGCCATTGGCGATGCGGCGCGGATGATCCGCAGCGGCGAGGCGGATATCGCCCTCTGCGGCGGCGCGGAAGCGGCAATACATCGCGTTAGCCTTGCCGGGTTCGCCGCGGCAAGGGCGCTCTCCAGCGCCTCCAGCGACCAGCCGGAAGCCGCTTCCCGCCCCTTTGACCGCGACCGCGATGGATTTGTGATGGGAGAAGGCGCCGGGCTTATCGTGATCGAGTCGCTGGAGCACGCGCTGGCGCGCGGCGCCACGCCGCTGGCCGAGCTGGTGGGCTACGGCACCAGCGCAGATGCTTATCACCTGACCGCGGGCCCGGAAGATGGTAACGGCGCGCGTCGGGCCATGGAAACCGCCCTTCGCCAGGCCGGAGTGACCGCTGAAGAGGTTGACCATATTAACGCCCACGCCACCTCGACCCAGGTCGGCGATAAAGGCGAGCTGGCGGCGATTAAAACGCTGTTTGGCACCCATCCCGTCGCCATTACCTCGACGAAATCCGCCACCGGCCATCTGTTAGGCGCGGCAGGTGGGATTGAGGCCATCTTCACCATTCAGGCGCTGCGTGACCAGGTAGTGCCGCCGACGCTGAACCTGCATCACCCCGATGAAGAGGCGGCAGGTCTTAACCTGGTGGCGCTGGAGGCCCGCCCGCAGAAGATGCGCTATGCGCTGTCGAACGGTTTTGGCTTTGGCGGGGTTAACGCCAGCCTGCTGCTGAAACGCTGGGAATAATCGTCAACTCCCCCGCCGGCGCTGGCTGGCGGGGGAGCTCCACCCGGACAGCATACGCTGTCGCGGGTATCACTTGTCCACCTTGCTCCTGTGTTCTCTGCTGAAGCTGAAAAATTCGCTACCAACGCTGAAGCCGGGTGAGCGGCCCCTTTCTCTTAAGGTCAAAAAATGGGAGCCACTGACGCGTTGCTGCGAAAACGGGTGCGTTAGGGTTTTGGCGTCCTGCAGACCAAAACCGATGTTAATGACGAAGACCTGAGCTTATGTGTTAGCGTTTTCCTGCTGCCGGGGGGGTGTCGCCGTTGCGGCTTTTGACCTGCTGCTGGCGTAAATGAAGAACAGCGCGATACCCAAGCAGACAATGGCGCCGATTCGGCTCAGCGAGAATGGAATCGACGCATTGCCCAGCCAGCCGAAGTTATCGATCAGCATGCTCATGGTTAACTGGCCAAAAATGACGGCGACCGTAGCCACTGCAGCGCCAATACGCTGGACGGCCAGTACCATAATGACGATATACGGTACGCCAAACATTGCGCCCAGCAGCTGCCATTTAGGCACGTCCATCAGCGTCAGGGTGTGTTTGGGTTCGAAGAAGAAGATCAGCAATCCCGTCACCAGCGCGCCGACAGAAAATGTCAGGAACGCGCTTTTGAATACGCCGACCTTGCTGCCCAGCTGGCCATTGATAGCCGCCTGGATACTCAGCATGGCGCCACCGGCGACGGCGAGCAGAATCATGATAATAGTCATAATGTTACTTTACCCCTGGGCAACCATAACCAGCGCTGCAATGATAAAAATCAGCGCAATGATACGCTTACTGTCAATTTTCCGGCGCGACGTACCGAGCAGGCCGAAGTGATCAATCATCAGGCTCTTGAACACCTGGCCTGCCAGAATGCCGATCATCGTCATGGCGATGCCGATTGCAGGCGTTACCACGGTGAGGATGATGACGTAGATCGGCCCAAGCACACCGCCAAGCAGCTGCCACGCAGGTTGCGCAAAGAATGACGGGCTGTTGCGCGGGCTGAAAAAAAGCATCAGCAGAAAGGTCAGCGCCGCACCGACGCCGAATATGCTAAAGGTAGCCCAGAGGTCACCGACCTCCCCACCCAGTGGCCCGAGCAATCCTGCCTCTATGGACAGTCCCATGCCTCCGGCAATGACGATAAAAATCAATATGAGTTGCATAGCAATCAGTCTCCCGTAGTTCAGGCGGAGAAGATTACGACTTAACATGGATGAGAAAAATGCCATAATGAGATAAACACTTGTGCAGGATATGCATTAATGAATGAGCTCGGGAACATCAGTATTCGCGCCCTGCTGATTTTTATAGACGTTTATGAGACGCAGAATTTCTCTGTGGTAGCTCGGCGGGAAGGGATATCTGCCTCTCAGGTTTCGCGCGTCATCCATCAGATGGAGGATGTGCTCGGGCAGCAGCTTTTTTACCGCAATACCCGGGCGATAATTCCGACGGAAAGCGGCCATCTTTTTATCCGCTATGCGCGAGCCATGACTGGCAGCATGGAGGAGGCGCGGCGGGAACTCAACGAGAGAACGCTTGAGCCTTCCGGAATGGTGCGCATAAACGCACCGGTATTCTTTGGACAGCGCCATGTCGCCCCCGCGTTACCCGGTCTGACGGCGCGATATCCGAAGCTCAGCATTGAGCTTACCCTGACTGATGATTACATCGATCCGCACCGCGAGCCGGCTGACGTAATTTTCCGCATTGGCGTGCTGACGGATTCCGCATTTCATGCGCGCGTGTTTGGCCAGCAGTTCTATCATCTTGCCGCGTCACCGGATTACATCCGCCGGCACGGCATGTTGGGATCACCCGAAGAGCTGGCGCGGCATAAATGCCTGGTCTATCGCGGTTCGTCAGGACCAAACCAATGGCTGCTGCGCAGGCACGGAGAGGAATGGGTGCACTACCCCGTCTCGCCCCTGATGTCATCGAATAATGCTGAAACCCTGCTGATTGCCGCGCTCGGGGGGATGGGGATTGTGCTGTTTCCTGACTGGCTGATTGGAGACCGGCTGAAGCGCGGCGAGCTTGTCGAACTGCTGCCGGAGCTGGATACGTCCATAAAAACGGAGCCACAGCATATCGCAGCAATCTATCCGAATGCCCGCCACCCTCCTCTGAACGTTCGGGCGATTATCGATTACTACCTTGACGCGTTTGGTTCACCGCTTTACTGGCAGTCTGAATAAGACAGGCGATGTTATTGCACGTCCTGAAGTTAATTTCCGTTTCTGGCACAGAGCCAACGAGTTAAATGCCCTTGAGGTCCGTTTTGAGCGAAGACCGGACCACACTATCTAAAGAAAGATATCGCTGATAATGTTGGGACCGCTCAGGTTAAAAAAGGTATAACTTTCTTTTCATTGACGATAACGAAGGAATTTTCATGGTTGAGGTTGAGGAAATAAAAAGGAAATATCCAGGCGCAGGGGCCTGGCAAATGGGTGACAGTCCGGAACTGGCAAGCGAGCTTGCGGAGCTGATTAAAAAAGGGATCAAAACGGCTTCTTGCGGATCTTTTGCCTCTTATCAGCAGGAAGAGTCTGCCCCGAGGATTGGGGATTATAACATTATTCTTGATGGCCAGAATGTTCCAGTTTGCGTGATCAGACTGGTTTCGATGCAGCTGGTGCGTTTTTGTGATGTGACTGAAGCGTTCGCCCGCAAAGAGGGTGAAGGCGATTTAAGCCTTGAATACTGGCAGAAAGAGCATCAGCGTTTTTTCATTCGTGAAGGTCATTTTTCTGAGGATATGGAGTTGATCGCAGAAGAGTTTGAAGTGGTTGAGGTGCTGTGAGACAAGGTTAACGGGCTGACGTTTTATCAATCGCCACTGATAACACTGTTCGCTTCTGGCGCGGAGCGGACAAGCTATCGAACTAAAGGTTCGCATTGAGCAAGGAGCGGACGTGCCAGCTATAATTGGTAATAAAATGAGAGGAAAGCTATTCTGATTTGTTTATAAAGAACATTTTTACATCCAAGGGCGAAATATTTTTTATGCTATCTTACATGCTATCTCAATATGCCAGGCTACCTGTGCCTGAATTTACCCTACGTTCATGGCTAAAACAATGGTTGTCAGAGCAGGAGTCGAGGTGTACAGACAGAAGTTTCTCGGCGCGATTTCCCTGGAGAGAAACTGGATTATGTCAGGAATATTTTTTACAACGAAAACTCAAAATTGATGGAAAGCAATTTCTTACTGGCCCCCGTTATCAGGGCGGAAATATTAACAAACCTTTTATTGATATTGTAGGTATGGATTCTGACCTAAATCATACTGCATTAGAACTCATTAGTAAGGAATGGTCACAACTCAGAGCTCAGTATGTCCGCATTCTTGTACCCGGCCAGTCCTTCCCACAGGGTATTCCCGACCAGTATATATACGCCACCTCTTTTTCTGAACCCCCTGAATTTAATGATAAATCTCTTACTTTGCAAGTGGCGACATACGAAGATTTTGACTGGTGTTGTCAGGCTCTGGGCGATGCCTATAAGCATACATGGCAGACAGTTCGCGAACTGTCTGCAAACAATTTGGTAGCAGTTGATGACGAAGAGTTGTGTGACCATATTTCTGAGAGAGAAGTATATATTATCTATGAAAACGACGTTCGCGCCGGGTTGCTAATATGCCAGAAAGGAAACATCGCTTTTCTGAGAGGATATCGTATTACTGACAAAGTAATACTTCCTGCTTTTCGTGGTCGATCATTGTCAGCCCGAGCGCAACGCCTGCTGTACCGATTATTAACTCATTCCGATTCTGAACTATCTTTGTATATGGGCACAATTATTCCGGAGAATATCCCCTCGATGAAAACTGCAGAAAGAGCGGGACGAACTTGCATCCTAAGTTATCAATTTCTACCCATCTGCAGAACCCACGGCTAACAGCAATGCTAATTTATCTTCAGCCTACTTCCGCTTTTGGCACACACGGGACGTCAAGGGCCCGGGTGTACTCCCCTGGACGCATTAATGGGCGGTATGTGATTGTTGTGCAGGCTATCATATGGCCTGAGGTACAGCAGAATCAGGCTTCGTAGAAATGAGTCGGCTCACAGCGTCCGGAATCCACCCGGTGCCGTAAATCACCGCAAGGTCTGTCATAAGGTAATTTCATAACGTATCGCGACACCTTTTTTCTTCACGCAGGCCTTCTCTTTCACGGTTTGTCAGAACTGTGGACCGCAGTAATCTCCACTCCGTGCTTTAATCAATGAGAGTGTGTCGGGTGCAAATTAAACTACCTTTCTCAACAGCAAAAGCGGGATACGCCTACCCTCGCAGGGTTTCTGCGTCTGGTAATATGCCCATGACAGTCTCAAAGACCGCTTTGAGGGTTTCCCGGTTTAAGGCACATAATCGCGCGGCGTTGCCCCCAAAATGCAGCGAAAAGCAGCGGTAAAGGCCGCCGGGCATGAGAAACCAAGCTGGTAAGCGACCTGTTTGATTGGAACGCCGTTCGCAAGAAGATCCAACGAAGCATAAATTCTGGCTCTCTGCTTCCATGTTCGAAAACTAAAGCCTGTATCCTTCATAAACAATCGGGAAAAGGTCCGTTCCGACATGGCCGACATAAAAGCCAGCTCGCTCAGCGATGCTTCCCAGCGCTGATTGACCAGTAGCGATCTGGCCGCGCTGAATAATCGCTCATCATTCGGCATGGGTAGCGCCATCGTTAAAGGTGGCGCCTCGCTGAGAATTTCCAGAAGCAACAACGCTATCTTCCGTTGAATCGGTCTGGCGTAGTCCTCACTGAACAGCCCTGCGATAAGTTCTTTGACTAACGACGTAGCCGTGATCACATGCACCTGTTGACTCTTCGTAAAGCTCGTACATTCTGCGATAAGGCTACTGCTTAAATAGATCGCCCTGAGATCGGTTTGTGAAAGCAGATGGTAACTATGGATATGCAGAGGCGGTAGCCATAATGCCCGCTGAGGAGGGATCACCCAACGGTCACTCTCTGTTTGCACCAGCATCACCCCTCTGGTGGCGAAGAGTAGCTGCCCCTCAACATGATGATGGGGAGGATCTACCTCACCGCGTTGATAGCTTATCGCAGTACTGGACCAGCCTGTGGATTCATCATGTCTTGGCGCTTTATCTATACTACCTGGCATTTCAGATTTAGCCCCTGCATTTATCATATCGAAACTGGAACCACCCGGAGTAGAGCCTTAGGCAATGGGTGCGTGACTTATCATTCTGATCGTCAAAGATATTACAGGAGCTTAACCTCATGCGTGTACACTTTATCGTACATGAAAGTTTTGAAGCCCCGGGCGCATATGAAACCTGGGCAATAAACCAAGGTCATGATGTAACTTACTCACACGTCTATGCAGGCGATCGGCTACCTGCTGACGCCGAAGGCATCGATTTTCTTATCGTGATGGGCGGTCCGCAAGATCCGGACACAACGCTTGAAGCGTGCCCGCACTTTAATGCTAAAGCGGAACAGGCGCTGATTGCTTCCGCGGTTAAAACCGGTAAGGCGGTGATCGGTATCTGCCTGGGTTCACAGCTCATTGGTGAAGCGCTGGGCGCGCCTTTCTCTCATAGCCCGGAAAAAGAGATTGGTAAATTCCCGATCACATTGACCGAAGACGGCAGAAAGGATGAGATGTTCTCTCACTTTGGGAAAACACTGGAAGTGGGTCACTGGCATAACGATATGCCAGGCTTGACGCCGGAGGCCAAAATTATCGCTTACAGCGAAGGCTGTCCCCGGCAGATCGTTGCCTATTCAGACCGCGTCTTTGGTTTCCAGTGCCATATGGAGCTCACATTGGACGTTGTAGAACGGCTGATCGCCCATTCTGAGCAAGAGCTGAGCCGTGCAGCAGACTACCGTTTCGTTGACACGCCTGCAGCGCTCCGGGCCCACGATTACAGTGAAATGAATCAAGTGCTTTTTGGCTTTCTGGATAAGCTGGAAGCGCGTTACAACGCCGCTCAAGCATAATGTCATGCCCGGTGAGCTTGCCATCGGGTTGAGATTGTCATGTCCGCTCCTGGTACAGAGCGGACGAACTAACTGATTTGAAGGTCCGCTATGAGCGAGGAGCGGACCTTCGTGATTGGCAGCTTGGTGATTCACTAGTATGAATATTTGTTAATCATTTGGGAGCAGATCGCGGTCAGTGCAGGAATGGAAGCCTGAGTAATACCGAAACCAATTCCTGAGACATTTCCCTCAAAAGAACCAGTCTCGATACATCCATTTGATAGTGCGAACAGTTTGGTTACTGCTGATCTTGTATGGCTAAAGAATAGAAATACAGCCAATGTGGGCGCATTGTGTGATTTTTACGCTATGGGATTACTAGAAAAAAAAATCTGTTTTAGGTAGGATGTCGATAAGAAAAGTCGCAAAAACCTCACTATGCGTCAACCCAGTCACTAAGACAGACTACCCAGCGTATGACAAGACTTATGTCAAAACAACCGGGCCAGGTACTTTGATGCTAAAAGGAAAACAGCATGCCTTTAGATGAAAAAGATAAGTTTGATAATGATCTGATCCAGAAGATGATTACCCGCACAGACGGGTTTCATAATTATGCCAATACTAAATCCACTATAATCATTACCTTTATTACAGCCATACTGGCAGCAATAGGCACTAATGCTGGAAGTGCATTATCTTACTTAGATTCAAAAGGCTGTCATGAGTTGACAGTTATTTTCAAGGTCTTATTACTAGTTTCCTTGGCCTTACTTTTATCTGGATACTTTTTTATTGGTCAAACCGTTATTCCCTATATTAAGACGAGCTCGAAGAGAAATTTTTACTCGTTTATTGATACAGTAAAGCAGTTTACTTCGGAGAAGGAGTTTGAACAAGAAATAAAACAAACTCCAATCAATGAAATAACCAGCACCATGATTTCTCTACAATACAACCTTTCTCAAGGTCTGGTAGAAAAATACCGCCTTCAACGTCTTTCTATATTTTTAATTCTTTTCGCCGCAATACCATTAATGATTAACACATTGATTATCTTATTCGTATAAGGACATATAATGAGCACTCAATTTAAAGATCTTTTTAGTAAAGCCCGAATCGATGTCAGCAGTCGTATGAAAACGGGTAACCTAAGAAAGTCAAATGTATATGCGGATTCGCAGCAGAAAGTAATTTCTGAAAGTGTGAAGAAAGGGATGCGCAATGATAGTACAGATGATTATTTGAAAGCAAGCCTTGAAGGTTATGCGGAAGATGGTATGCCAACCATCTTCCGAGATGTAAAAGCTGAATTAAGGAAAGTTTTTTATAAAAAACCTGAAGTCAATGAAGCTATCGGCTGCCATCCGGACTTTGACGATCTCAGATTAAACGATGAGCTTCGTAACGGCTATGCCGTAACGATGTTTTTTGATATAGCCGGATCGACAAAACTTGGAAAAACGTATCCACCTGATATGGTTTTCAATATAAAGAACACAATTATAAGATATGTTATTGAAATAATTCAGGCTTTTGATGGCCACGTTCATCGTATTATGGGCGATGCTGTGATGGCATTTTTCCGCAGTGAAGTGAAGTCTATAGAAGGAAAAAAAATAGACAGCGCGATTGATGCTATTAACGCTGCTGTATACATACTTGAATTTATGGAACAGGTTATCCGGCCAGAGTTGGGAGATCAGGGTTCGGAAGAACGTATAGGCGTCAGACTGGGAATCGACTACGCTAAAGATGATGATATCGTGTGGGGAAACTATGGTGTTTCAGGTGCATTTGAAGTAACGGCGACTTCATATCATGTTGATGTTGCGGCCAAACTTCAGCAAGCGGCAGAAACTGATACGATCATGATTGGCGAAAATCTCAAGTCGCTGCTTGGCTTAGGGATGGAGTACCTGTCCACCAAATGGAAATGGGTGAAGAATGAAGATGGTACAGAATTTAAGCGCTATTATCGGTATGTAAAGCCTAACTATAGAGTCAGAGGATCACAGATAAACTATTCGCAATATGTTTTTGACAGTGCATCATATTTTAAGTTTTTGCCGTATGGTATAGAAAGTAAAAGAACGTCAGTGGTACTGACCGCAACAGCAAATAACGTTGAAAAAATATTTTATTGCCCTTGTTCTGAAAGCCTCGATAAAGGAATGTCGTTAAACTTCCATGTGACATTCACTGCTCCTGCAGGGCAGCCGTATACGGTCAAAGCTGTTAAGAGGAACACTGGCCCTGACGCTGAAAGAAATTCAGCGTTAAAGGAAGAGAAAAAGGACAGAACTATGACTTTTTACGCAGGCCAGTGGCATGCCGACATTTCTGAAAATGCTAGTTATCACGGTTTGCATCATATGGAAATTAAAATTTATGATAGCTATGACACAGAAATCGATAGGACAATATTTAGCATTTTTATTAGCTGAATATATACTGAAACATACTTTTGTAAATATACTACGATGCAGAATAAAGAAAAACCGGACGACATTATCATAAGGTGCTAATCATTCAAAAATGATTAATTGGATAAGAGGTTTATGTTCAAGACAGGAGCTATGAGTTGCGCCTGTACTCCTGCTAATACTGACATTGGAAAAGTCCGCTCCTGGCGCAGTGCGGACGTTTTAACGAGCTGAAGGTCCCCTGTGCGCAAGGAGCAGGCATACAGACCAGGATAGAATGTAGTTAGTCAGACTTTCAACAGGTAATCTGGCGACACGGGAAAAGTACGCCATCAGTATTGCTGCTTCATCGCGTCTATAAATGCTCAGGAGGGTTCAATGTCTTCCGCTTTTCAACATCGTTTCATTCTTACAGGTGGCCCAGGGTCAGGCAAAAGCACGATAATTGATACGATTATGAAACGAGGATTTTGGTGTTCTAAAGAATCTGGAAGAGGTGTTATACAAGACCAGGTTAACATCGGTGGTGATGCATTGCCGTGGGCCAATCAGACTGCATTTGCAGAGCTCATGCTATCCTGGGAAATGCGTTCGTGGCACGAAGCGGAAGGGCAAACACAACCATGCTTCTTCGACCGTGGAGTTCCTGATATTGTAGGCTATTTACTTCTTTCAGCGCTTACCATACCGAGGCATCTAGAAAACGCCATCGAGAAATTTCGCTATAACCGAACCGTATTTATTGCACCGCCCTGGAAGGATATATATGTACAGGATACAGAGCGCAAGCAATCTTTCGATATCGCCGTTGCGACATATCACGCAATGGTGAAAACATACCGTATGTATGACTATCAGTTGATTGAATTGCCATGCGTTTCTGTAGAGGAGCGTGTCGATTTTATCCTTTCCAGGATAGTACGTTGATAAAACGGTAACTACGCGTAATGGTGAACCTCGATGCCTGAATCTGCTGTATTCTAGTGAACATACAACTTCCGCTCCTGGCACAAAGCAGACGCCCATTCTCACGCGAATGCTTTGCCCTTTACTTGCCAACAACCGAATCGCTTGCTCCGCAACTATGGTTTTTTATTAGAATCTTCGCCACCAAATAAATTATAATAAATTGATTTTATTAGACATCTGTCAGAATCTATATGGTCAGCACGTGTTGCATGCTCTAATGTTTCAAATGCTAAATTATGCGCGGCCTCAGAAAATATTCCAGGCCAACCCTTACTCAGCATAGACAGTCCTTTAAGGACTCTTATCTGAATCTCCCTCATACTGGCACCATCGCGCGCGACAGGTGAGAAAAAGTCTTCCAGTAGATCGTTATTCTGAAGTGGTGCAACATGAACTGAAGGATATTTCACTTCTATTTCATCAGATTTATTCTGCGCGTAAGTGGAAAGTATACGAACACCTCTGCCAATGACATCAATGGCGGTTCCAGGATCGTTCACTGCGGGGGAAAGGGCCCGGCAGGCTATTTCGGCCATGACGCTAAGACAAAATCGGGGATCCTGAGCAAATGAACGTACATCCGAGACAATAATCGTCTCAAGTAAATCGGCGCTGATTGATGACTCCTGGCCTTGACTCAGGTACAAAACTGGCATGGATGGATGTATGAAACTGCCTGGCTGTGCCACGAGGTATACATGACGGGGATCATTGGTCAGCAGCTTGCTAAGTTGCACCATATCAATATATTCAACATAGCCAATCTTCTTCGGATAAACTGCAACCGTTCCTTTCGGCTGTTCATTGTTCTCAAGCCATGGATATCCGCCGAGAAAGGGATTTCTTGCTCTCGCAATAAATGATTCGATGGCCGCCTGTTCTACTTTTGCCGTTGTCTCACCTACCCTCCCCAGAGAGGTCAAATGCTGTATCCAGCGAAGCAATGTGATGAGGATTAAGGCAATGACAACCAGTGTGACAATGAATAAAATGACTCTCCCCCTTTCTCCATAAGCTCCCATATTGAGCGCAATAATCCCTACCAGACTGAAGAGAAAAGAACCGATGAAGGTGGCCAGTACATTTTGTGTGGTTACGTCTTCAACAACTAAACGCGTAGCTCTGGGAGTCACATTAGTAGTGGCTGAACCGTAGGCTGTGACCATGATACTCAACGAAAAAGTGGTCACTGCCAGCATACTCGATGCCAGTATGTTCAGAATGTTATCGACTGCTTCCGCACCAACCTTCACGGAAACCGACTCAGGTATCATTGATTTAAAAAGAATTGATAAAAGGGCCGTTATTATCGCGACAATGGCGAATAACGTTGCCCTGAACCATAGCTTTTTAAATGTCTGCTTCAGAATCCATTTCCAGCGTGAAATCATTCTGCATTCCTCATATTGCGGCCGGGATAAATAATTGCCGCCCCCAGGACGGCATGTTGCTATTAACGAACCAGGTGCAGGAAGTGCAGATGTTTTTCGTACTGGTCCAGTATGTCATTAATCAGCTGCTCCTGGTTCCAGCCCATCACATCATAATTTTGACCGCCTTCTTTGAGATAAACCTCAGCGCGATAATATCTATGTTGTTCAGTCTGCTGCTCATTATTATCCATCGCGGCGAGCGCGAAGGTCGGTGAGCTATACCCGCGAAGCCTCACTTCATATATAAAATTCAGCTCGTTACCCAAATCGACTTCAAGACGAATACGATCCTCGACAGTGTCACTGATGTGGCTTATCGTCCCCTGCTTGTTCAGCTCTTCCTGAACCAGCGTCATGGCGGGCTGGATGACGTCGTCCATAAAACGTTTCACAAGAGATCGCTTCGGCAGATACGCGATATTGCGTAACCTTCTCTGCCAGGGAATTGGGTTACGTGCAGCCGTAGGAGCAATTGTCGCCATGCTCAGGCTTTCACGCTTGGTCAAATCCCGGCGCAAAGCTTTTAAAAGTCCGTATATGGATATCAGTAAGATCACTGAGAAAGGCAATGCACTCGCTATTGTCACTGTTTGCAGCGCACTTAGCCCTCCGGCAAGGAGAAGCGCAATTGCGACAATGCCCATGAGCGAGGCCCAAAATATTCGCTGCCAGACGGGTGTGTTTGCCACTCCACCTGATGCCAGAGAATCAACTACCATTGCCCCCGAATCAGCAGACGTGACAAAGAAGACGATGACCATCGCCATTGCGATGAATGACAGCACGGAAGAGAACGGGAAATGCTCGAGGAAATTAAACAGGGCCAGCGCCACATCCTGCTGAACAGTATTGGCGAGGTCTGTGGCCCCCTGGTTCATAATGAGATAGATCGCGCTGTTACCAAACACCGTCATCCACATTAGCGTAAAACCCGCGGGAACAAACAGCACGCCGGTGACAAACTCGCAAATGGTTCGCCCGCGGGAGACCCGGGCGATGAACATTCCTACAAACGGCGACCATGAAAGCCACCATCCCCAGTACAGTAATGTCCAGCCCCCCAGCCAGTTGCTCGACTTAGGCTCATACGCGTAAAGGTTGAACGTTTTACTCACCAGTTCCGAAAGATAACCGCCCGTATTTTCCACAAATGACTTCAGCAGAAGCACGGTTGGTCCCAGACACAGAACCAGCGCCAGGAGCAACAACGCCAGACCCAGATTGAGCTCAGACAGGATACGTATTCCCTTATCCAGGCCGGACACCACTGAAATCGTCGCTAACCCCGTGATGACCACGATCAGAATGACCTGCACCGTTTCATTGATGGGCACCCCGAAAAGATGGTTCAAACCGGCATTCACCTGCAAAACACCGTAACCCAGCGATGTCGCGACGCCAAAGACCGTGCCTATAACAGCGAAAATATCAACCGCATGGCCTACAGGCCCGTATATGCGATCGCCAATAATGGGATAGAGTGCGGAGCGCAGAGTTAAAGGCAGACCGTGACGGTAACTGAAGAACGCCAGAATCAGCGCCACAATGGCATAAA
This sequence comes from Klebsiella sp. TF21-TM, assembly GCF_019753495.1. Lineage (NCBI taxonomy): Bacteria > Pseudomonadati > Pseudomonadota > Gammaproteobacteria > Enterobacterales > Enterobacteriaceae > Klebsiella > Klebsiella sp. TF21-TM. The sequence goes on along the minus strand of NZ_JAIJYL010000011.1, from coordinate 85,948 downwards.
TTGCCCATGCGTGCAGTCCCCAGTGGAAGAAGGTCAGACGCATTGCTTCCTTGGCTGCCGCAACGGTTTCTGGCGTGCCAACGGGAGGCGAAAGATAATGCATTACAGGTTCGGCAACGCCAAAGAACATCAGGCCGATCCCCATCCCTGCCGAAAAAAGCATCGCAAACCAGGAGTGGTAGCTGAAATCAGGCTGCGCATGGTCCGGGCCCAGCTTGATATCACCGTAGCGTGAGAGTCCAAGGAAGGTGACACTTAGTAAAATCAGGGCCACAGCAAGGATGTAGAACCAGCTGGCATTCGTGAAGATTTGTTGCTGTAGTAGTTTAAAATTTTTGTCGGCGACATCCGGGAATACGGCGGCAAAGGCGACAAGAAGGAAAATTAGCAAAGCAGATGTAAAGAATACCGCTTTGTTAATCTGGCTTGTAGACTTCTTCGGGGTTGTATCATTATCACTCATAATCATTTATTCCATTAATTAAATCCGCACTGGATAGACGGCACTACCTTTCACAGAGTAGCAAAGTTCAACTGGCTATGCGGCGTTAATCGGAACGCATGGTGTAATAAGTGCCGATACAAATCATCCTGTATTCTAAGGGGTCCTGGTTACTCAGCCTGCCGCTTCGTGGGGCATTTATTTGTATCAAAGCTGGGATATACGTGAAGTGAAGTATATTAATTTGGGGTAAGTCAGACTGTTCCATCCAGGTGACGTAAATGTGTCGCGATCCCCCATCTAAGGGCGGTACACCTTCCATTAACCAACTCGAAAACGGAGTAACTCGCGTTGGGTTGCGCATACCTGTGAAAATCATCCACAGCTCCGCTTGTTAGCATCGCAAGCACGCCCTGAATGACCTGCCCGTGAGACACAAGACATATTGTTCGATGATGATGTTTTTTTTCCAGATTGGATAAAAAATGCATAATTCGCTGCGAAGCATGTGAGAGAGACTCCCCCCCTGGCGGACAATACTCTGCATCAAGGTTGAATAACGCTTCTGCGGCGTCTGGATTATTCTGCAGGAGCTCTACGCTTGTCATGCCCTCAAACTGACCAAAAGCCTGTTCTTTCAGAGCTGGTTCAGCTATCAGTGAACAATAAAAACTCTCCGCCAGGCGCTGTCCCATTTGCCAGGCCCGGCCAAGCGGAGAAGCGTAAACACATTCTACCCGGTAATCACTCGCTACAAACGCTGCCAGCAAGGCTGCTGTTTGACGCTCCCCACGAAGCGTCAAGGCGCTATCACTGTGTCCCTGAATAATACTTTTTACATTCCACTCTGTTTCCGCGTGTCGAACCAGTATTACTTGCATCATTGAAGGGTCACATATGCTGTTGTTTAAAATGTTACAAACTAAAAACACCCCGTTTATATGCAGGCAAGTTCTTAGCTCTCGGCGAAAAACAGGAACACGTGTCGCTGACAAGGGTTATATTCAGTCGCCCCTGCCGGCGGCCTCTATCTCAGTAAAACCTGAATCAGCTGTACGAAGATATACACTCCCGCTACCACTTGTATGATCCGAAAACCCCATCTGAAATAACGCCATTGATAACGTTCTCTGGCATCAGCCGCTTCAATGGCAGGATCAAAACGTTTTCTTTTCCTGGTTCTGAATGTATCGAATCCCCACAGGATGAGAAGAAAGATGATGATAACTTTTTCAACGATAAGATGGTTCACAAAGAGAGACTCCGGTCTTCTCACGGTTACAGGCAGAATAGAGAAACCGCCTGGAGGTAGCCACCACTAAATGTTGGGGTACCTGAAGACGCAAGCCAGGTGTCTGTCTTATGACTGCGTTAACGCATAGCAACGCCATATAAAGTGACATTCATTTCCGACCCATGCTGCCGGGAGCCCCCTTCCCCGACGCATCAGGCTGGGTGATAAAACGATGGCGGCTGCCCGGTCACGCGGCGGAACATGGTGGCGAAAGAGGACGCATTGTCGTATCCAAGAGATAATGCCACTTCGTTCACCGGTTTCCCTGCTATCAACCATGCCATGGCACTCACCACACAGGCTCGCTGTCGCCAGGCGGAAAATGACAGGCCCAGCTGCTTCAGGAAATGGCGGCGAAAGGTACTAGGACTCATAAACAGCGCCCTGGCCCAGCGCGCCGCAGGATCATGGATAGAGGGGTTAAGCAAAAAAGCCTGACAAAGCGCCAGCAGCGCCGGATGCTGCGGCAACGGAATGTCAAATTCGCGGACCGGCATGGCAGCCAGTTCCAGCAACATCAACTGTATCAGCATGCGATTGCGTGGGCTGTCGTACAACGGTGGCAAATCCACAGCCTCAAGCAGTAGCTGGCGCAACAGCGGCGAGACGCTGATCACTTCGCAACGACGGTGTTTAATGAAAGCGGCCACATAATCTGGCTCAATATATAAGCTACGCGTGGTCACCCCCACAAATCTGACGGCGTGCACAGTTTCAGGAGGGATCCAGACAGCATGTTGCGGAGGAACCACCCATTCTCCGTCCTGAGTGGTGACATACATCAGTCCGGTCGCGCCATACAGCAGCTGTGCGCGACGATGCTGGTGCGGTGGCAGGATAAACCCTTGCGCATAGTCATTACCTAACGCCACCACTTCGCGATCGAGCCGATCGACTTCGTCAATTTTTACGTTGCGCACACCTGCCTCCCTTTGACCGATTTACAAAGGTAATTGAGCGCTACGCAAATGGGAAGCCGTACGCGACCGGTATAAGCTGCTCGCTCATTTTCAGGTCGGGGATACTCTCTTGAATGAGATCGTTATTATTGCGCTGGCTGGCTTTACGACCGGCATTACCACAGTCCTGTTCGGCTTCGGGGGCGGCTTTGTGGTGGTGCCATTTGTCTATCAACTGATGCTTCGGCAGCCGGAACTCACGGGAAACGCCATGCATGTCGCGGTGGCTACCTCAACGGCGGTGATGATATTTAACGCCGGCTGGGTCAGCTATCGAAACTGGCGGGCTGGCAAGCTTGCCGCGCAGACGCTGTTCCCGTTGTTATGGTTTATTGCCATTGGGGCGGTGGTCGGCTCATGTCTGGCAGGGATATTGAGCGAGAAGATCGTTCGCGCGCTGTTTATTCTCTATATGCTGGCAACCATCAGCGATTGTTTGTTGCGCAAAGGTTTTTTCACGGGCAGCGCTCGGCGTCGCCTGTCCCTGCCAGTGGTCACTGGCGGCGGTATGGTTATCGGCATGATTGCCGCATTGCTGGGCGTGGGTGGCAGCGTCATGACGGTGCCCCTGCTACGGCGACACGGGTATGCGATGCAGGAGTGCGTTAGCGCATCCAACCCGCTTTCTTTGCCCGTGGCGCTATGCGGGGCTGTGACCTATGCCGTCATTGGCTGGCACAGCATTCCGCTGAACGGATTTCTTGGGTTTATCAGCCTGAAAATTTTGGTCCTGCTCGTCCTGACCGGCTGGGCCGGGATAATGTTTAGCCGCCGGGCTATCCCTGCAGTACCAGATGTATGGTATGCACGCATCTATGTGCTGCTGTTGTGCCTGGTACTCCTCGCCATGCTTATTCAATAATCAAAATACATCCTGGTGAACCGGTTCAACAGACGCGTTCGGGCGATGCCCTCTCCCTGGGGAGAGGGCCTGATGAGTGGCAGCAAGTTACCCGCGATACGGATGGACCTCGCGCCAGTGGTCGGCGATCTGCTGCCGGGTGCAGACCCATACCTTGTCGTGCTGCTGGATATAGTCAAGGAAACGCTGCAGCGCGCGGAAACGGCCCGGACGCCCCAGCAGCCGGCAGTGCATCCCCACGGACATCATCTTCGGCGCGGTTTCCCCCTCGGCGTACAGCACGTCAAAGCTGTCTTTCAGGTAGGTATAAAACTGCTCCGCGGTGTTGAACCCCTGGGCGGTGGCAAAGCGCATGTCGTTGGCGTCGAGGGTGTAAGGCACGATCAGGTGCGGTCGGCGGCTGCCGTCGCTGCAGGCCACTTCGCTCCAGAAAGGTAAATCATCGCCGTAATAATCGCTGTCGTAGTCAAAGCCGCCGTGCTCCACCACCAGCTGGCGGGTGTTGGGGCTATCGCGGCCGGTATACCAGCCGGTGGGCGGCTTGCCGAACAGATCGGTCAGCACCTGCACCGCTTTGTGCAGATGCTCGCGCTCCTCGGCGATATCCATGTGCTGATAGTGGATCCAGCGCCAGCCGTGGCTGACCACATCGTAATCCGCGGCCTTGATTGCCGCCACAATCTCCGGATGCCGCGCCAGCGCCATCGCCACGCCGAAGACCGTCAGCGGCAGCCCGCGCTGGCTAAACTCGCGATGGATGCGCCAGAACCCGGCCCGACTGCCGTATTCATAGAGAGAGTCCATCGACATATGGCGCGCCGGGTAGCTGGCGGCGCCGATAATATCGGACAGGAACTGTTCCGAACCCGCATCGCCATGCAGGACGTGGTTCTCAGCGCCTTCCTCATAGTTAAGGACGAACTGCACCGCGATCCGCGCCCCGCCCGGCCAGCGCGCGTGCGGCGGCTGCCCTGCATAACCTCGCAGATCGCGAGGATAGTGTTCCTGGTTCTCAACCATCACCTGCCCCTTTTAAAATGGATTTAACGACTGAAACTGTCCGCTTAACGCTTTTTTCTCCGGGAACGCTAAGTCCCCGTGCTTGCTGGTCGCCAGCCCCAGCGCGACCAGCGACTCGACCATCTTCACCGCCGCGCTGACGCCGTCGATCACCGGCACCCGCAGCTCGCGGGTCAGCTCCTGCGCCAGCGTCGCCATCCCGCCGCAGCCAAGGACAATCGCCCCGCTGCCATCCTCGTTCAGCGCGCGGATGCAGCGCTCACGCACTTTCTCCTGCGCCAGGCCGCTGCCGTCTTCCAGCGCCAGCACCGGTAAATCAATGGCGTGCAGCGCCGCGCAGTGTTGATGAAAGCCGTACTGGTGCAGCAAATGGCGGGCGATGATCAGCGTGCGCGGCAGCGTGGTCACAATGGAGAACCGGGTGGCGACCATCGTCGCCATATGCATCGCCGCTTCCGCAATGCCGATCACCGGCCCCTGAGCCAGCTCGCGCGCCGCCAGCAGCCCCGGGTCGCCGAAGCAGGCGATCACATGCCCATCCACTCCCTGCTCGCGTCCGGCCCTGATCTGCTCCAGCACGCCGACCGCCGCGATGGCTTCGTCAAAGTGGCCCTCTATTGACGGCACGCCGGCGCGGGGACAGACCGCAAGGATCTCGGTGCCCGGCGCGGCGACCGCACGCGCGGCGGCGCCTATCGTTTCGGTCATCGCCAGGCTGGTGTTGGGGTTGATCACTTGTATACAAACCGAAGACATCACGACTCCTTGTGGCCGGCGAACAGCCGGGAAAAATCGGGCAGACTGACGCCATCGCGCTCGAAGCACAGGCTGGCGACAATATGATCAAAATGGTGCATCAGCGCCTCGCTAAGCGGCTGCAGGGCTTTATCCCGCAGCAAACCGACCAGCTGCTGGTGATCGTCACAGCGGCAGCCCTGGCGCCAGGGTGCGCCCCAGGCGGCAATCACTAACGAGGAGCGCTGGCTGAGGCGGGTCACCATCTCGGTGAGTACCGGGTTGCCGGAGATAGCCTGCAGCTGAATATGAAAGTCAGCGGAGTGGCGGATCGCCGCCGGGCCGTCGTGCGCCTCATGGGCCTGCTGTTCACGCTGGATAATGTTCTCCAGCGCCGCCAGATGCGGCGGCTGACAGCGCGCGATCACATCGGGCAGATTAGCGACCTCAAGCAGCGCCCGGGTGCGAAAGATCGCCTGGGACTCTTCCACGCTCGGGCTGGTGACGTGTGCACCACGTTTGGGCGTTAACGTGACCAGTTGCACAGCGGCGAGTCGTTGCAGCACCTTTCTGATGCCGGTGCGGCTCACGGCGAACACTTCCGCCAGCGCCTCTTCCGGCAGTTTGCTGCCCGGCGGCAGCTGATGTTCGACGATAGCCGTCATCAGCGCCTGGTAAATGCTTTCGTCCTTATCCTGCAGCGCTGGCGCGGCCTGGAGACGATGTTCATTATTCATTAACCCACTCCGGTTTCACTTATCGATAGGAGATCGTATACATAAAATTTATTTTTTGTATACAAGATTCATCATTCTGGCCTGGATCCTGCAATAGCCTCAGCAATCCATATCAAAGGGTTTTCATTCAGAGGAGCAGGTTTCATGCCACATTCATCCCACACGCAGCAGACGAAGACTCACGAGGCGGCCGCCGGCTACAGTCCGCGGCTATGTAATGACGATCTGGCGCCCACCCGCGACCAGAACTGGAGCTGGTACAATATCTTTTCATTCTGGATGTCGGACGTGCACAGCATGGGCGGCTACGTGGTGGCGGCAAGCTTCTTTACGCTTGGGCTGGCCAGCTGGCAGGTTCTGCTCTGCCTGCTGGTGGGCATCTGTATTGTGCAGCTGTGCGCTAACCTGGTGGCGAAGCCCAGCCAGATGGCCGGGGTGCCTTACGCGGTGATCTGTCGCCAGGCGTTCGGTGTCTTCGGCGCCAATATCCCGGCGGTGATCCGCGGGCTGATCGCCTTCGCCTGGTACGGCATTCAGACCTATCTGGCGGCAAACGCCCTGATGCTGGTCCTGCTCAAGTTCTGGCCCTCCCTTGCCTCGCTGACCGGCAGCAGTTTCCTCGGGCTGTCGACGCTCGGCTGGCTGTGCTTCGCCACCATGTGGCTGCTGCAGGCGATGGTTTTCTGGCACGGCATGAACGCCATCAAGCGTTTTATCGACATCGCCGGTCCGGCGGTCTATGTGGTAATGCTGGCCCTGGCGGGCTGGATTGTATACAAGACCGGTCTCGACGGGATCTCCTTTACCCTCGCCAGTAAATCCCTGAGCGCCGGAGAGCAGACCTGGCAGATGATCACCGCCACGGCCCTGGTCGTCTCCTACTTCTCCGGGCCGCTGCTTAACTTCGGCGACTTTTCCCGCTACGGCAAAAGCATGGGCGAGATCCGCCGCGGCAACCGCTGGGGACTGCCGTTTAACTTCCTGCTGTTCTCGGTGGTCACCGTGGTGATTGTCTCCGGCACCCAGTCGCTGTTCGGCAAAATGATCACCGACCCGATTGAAACCGTCAGCCGCGTGGGCAACGATCTGGCGGTGGCCATCGGCCTGCTGACTATGATCACCGCCACCATCGGCATCAATATCGTGGCTAACTTCGTCTCGCCGGCCTTCGATTTTTCCAACTGCGCGCCGCAGAAAATCAGCTTCCGCGCCGGCGGGATGATCGCCGCGGTGGGGTCGATACTTCTGACGCCGTGGAACCTGTTTAACTCACCGGAACTGATCCACTATACCCTCGACGTGCTGGGCGCCTTTATTGGCCCGCTGTTTGGCATCCTGATCGCCGACTTCTATTTGATCAAACGCGGTCGGGTGTCGGTGGACGACCTGTTTGACGATACGCCGAAGGGTAAATACTGGTACCGCAACGGCTTTAACCCGAAAGCCATTGCCGCCCTGCTGCCGTCGGTGGGCCTGGGGCTGATTATCAGCTTTATTCCGGCCCTGCACGAAGTGGCGAACTTCAGCTGGTTTATCGGCGTCTTCCTCGGCGCGACCACCTACCGCTGGCTGGCTCGCGACGAGCGTGAAGTGGCGGCGAAAGCCGCCTTCCGCTCCGGCGCGGTGGCGCAAAAAGAGTAACCTTCCCCTTCTGCCGCGGCGACTGGCCGCGGCAGGCTGCAAACTGGCACCAATCTTGCTGTTTATCACTATTCCCTGAGCGTTAAGAGAAGGCAGGTTCGATGATGGATTACCAGACCGCGGTGCGCGGTGCATTTTTTGATATCGCCGGCGTGGCGGAGACGCCGGATGAGGTGGCCGCCCAGGCCCGCTATCTCAATGATGGCCTGTTGTTCTTGCAGGACGGGAAAATTGTTACGTTGCTGCCATGGCAGGAGGGTGAAGCCTTTCTGCATCCGCTGAAGGGCTATGTTGACCTGCGGGGTAAGCTGCTGTTGCCGGGGTTCGTCGATGCCCATGTCCACTATCCGCAGACTGAGATGATCGGCGCCTTTGGCGAACAGCTGCTGGAGTGGCTTACCACTTACACCTTCCCGGTGGAGAGCCAGTTTGCCGATGCGGAGTATGCCCAGGAGATAGCGCAGTTTTTTGTCAATCAGCTGATTAGCCATGGCACCACCACCGCGCTGGTGTTTTGTACCCTTCATCCGGCCTCGGTGGAGGCGTTGTTCAGCGAAGCGCTGCGCCTCAATATGCGCCTGATCGCCGGAAAGGTGATGATGGATCGCCATGTGCCCGACTATCTGTGCGAAACCGCCGGGGAAAGCTACGAGCAGACCCGGGCGCTGATCCGCCGCTGGCATCAGCGCGGCAGGCTGGGGTATGCCATTACCCCGCGCTTTGCCCCCACCTCGACGCCGGCGTTGCTGGAGGCGGTGCAGCGTCTGCGGGCCGAGTATCCCGATACCTGGCTGCAGACGCATCTCAGTGAAAACCGGGAGGAGATCGCCTGGGTTAAACAGCTGTGGCCGGAGCATGCACGCTATCTGGATGTCTATCATCACTACCAGCTCACCGGCGAACGCAGCGTATTTGCTCACGGGATCCATCTTGATGATGCCGAATGGCAGTGCCTGCATGACACCGGGTCCGCCGTTGCCTTCTGTCCGACCTCGAATCTGTTCCTCGGCAGCGGGCTGTTCCGCCTGCCCGCCTGCTGGCAGAACCGGGTGCGGATGGGCATCGGCAGCGACGTCGGGGCCGGGACCACCTTCAGCATGCTGCGAACGCTGGGTGAGGCCTACAAGGTAGGACAACTACAGAGCTATCGCCTGCGCGCCAGCGAGGCTTTCTATCACGCCACTCTCGGCGGGGCGCGCGCCCTGCGGCTGGAAGAGAAGATTGGCAATTTTCAGCCGGGCAAAGAGGCCGACTTTGTGGTCATTGACCCGGCAGTCACTCCGCTGCAGCGTCTGCGGATGGGCCGCTGCCATGATATTTATGAGCAGCTGTTCGTACTGATGACCCTGGGCGATGAGCGCAATATCAGCGAGACGTGGGTGAACGGCGAGCGGGTGTGGTGTCAGGATTGATCCTCGCCCTGGCCCTCTCCAACAGGGAGATGGCGCTGGCCGGCGGCGGCTGGGTTAATGGCATTCAAAAACTCATCGCCAGGCCGAGGCCATAGCCCGTGGTGTTATTGCCGAACATATAGCGCGCCACCAGCCGGGTGCGGGTGATAAAGACCGGGTATTTACTGCTGTCCAGTTCGAGACCAACCCCCAGGGAGGTCAAACCGGTAAAACCCAGCGCCCCTCGCTGGTCGCCGATAAATTCAGTATGCGCGCCCTCCAGCACGTAGCGCAACGGGTTGCCCAGCAGCGTCCAGTCAGCGATCGGCGCGCGGCGGCGCAGATACAGGCCGAGGTTCTCCGCGCTGGCTTCGCCCTGCACCACCTCGGCGCTGCTGCCGAAACTTTGCAGACGCATATAGGAGTAACGCAGTTCGGCATCAATATCCTGGGTGGCGGAGAAGCGTTCATAATCCAGCATCAGCGCCCCGCCCAACCCCCAGGCGTTGAAGCGTCCGCCATCAAGAAACTGCAGATCGGCGTTGGTTTTTCGCTCTATGACCCAGCGGCCAAGGCGTACATCGCTGGCCAGGGTGCCGAGCATCACATTGACGATCGGTCGCAGCACCAGGTTACCTCCGAGGCTGTCCCGGTGCAGCGAAAAATCCCAGCCGACGCCGCCGGTGGTGGTCAGACTGTTCCATTTGGTCGGCACATTCCGCGTCTGTTGGCCATTGCTGACGACGAATCGCGGGTCGTAACGGCTGTAGCCCATTGTGCCTTCGAGGTAAAGAGGAAACGACTCGCTCAGGGTCGCTCCGCCGCCAAACTGGGTGATGGTCAGGTTGTGTTTATCGTTGCTCCCGGAACCGATGTTGAGATCGCTGGCGGTCACGTCGGGAACCACGGTATAGCTCATCAAGGTCAATACCGCATCGGCACGTTGTTTAATCGCGTGCCCGTCCGCCGCCAGCGTCGTCGGCGCAGAAAGAGAGACTACCGACAGCAGAACGAGAAGACGCACCATACGTTGTTTGCCACCTCAAGCACAGGCTAATCTTATTACCACCCGTTACAGCAGGCTGGCTCATCCTCAGTATAGTCGGCGAGCGCGAATCAGGCTGCGCCACCGCTATTGCGCAACAGTTCCGCACTGTCAAAAGGCATGCGCGTTACCCGGTTGCGCCCGTCATTTTTCGCCGCATACAGCGCTTTATCGACGCGGTAAAACAGCTGATCAATCGCTTCACCATCATGATGCTCGGCGACGCCGATGCTGACGGTGACCGACAGCGTCTGATATTCGCTGACCGCCTGGCGGATCGCCTCCGCCACCATCAGCGCGCGGGCGATCGGCGAATGGGGCAAAAAGAGCAGAAACTCCTCGCCTCCCCAGCGATATATCTTATCTTCACGGTCCACCGAGGTTTCCAGAATGCGGGAGATCACCAGCAGAACTTCATCGCCTTTTTGATGACCGTGAATATCATTAATACTCTTGAAATGATCGATATCGATTAACAACAGACAAAAACCATGGGCGATAAACGACGGCGCGTCGACGAGCCGGTAAAATTCGCGACGATTTAACAGTCCGGTTAAGGGATCGTGGGCGGCGGAAAATTCCAGCTCTTTTTTCAGATGCACTTCTTCGGTGATATCGTGAATGATGCATAACATCAGCCGGATATTATACAGCACCACCGGCCCGGCATAGGTTTGAACATGGCGCAGCGAGCCGTCAGCCAGAATATGAGTAAAATTAAGCGGCTTATGCCCGCCGGGCATATTGGCAATGTTATTCATAATGGGGATCACATCCCGGCCCAGGGTATTAATTTGCCAGGTATGTTTAGTGCGCATTTCCTCATCGGAATAATGATAAAAGCGCAGCGCGGCAATATTGGCATCGACAATCCGGCCCTCTTTCTGAGGATCGATCAACAGCATCGGCGCGGTATTGGTCATAAAAAAGCGGGCAAAAAAGCCATTGTTCCGCCGCTGGTAGCGGCGGGAGCCGGTATGAATCGACTGATTTTGCGCGAGCAGCTTCACCGCTTCGAATAACAGTAAGGTGCCGCAGTCCTCGGTCTCCACCAGGGTGGTTTTACAATATACCGACTGCAACCCTTTGGCGGTCTGCAGCGTCCAGACTTCAAATATCTCAGTCATGGCGTCGAGATAGCGCAAATAATGCTGCAGCTGCGTTTCCGGGCAGGTGGAATAGATACCGTTGCGCATCTCATTCAGCGACATATCGCCGCTCAGCGTCCGGGAAGCCTGATTGGCATAGACCACACACTCTGTAAAAGGATGGACTACCCAGATCGGGGTGCTTAATACATCAAAAACAGCCAGTTCTTTTAATAACATACAGGCCCCAAACCGACCCACTCCCGGCGCGGAACGGCACATCATTCAGTGCAGCTCTGACGCTGGCATAAAGTGATAGCAAAAATAATCGAGTAACCGTCATTACGCGCGTGCGCGGCAAGTATAGTCGGTTCCTGGCCCAGCGACGCCCACCCGGAGCGACTTTGCGCACGGTTTAACCGACAGAGGAGACACTGCCTTTATTATTAATTTTATTTCAATAGCATAGCAGCAATGCCAGAACGGGTAGTCGCTTTTGATCACAGACTGCGTATACCCGTCACACTTTACGCTGCAGGGGCGCAGGCTTGTGCCGTGGCACACAGATGGCCGTTGTTCTGCTCAGCGTTACCATGATAGTTTCTATCATAACGCTCATTTTCAATGGTCATCACAGTGAAAAAATCCGCCAGCAAAATCACGCTTACCGACATTGCGCGCGAAGCCAACGTCGGCGTGGCCACCGTCGACCGGGTACTCAACAAACGCGCGGCGGTGAAAGAATCTACCGCGTACCGCGTGCTGGAGGCCGCCCGGCGGCTGGGGTTTACGCTCGAACAGCCGCACTATCGCCTGGCCGCCGGCAAAGCGCCGGTTACCGTCAGGATGGGCTTTATTCTGCTGCAGGAGACCCACTCCTTCTACCTGCCGCTGGCGAGGGCGCTCGCAAGAGAGGCCGCGCCGTGGCTGCCGGCGGGCGAGACGCCGACGATCCTGCATTTTGCCATTGATGCGGTGGAAGCGATGGCCCAGGCCATTCACCGGCTCAGCGATGAGGTGGAGGTGCTCGGCCTGGTGGCGCTGGATCACCCGCTGATTCGCCATGCGGTGGGCCGGGCTGCCGCCCGCGGCGTTCGCGTATTCACCCTGCTTTCGGATCTGTCGGTTCCCCAGCGCAGCGGCTATATCGGCCTTGATAACCAAAAAGCCGGGCGCACCGCCGCCTGGTTTATCGACCGTTTATGCCGTGGCGAAGGCGAAATAGCCATTATCATTGGCGATAATCGTTTTACCTGTCAGGAAAGCTGTGAGATCAGCTTCCGCTCCTGTCTGCGCGAGCAGGGTAAAGGGCAGCAGATCCTTGAGCCGGTTCGCAGCCATGAACGGGCGGATGTCGCCAGAAGCGTAACGGAACAGCTGCTCAGCCAGTACCCGGCCCTGCAGGCGATCTATGCTCCCTGCGGCGGCATTGAAGGGATTGTCGGGGCGCTGCGCGACAGCGGCCGCCAGCAGGCCGTCACCCTGGTCTGCCATGGCCCGCTAAGCGACAGTGAACTGGCGCTGATCGATGGCACCATCGATGTCATTCTCAACCACCGGCTGGATGACTTTGCCGCCGCCACCCTGCGCGCCATGACGGAAGCCGTTTCGCGGCCGCCCAGCGAAGTGATTTCGCACCCTCAGCCTTTCGATATCATCACCAAAGAAAATATGTAAACGCCCGCCCCGTCGCCGACGGGGCGGCCTCACGCCTGGACCACGCCTGGACTCATTTTGATAAATAACTATCAAAAACAACCTCAATACAAATCATGACGGCCATCATAAAATTATCATTCCAACATTGTTGGCTATGAAATTTTCATTCAATACTCAGCGGCATCCCCTGTGATAAAAGGAAGCCGACATGACCTATCCTATCGCCAACGCCCCCTGCAGCTGGGGCGTGGATGACCCGAAAAACCCTGACCTTCCCGCCTGGACTACCGTGCTGAAGGAGGCGGCGCAGGCCGGCTATCGCAGCATCGAGCTCGGCCCGTGGGGCTACCTGCCCACCGACCCGAGCAGCCTGCGCGCGGCGCTGGAAAAGCATCAGCTGTCGCTGGTCGCCGGGACGATCTTTGACGATCTGGTGAGCGAAGACCATTATCCCACTCTGGAGGCGCTGACCCATCAAATCTGCCGCAATCTGTCGCAGGTTCCGACCGCCGCCCCCATCCCGGGGCACCCTTTCCAGCCGCCCTATCTGGTGATTATCGACTTCGGCAACCCCGAGCGGGCGCGCTTTGCCGGACGCAGCGCGCTGGCTCCGCGCCTCAATGACGCAGACTGGCAGCGGATGATGGCGCACATTACCGCCCTCAGCACCCTCGCCTGGCGGGAGTACGGCGTGCGGGCGGTTATCCATCCCCACGCCGGGGGCTGCATCGAATTTGCCGATGAAATCGAGCGGCTGGCCAACGCTATCCCGCACGACGTGGCAGGGTTGTGTCTGGATACCGGGCATCTCTACTACGCCGGAATGGATCCGCTCACCTGGCTGGATCGCTATTACGCGCGGCTCGACTACCTGCACTTCAAGGATGTGGATCCGCAGGTTTACCAGCGCGCCGTCGCCGAAGGCATCGACTTTTTCACCGCCTGCGCCGAAGGGGTGATGTGCCCGCTCGGCAGCGGCGCCATTGACTACCCGGCCATTAACGATTTTCTTGCCCGCCGCGGCTATCAGGGCTGGATAACCATTGAACAAGAGCGTGATCCGCGCCATGCCGCAGGCAGCCTGCAGGCGGTCACGGAGAGCCTGCGCTATCTGCGCGGCGTTGGATTCTGACAGGAGAACCCCATGATTAACGGTTTAAGACCGCTCGACCGCACCCTGCGCTGGGGCATGGTCGGCGGCGGCGGCAGCAGCCAAATCGGCTATATTCACCGCTCTGCCGCCCTGCGCGATAACACCTTTGCGCTGCTGGCCGGCGCCTTTGATATTGATGCCGATCGCGGGCGCCAGTTCGGCCAACAGCTGGGGGTGGATCCCGCACGCTGTTACGCCGATTACCAGAGTCTGTTTCGCGGTGAGGCTGCCCGCCCGGACGGTATTCAGGCCGTATCGATTGCCACGCCGAATAACACCCACTATGCCATCTGTCGGGCGGCGCTGGAGGCCGGGCTGCACGTGGTGTGTGAAAAGCCGCTGTGCTTCAGCAGCGAAGAGGCGGACGAACTGGTGGCCCTCAGCCAGCGGCAGCGTAAGATCATCGGCGTGACCTACGGCTATGCCGGCCATCAGATGATCCTGCAGGCCCGGCAGATGATCGCCGACGGACTGCTGGGCGACATCCGTATCGTCAATATGCAGTTTGCTCATGGCTTCCACGCCCAGCCGGTGGAGCAGGAAAACGCCAGTACCCGCTGGCGGGTCGATCCCCGCTTCGTCGGCCCCAGCTATGTGCTGGGGGATCTTGCCACTCACCCGCTGTTTCTGGTCGAAACCATGGCCCCGCAGTTGAAGATCGCCCGGCTGATGTGCGCCAGACAAAGCTTCGTCAAAAGCCGCGCCCCGCTGGAAGATAACGCGCATGTGCTGATGGAGTATGACAACGGCGCCGTCGGCTCGCTGTGGAGCTCCGCCGTTAACTGCGGCTCCATGCACGGGCAAAAGGTGCGCATCGTGGGGGAAAAAGCCAGTCTTGAATGGTGGGATGAACAGCCCAACCAGCTGCGCTACGAGGTGCAGGGCGAACCGGCGCGCGTTCTGGAGCGCGGCATGGGCTATCTTGATCCGCTGGCGCGCCAGGACGATCGCATCGGCGGTGGCCACCCGGAGGGGCTGTTCGACGCCTGGTCGAATCTCTATCGCCGCTTCGCCATCGCCATGGACGCCGCTGACCGGCGTGACGAGGCGCTGTTGGCGGACTTCTGGTATCCGGACGCTCGCGCCGGGGCGTTCGGCGTCCGCTGGGTGGAAAACTGCGTACGCTCTGCCGACAACGGCGCCTGTTGGGTCAACTTCCGCTAATTCGCCGGCTCAGGGCCTCGCCCTGAGCCTTTCTCGCTACTTCTCAATGCGCGCCAGCTGGGTTTTATCGGCCTCGCGGGCGCGATCGGCCAGCCCCTGAAACGCGGCAGCGCCATAGTATTGCTCAGGAACCGGCAGCGCCTGCATATCGTGCCCCGGATAGATCTGCAGCTCGCCGAGGTCGCGCAAGCGGAATCCCCCCACCTGCGCCGGCATGGTCAGGCGATATGGCGGCATGGTTTCGAAAGGGACCGGCGTCGGCAGCCGGTTTTCCTGTAGATCGTAATTACGCTTCAGCACCAGAAACTTATCCGGCACCCGGCGGCGACTGTTCCACCAGTCGCCATCGATCCGCTGGAACATCGCTTCCGTCTCCCCTCGCGTGGCCACCATCAGCCGGGTCAGCGCCTTTTTCAGCGCCGCCTCCATGGCCCGGTTATACGCTTCCACTGACCCGCCGTGGCCGCTAAGGATGACGTTAATCGCCAGCCTGGCGCCCAGTAAGTTGGAGTAGAGATCCTCCGGCGAAAACGCGGAGATCTCCTCTGAAAACCCGGGCACTGACTGGAAGCCATACCACTGGGCGATCTCATGCCACTGGGCGATTTCGAAGGCCAGATGCCCGGCGAGCCAGGCCGCCAGCTGATAGCGCTGCCTGACCCCCGCCGGCGGCGTAAAGGCATTGAGCTGAACGCGGCGCACGCCAAGTTCTTCGCTGTAGAATATGCGCCCCGCCTGGCCCAGCGTCGGCGAAATGCGATTGAACAGATAAAAGGTGTAATCCGCCGTGTCGCGCACATGGGCAATATCGATAAACCCGCCGCGACGGGTATAGATAAGCCCGTTCTGCTCCTCGCTCAGCCCCAGCAGATTTTTCACCGCGCCGAGCGCGCTGTCGTTGTAATGGTGCTTGCCCAGGGTATCCAGGGTCAGCACGTTACCAATCTGATACACCGGGATCGGAATGCCCACCGCCCGCACGTGCAGGTCGTAGCCAAAGGCGCAGCATGGCCGCAGCGATTCCGGCGGCGACAGCTCGCCCAGGGTGGGCGCAGGATGGATCGCCGTCACGGCGGGCAACACCGGGTCCTGCGCCAGCGCCGGCAGCGCCAGCGCGAATAACAGCCATAAGGCTTTACGCATCAACAGCCTCTCCACAGCAACAAAAGAGCGCGCATCTTACCGGCAGACGGCGCCTGCAGTTTTAGTTAAAAACGGTATTCACCGGAGACAAAGAAGCTGTTGCGGTCGTTAAAACCGAATTCAGTCAGCACGTTAAAGTTTTTGGTGACCTCATACTGGGCGCCAATCAGCATATTCCACGGCGAGGTCAGCTTCTGCTTAACGTCGAATTTGCCCTCGCCGTCTTTATTGACTGCGGCAATAAGGGGCTGCAGCTCTGGCGGCATGTGCAGGTCGGCGAGATCGCCCTTAAACTCCTGCTGCACGTCCTGATACATGCTGCCGACCCACAGGCTGAGATGGGACGGCCCGTCGATCCCCTGAAAACTGAACCGATAGCCGACGCGCGGCGAAACGGTGACCGCCGAAATGCTGCCGTCGAGGATATCGAAGTCGGTGCGGGTATAGTTAGTATCCACTAACCCAAACCAGTTGCCGTAGCCGCCGGCGAGCGTAAAGCCGGCCCCCCAGGTGGTGCCTTTAAAATCAAGCTTAAAATCAATATCCTGCAACTTCCCGCTCTGATAAAGCTGGTGAACCGCGCCGGCGATGGCCCGATCCAGGCCGCGAAACTGCGACGGGTCTGAATCCACTGATACCTGGGAGACGGACGACCCGCGGGTATGCCCCACCAGTCCGTATACGTTGAGGAACGGAAAGACCCACATATCCAGGCGCAGGTTTTCGGTTTTGCTTTTCTCGCGGGTGTGTCCGGCATCGATGGCGAACATATCGCTGGGAATGGGATGATTGCCGAGCTTAAGCCCGGAAAAGGTAATACTGCCGACCATGATATCCTGGCCGATATTCATATAGCTCAGGTTGACGCCGTAGGGTAACGGAATGGAATATCCTCTGGCGCGAGCCTCCTCGCCCCAGATCGGAAAATAGCTGTCGCTCTCGTCCGGCTCCGCAGCCGACGTGCCCCAGGCTGCTAACAGTAGCGTTAACACCGCGCCGGATGATCTCATTTTTGTTCTCATGTGTAGTTATAAACCCGAACCGACATTGAAGTAGACCGCCTGTTCATGCTCGCTGAACGCCACGTCAATCCCGGTACGTAAACCGTACTGTCGCGCGATCAGGTATCGAAAACCGGCCCCCCATGCCACCTCTGACTGTTCCCATAGCGTATCCGCCGCGTCAGCGGCGCTCCCGGCGCCAACGAATCCCTGCAGGATCCAGCGCGGAGTAACCGCCCAGGCCAGCTGGGTTTGCGCCGTGGCCACGTAGTCGCCCTGATAGCGGTAGCGCGAAATCCCACGCAGCGCGATGTAAGGACGCGCCATCGGCATCAGATGCTTATCATGGTGGGTTAAGGACTGATAATTGCCCGCGACCGCCAGGGTCAGCGTCTGGCTGAGCGGAATAAACACCTTTCCGTCCAGCGAAAAAGTGTTGTAGTGATAATCGCCCCCGAGCAGCGAACGGAAAAACCGATATTCCCCCTTCAGCGCTAACCCACTCTGAGGATAGAAAATATTATCGGTAGTGTCATATTCCGCCACCACCCCCAGCGCCGAAGAGGTGCTGTTTTGCCCGAGCACCTGCTGCCACACCCGGTTGAGCCGTGGATTATCGGTAGAGACATCCGCCCGGGCATACACCTGGGAGGCCCCGAGGAACACCGGCGTGTCGCCCAGGCGAAACAGCAGCTTTTGCAGCGCGGCGACGCCTTTGGTCTGCGTCTGCACCGGTTTAGCATGGCTGAAGCCGCCAGTATCGCCGGAATAGATATCCAGATTGACGTTAGCGTAGCCGGCGCCCGCCAGGTAACGAATGCGATCATGCTGCCAGGTGTGACGATGACCGCCGCCAATAAACCAGGTGCCATTCTGCGTGGCGGCCCCGCCAAAAGCGGTGAGCGGCGGAGGAATAAACTGCCCGCCCTCCCGGCTACCTTTGCCGTGTAAAAACAGGCCAAACAGTCCGCCGCCATAGCCGATCGCCGGCTCGGTTATCGCCAGCGGCACCGGCAGAAAACCGTAACGGTTTTCCGCCAGATACTGACTCATGTCGAGCATGCCATCTTCCGCATCGAACAGATCGGCGGCATCGCCAGGCGGGCACAACAGGAACAGAAGCGCCAGCGTGGACAGCGGGAATTTCATGCTCACTCCAGGGCGTTGGGGCGCGCACGACACGCGTGGCGAACAGGATTATTACAACGGAATAAGGAAAATATAACGTAACCGGAGAACCCCCACCAACGCGCAGTGGCCTGTTTTTTGGGTATTTTTGGATAAAAAAGAGCTGGCCGTCACAGAAAGCCGCCTTCGCTCCGCCGGACGGCGCGATGATTGTATTCATAAGGTGAATGTCGTATAACATAGCGCTACCGAGGGGTGTCCCGTGAGGGCTGAGATGGCGCAAGCCGAACCCTTTGAACCTGATCTGGGTCATGCCAGCGAAGGGACGGGTCGGCAATTTTGCCAGCATTACCGCCATTGCCTGTTCACACCCCTGCACGCCCGGATCTCCCCTGCACAACTGGAGGTCCTGTGATTGTTCCCGCGTTTAGCCAAGGTCTTTATGGCCGTTTACGCCAGCTGGCCGCCGCTGACTGGCAGCACTATGTGGCGCACCCTTTCGTTCAGCAGCTCGCCGAAGGTACCCTTGCTGAAAGCGCATTTCGTCGCTATCTGACCCAGGATTATCTGTTTCTGATCCATTTCGCCCGCAGCTACGCGCTGCTGGTGAGTAAACTGCGCACGCTGCCGGAGATGCGCGCCGCGGCCGCCTCCATGAACGCCATTCTTAACGAAGTGCCGCTGCACGTCGGCTACTGTGCCCAGTGGGGCATTAGCGAACCGGAGATGGCCGCCCAGCCCGAAGCGCCGGAAACCATCAACTATACCCGCTACGTGCTGGATATCGGCCATTCAGGCGACGCGCTGGATCTGCTGGTCGCTCTAATGCCCTGCGTAGCGGGTTACGCCGAAATCGGTCTGGGCCTGCTGCATCACCCCACCACCCGACTGGACGACAGTCCTTACGCCTCATGGATCCGCAACTACGGCGATGAAGGCTATCTGCAGGGCGTCAGCGCCGCGCTGGCGCTGCTGGAGACCTTGTGGCAACAGCGTGGAAGCGAGTCCCGAATCACTGAACTGAGCGACATCTTCACCACCGCCACCCGCCTGGAGGCGCAGTTCTGGCAGATGGGGCTCAACGCCGCGGTGGAGTCCCGGGCGTGACGGCGCCAGGTATCGAGGTCCGCAATCTGAGCCTCCATTTCGGCGACCGCCGCCTGTTCGACAATCTGTCGCTGACGGTCCCCGGCGGCCAGTGGGTGTCGCTGCTCGGCGCCAGCGGGGCCGGAAAAACCAGCCTGCTGCGGGTCATGGCCGGCCTGGCCCCCGCCACCTGCGGGGAAGTGGTCGCCAGCGACGGCAAGCCGATACCCGGCCGCCTGGCGTGGATGGGGCAGAAAGATCTGCTTTATCCCTGGCTGAGCGTTCGGGAGAACGTCGCCCTCGGCGCGCGGCTGCGCGGTGAGAAAGTGGATCACGCCCGGGTCGCCACCCTGCTGGAACAGGTGGAGCTCGCCTCGTGCGCCGACGCCCGGCCGGCGACGCTCTCCGGCGGGATGCGTCAGCGCGCCGCGCTGGCCCGCACCCTGTATGAGGACCGGCCCATCGTGCTCATGGATGAGCCTTTCTCGGCGCTGGACACCCTCACCCGCACGCGCATTCAGACCCTCGCGGCCACTCTGCTGGCGGGGCGCACGGTGGTGCTGATCACCCACGATCCGCTGGAAGCCTGCCGGCTGAGCCACCGTCTGCTGGTCCTCTCGGCCGCCGACGGGGAGATCGACGACAGCCATCACCTCACCGGCGCGCCTCCGCGCGCGCCGGATGCGCCCGAGCTGTTGAACGCCCAGGCGGCGCTGCTGCAGCAGCTGATGAGGGCCCACTCATGACTGGACGTCTCTGGCGCGGCGGCATGGTGTTCTGCGGACTGATGCTTCTCTGGGGTCTGGCCAGCCGCAGCGGCATTCCGCACTTTCTTTTACCCTCCCCGGCGGCGGTCGCCGAGGCGCTGTGGGTCAATCGCGCCTATCTCGGCTGGCACACGCTGATTACCCTCAGCGAGATCCTCAGCGGCCTGGCGCTGGGGGTGGCGCTCGGCGTCACGCTGGCGCTGGGCATGATCCTCTCCCCGCGCCTGCAGCGCTGGCTGATGCCGCTGGTGCTCACCAGCCAGGCGATCCCGGTCTTTGCCCTCGCCCCGCTGCTGGTGCTGTGGCTGGGGTTTGGCATGAGCGCCAAAGTGGCGATGGCGGTGCTGGTGATTTTCTTTCCCGTCACGTCCGCCTTCTTTGACGGCTTGCGACGGGTCAACCACGAGTATCTCGATCTGGCGCGCAGCATGAACGCCTCCTTCGGCGCTCAGCTGCGGCATGTCCGCCTGATGGCCGCCCTGCCGGCGCTGGGCTCGGGCCTGCGCATGGCGGCGGCGGTGGCTCCCATCGGCGCCATTATCGGCGAATGGGTCGGCTCCGCCGAGGGGCTGGGCTACGTCATGCTCAATGCCAACGCGCGGCTGCAAACCGATATCTGCTTCGCCGCGCTGTTTATTTTAGTACTGCTGACCCTCTTCCTGTGGCTGGCGGTAGACACCCTGCTGCACCGGCTGATCGACTGGTCGCCGGAATAATCATGAAGTAATTAAGGAAAACAGATGAAAACGTCGCTTTTCGCCGGAGCAACCCTGACGGCGCTGCTCAGCGGTCACGCGCTGGCCAATGAACCGCTCACCCTGGTGCTGGACTGGTATATTAACCCCGACCATGCGCCGATTATGGTGGCCGAGCAGATCGGCGCCTTTAAGGCCCAGGGTCTGGACGTCAAGATTGTCCCCCCGTCGGATCCGGCGCTGCCGCCCCGCATGGTGGCCGCCCGTCAGGCGGACCTGGCCATCACCTACCAGCCGCAGGTGCACTTCTTCGCTGACGAAGGGTTACCGCTGGTGCGCGTGGGCACCCTGATCGGCTCGCCGCTGAACACGGTGATCGCCCTGGATAAGCAGATCAAAACCCCGGCGGATCTGCAAGGCAAGAAGGTGGGTTACTCGGTCAGCGGCATTGAGCAGGCCACCCTGTCGACCATGGCGCAGCATGCGGGGATCGATCCGGCCAGTATCAAGCTGGTCAACGTCAATTTTCAGCTGACCAGCGCTCTGCTGGCGGGCCAGGTGGACGCGGTCATCGGCGGCTATCGTAATATAGAAGCGCAGGAGCTGAAGCTGCAGGGCAAAGCCCCGGTGGTGATGAACGTTGAGGATTATGGCGTACCGGCCTATGACGAGCTGGTGATTGTCGCCCACCGCGACGCGATTCATGAGGCGAAAATCCGTAAATTCCTCACCGCCCTGCAGGCCGGGGTCAGCTACCTGCGCGCGCATCCGCAGGAGAGCTGGGAGGCGTTCGCCGCCGCGCATCCGGAGCTGAAGACCGAGCTTAACCATCAGGCGTGGCTGCAAACCGTGCCCCTGTTCGCCGCCGATCCGGCGGCGCTGGATAAAGCGCGCTACGACACTTACGAACAGTTTTTATATAACAATAAGTTGGTGAAAAAAGTTACACCTTTAACAAATTATGCGGTTGAGCTGCATTGACTCTTGCTATCGCTGACGGAAGGCTTTCCGTCAGCGCTTTAACGCAGCGGCAATAAAAATATAGAGACTTTCTCACTAATAATTACACTTTAAAGGGTTATCGTTACTCAGGGTTGTTTTATTATAATTCAGCAGGTTACGTTAATTTTTACCCCGGTAAGAATAACGTCAAAATAACGCAATCAATAAAACGTTGAATGCGGATTTAAAAAGCCATATATTGTGCGCGCTTTATGAATGCCAATTCAATTCCTTACACCAATTATTCAACCAGCGTTCAACCGCAATGCTGGTTGTGGGAGTGATATGATGACGGATAAAGTCCGTATTGATACTTTACGTGCCGATTTATTAGACGCAAACAACGAAACCTTTTTGGCCCGTCAGGCCGAATTCGAATCGAATGTCAGGAGTTACCCGCGTAAGTTACCGCTGGCTATCACTAAAGCTGAAGGCGTGTGGCTGACGGATGCGGATAACAAACAGTACCTGGACTGCCTCGCCGGCGCCGGTACTCTCGCTCTGGGCCACAACCACCCTGATGTATTGCAGAGCATCCAAAGTGTCATTACCAGCGGCTTGCCGTTACATACTCTCGATCTGACTACCCCGTTAAAAGATCGTTTCTCCGAATACCTGCTCTCTTGCCTGCCGGGCGAAGGGAAAGAGTATTGCCTGCAGTTCACCGGTCCTTCCGGCGCTGACGCCGTGGAAGCGGCGCTGAAGCTGGCGAAAAAATACACCGGTCGTACGTCGGTGATCAGCTTCTCCGGCGGCTATCACGGGATGACCCACGGCGCGCTGTCGGTCACCGGCAACCTGTCGCCGAAAGCGGCGGTCAACGGCATGATGCCGGAAGTGCAGTTTATGCCTTACCCGCACCTGTACCGCTGCCCGCTGGGCATCGGCGGCGAAGCCGGCGTCAAAGCGCTGACCTACTACTTCGAAAACCTGATCAACGACGTGGAGAGCGGCGTCCGTAAACCGGCGGCCGTGATCCTCGAAGCCGTTCAGGGCGAAGGCGGCGTGAACCCGGCGCCGGTCGAGTGGCTGCAGCGCATCCGCAAAGTGACCGAAGAGCACGGTATTCTGCTGATCGTCGATGAAGTGCAGGCCGGCTTTGCCCGTACCGGTAAATTCTTCGCCTTCGAACACGCCGGTATTCAGCCGGACATCATCGTGATGTCGAAAGCGGTTGGCGGCGGTCTGCCGCTGGCGGTGCTGGGCATTAAAAAGCAGTTCGACGCCTGGGAACCGGGTCACCACACCGGCACCTTCCGCGGCAACCAGCTGGCGATGGCTACCGGGCTGACCACCCTGCGTCACCTGCGCGACAACAACATTGCCGACAAAGTCGCCGCCCAGGGCGAGTGGCTGAAAGGCAAACTGGCGGAGCTGCAGAAGCGCTACCCGGTCATTGGCCACGTTCGCGGTCTCGGTCTGATGATCGGTATCGAAATCGTCAAGCCGAACGACGCGCAGGATCACATGGGCTGCTACCCGGCTGACGGCGAACTCTCTGCCCTGCTGCAGAAGAAATGCTTCGAAGCGGGCCTGATTCTGGAGCGCGGTGGCCGTCACGGCTGCGTGCTGCGCCTGCTGCCGTCCCTGCTGATCAGCGACGCGGAACTGAATGTGTTCCTCGACAAATTTGAACAGGCCCTGCTGGCCGCCGGTGTGAAACCGGTCTGAGTGGAGTCAGTGACCACCATGTCCACATTGAATCCGATTCTTGCTGGTTCGGCGCAGAGCGTTGAGGCCTATCAGCAGGTTATCGAGCAGACCAGTCAGGCCGTTGTGCAGTGGCTGAAGCAACCTGAGATGTATCAGGGGAAAAGCGTTGACGAACTGCGTGAGCGTATCTCCCTTGAATTTAACGAACAGGGGTTGGGTAACCAGGCGGCGATTGATCGTGCGATCGAGTACTTCCTGAAAGACAGCCTGTCGGTGCATCACCCACAGTGCGTGGCGCACCTGCACTGCCCGAGCCTGGTGATTAGCCAGGCGGCGGAAGTGCTGATCAACGCCACCAACCAGAGCATGGACTCCTGGGATCAGAGCCCGTCGGCGACCATCATTGAGATGAAGCTGATCGAGTGGTTGCGCGCCCGGGTCGGCTATCCGGCAGGCGACGCCGGCGTCTTCACCAGCGGCGGCACCCAGAGCAACCTGATGGGCCTGATGTTGGCGCGCGACGCCTTCTTCGCCCGTCAGGGACACTCCATCCAGCAGGATGGACTGCCGGGGGATATCCGCCAGTACAAAGTGCTGTGCTCGGAAAACGCCCACTTCTCGGTGCAGAAGAACATGGCGCTGATGGGTCTCGGCTACCGCTCGGTTACGCTGGTGAAAACCGACGAATTCGCGCGGATGGACGTGGCCGACCTGAAGGCGAAGATTGCGCAGGCGCAGGCTAACGGCGAACAGATCATGGCGATCGTCGCCACCGCCGGGACGACCGACGCGGGGGCTATCGACCCGCTGCGCGACATCGCCGGTATCGCCGCGGAGCATCAGATCTGGCTGCACGTTGACGCGGCCTGGGGCGGCGCGCTGCTGCTGTCTGAGCAGTATCGCGACTATCTTGACGGTCTGGAGCTGGTGGATTCCGTTACCCTGGACTTCCACAAGCAGTTCTTCCAGACCATCAGCTGCGGTGCCTTCCTGCTGAAGGATGCCCGCCATTACGAGCTGATGCGTTATCAGGCGGCCTATCTGAACTCCGAGTTCGATGAAGAACACGGCGTGCCGAACCTGGTTTCTAAATCGCTGCAGACCACCCGCCGCTTCGATGCCCTGAAGCTGTGGATGGGCCTCGAAGCGCTGGGGCAGAAACAGTATGCGGCGATCATCGATCACGGCGTCACCATGGCGAAAAACGTCGCGGAGTACGTGAAGTCGCAGCCGACGCTGGAGCTGGTGATGCAGCCGCAGCTGGCGAGCGTGCTGTTCCGTTCTCGTCCGGCGCAGATGGCGCAGAGCGACGCGGCGGCTATCGCCCTGCTCAACCAGCGCGTCGGCGACGCCCTGCTGGCTTCCGGCCGCGCCAACGTTGGCGTGACCGAGCACAACGGCGTTACCTGCCTGAAGCTGACCCTGCTGAACCCGGTGGTGACGCTGGATGATGTGAAGGTCCTGCTGAGCCTGGTGGAGCGCACCGCTCAGGAGCTGCTGGCGCAATAATCTGCCTGAGTGAGGCGGCGCCTGTCGCCCCGCTCAGCGGCCAGCCCTGCCTGCACTAAGCCGATAAGTTCCCTTATCGGCTTTTTTTATGCCTGCCTGCGCGACTTCTACGCTTCTCGCCGCAGGGTCCGTTGACGCCTTCCCGCCGCGATGCCACAGTAAGGTCCCGATAATGGCAATCGCCAGAATCCAACGTCCCGGTAATAAGGATGATAATGGAGAAACGCTTACCCGGCCTCGATCTCGACGCCCTGCGCAGCTTTGTGACCGGCATGGAGTGCGGCAGCTTCGCCCTGGCGGCGCAGCGTCTGGCGCGCTCCACCTCCGCCGTCAGCGCCCAGCTCAAAAAGCTGGAGAGTCAGTGCGGCGCCGCGCTGGTGGTTAAACAGGGGCGTCACCTGGCGCTGACCGCGGAGGGCGAAAAGCTAATGAGCTACGCCAGACGGCTGCTGGCGCTCAATGATGAAACCCTGCGCGCGCTGCAGGGCGAACGGCTCACTGGCGAAATTCACCTTGGCATGCAGGAAGATTTTGGCGAATCGCTAATGCCGGGGATCCTTGGGCAGTTTACCCGCCACCATCCGCAGGTGCGGATCGTCGCCAGGGTGGATCGCAATGGCCCGCTGCGCCAGGCGCTGGCGGAGCAGACGCTGGATCTGGCGCTGCTGTGGCAAACCGAAGATCAGGGCCCCGGGCTGGGCCGCTGCCCGCTGGCGTGGATTGCGCATCCTGACTTTGACGTTCGCGCGCGGCTGGCGTCCGGCGAGCCGCTGCCGCTGGTGATGTTCGACAGCCCGTGCCTGATGCGTTCCCGCGCTATTGCCTGTCTCGATGCCGCAGGGATCCCCTGGCAGGTGGTGTTCGTCAGCCACAGCCTGAGCGGCATCTGGGCGGCGGTGCAGGCCGGCCTGGGGCTGACGGTACGCAGCCGCATCGGCATGCCAGGCAATCTGCGCCCCGCCGGCGGATCACTGCCATCCCCCGGCAACCTGGCCGTCAGTCTGCAACAAACCCCGCGTCAGGAACCCCATTCCGCCGCGGTCACGCTGCTCGGCGAACTGATGTCCGAGGCCCTGCAGGAGTGGGTTGTTCGGTGACAGTGTCACGCCAGTTTCCCTCACCCTAACCCTCTCCCGGAGGGAGAGGGAACCGTTCGGCAACGTCTGTTACCCCGGCCAAGATTCTGTCTCCACCCGCTACGTAACCCGCCTTACCGGGCCTACACGCGGCTTCGTAACCCCCCAGGCCGGGCAAGCGTAGCGCCGCCCGGCAACAGGCATTCAGCACCCTTCCCGTTTCAACGCCCGGTGGCGGCTGCGCCTTACCTGGCCTGCACGCGGCTCCGTAACCCGCCTGGCCGGGCCTACACGCGGCTCCGTAACCCCGTAGGCCGGGCAAGCGCAGCGCCGCCCGGCAACAGGCATCCAGCACCCTTCCCGTTTCAACGCCCGGTGGCGGCTGCGCCTTACCGGGCCTACATTCTCCCTGCGCACTCCTGTAGGCCGGGCAAGCGTAGCGCCGCCCGGCAATGAGCATCCAGCACCGTTCCCGCTTCGATGCCCGGTGGCGGCTGCGCCTTACCGGGCCTACATTCTCCCTGCGCGCTCCTGTAGGCCGGGCAAGTGCAGCACCGCCCGGCAACAGGCATCCAGTCCCCTTCCCGTTTCAATGCCCGGTGGCGGCTGCGCCTTACCGGGCCTACATTCTCCCTGCGCGCTCCTGTAGGCCGGGCAAGCGTAGCGCCGCCCGGCAATGAGCATAAGGGATAAAGGGAACCGTCCGGCAGTCACCGACGTCCGCGGGTCAGGCTTTGCTCTCCTGCAGCAGCTGCTGGATCACCTGCTCCTGGCGGGCATAATCCCCTTCGCCGAAGGCGGTATAGCGCAGTTGCCCACGTGCGTCGAAAATGTAATGCGCCGGCCAGTACTGATTGCCGAAGGCGTTCCAGAGGGCGTACTCATTATCCGCCACCACAGGGTAGGTTATCCGCCAGTCCTTCACCGCCTGGCGCAGCAGCGGTAGCGAACGCTCCCAGGGATATTCCGGGGTATGAACGCCAATCACCACCAGCCCGGCCGCGCGGTATTTGTTCGCCCAGTCGCGCACGTAAGGCAGGGTATGCTGACAGTTGATGCACTCCCGGGTCCAGAAGTCCACCAGCACCACTTTGCCTTTCAGACTCTCCGGGGTTAACGCCGGGCTATTGAGCCATGCGCTGCCCCCCGCCAGCGAAGGCATCGCGCTGCTGGGCTCGGGCGTCGCGATCGGTTGCAGAACCGTTTTCTGCGTTGGCTGCGGCAGACGGGCGGCCAGCCGCTGCTCCAGCGCCTGACTCCATCCTCCCGCGCTTTGCAAATAGCGGTCGCCGCCGCTGACGATCAGCGCCACCGAGGCCAGCATCGCTACCCCCGCCAGCCGGCGCAGTCGTTCGCCGAACGCCAGCCCGCGACGCAGACGGGCAATCAACGCCGCACCGCACCACCCGAGCAGGAATAACATCAGCGCCCCGCCGCCGCCGTAGGCTAACAGCAACCCGCCGGTGGTCGCCTGGCCCGGCTGCACAAAGCCCAGGCTCAGTATCGCCCCCAGTACCGGCCCGGCGCATGGCGCCCACAGCAGACCCACCGCCAGCCCGGCCAGCAGCGAACCGATCCAGCCGCGCTGGCGTGAGCTGGCGTCGTTAAGCTGATTCCCCAACGCCACCAGGGGTGACGTCAGCCGCTGCGCGACGCGCGGCGAAAGCAGGCTCAGCCCGACAAGAGCGAAGAACGCCAGCGCCAGGCCGCGCCCAGCCAGCGTCAGATTCACGACCCAACCGCTGGCGACCGTTACCAGCCACGACACAGCGCCGAACATCAGCGCCATGCCCGCCAGCATGATCGCCAGTTGCCCCCGGCGGCCCCGGACGCTGGCGAACAGCAGCGGGATCACCGGCAGCGTGCAGGGGCTTAGCAGGGTTAACATCCCGCCCAAAAATGCAATCAATATCGACATCGCCTTCTCCTCATTATGCCATCGCTGCCGAAGGTGGCAGCCGCGACATTACAGCAAGGGGATGTAGGGCGGATGTGTCGGGAAAGCGGGAGAATTGTCGGCTTAGTTTTCTATCTGCGCCGGTGATACAGCAGGATACAATCCCTGCGCGGCGAGACGCACGCTGGCATCCAGACCGCCCTGCGGGCGATTGGCCAGGCGCAGCGTGCCGTTCATCTGGCTGACCAGCTGCGCGGCGATCGCCAGCCCCAGGCCGGTGCCGCCGGTATCGCGATTGCGCGAGTCCTCCAGGCGAAAAAAGGGCTGTAGCACCGCCTGCAGCGACGCCTCAGGGATCCCCGGCCCCTCATCCAGCACATGAATGATGATATCCCCGGCGGCGTCGCGGTTCAGGGCGACCGTTACCGTGGCGCCGAATTTCAGCCCGTTATCGATAAGGTTGGTCATCACCCGGCGCAGGGCCTGCGGTGGGATCCACACCACTCCGGCGCGCGCCTCGGGGCAAAACCGCACCGGCCGGCCGACATCGGCATAATCGCAGGCGATGCTGTCGAGAAAGGCGTCAAGGTTCAGCCGCTGGCGCGCCTCCTCCAGCGGCTGCGAGGTGCGGGCGAAGGCGATACCTTCGCGTACCAGGCGGGTCATATTGTCGAGATCCTGCAGCAGTTTGTCGCGCAGTTCAGGCTGGTCGGCCATCTCCACCCGCAGCTTCATCCGAGTGATCGGGGTTTGCAGATCGTGGGAGATGGCGGCGAGGATCCGCGCCCGCTCCTGCAGATGATCGTGGATGCGGGTCTGCATCGCGTTAAACGCGCGGGCGGCACGGCGCACCTCCTCCGGCCCCTGCTCGGCCATGGTTCCCGCCGTGTCGCTGGCCGGCTCAAGCGCATTCACCGCATGGGTAAAGCGAGTAATGGGCTGCAGTACCTGGCGAACCGCGTACCAGGCGCAGGCCAGCAGGAGGACAAACTGAGCGATCAGCACCACCGGCAGCCAGCGGGCGATGGGCGGTAGTTTCGGCCACAGGTCGAGGGTTAAGGGGGCGCCATCGTGGAGGGTAATATGGGCCTGGATATGCTGCCGCGGACCGGGGATCGCCACAATACTCACCGGATACTGCGCGCTCAACGCCTCCTGCAGGGATCGCGCCGCGTCCCGGGCGCGCCAGCTGTCCGGGTAGTCGCCGCGTTCGCCGGCGTCCAGCTGATAGCGGTAGTTGCCGCGCGCCAGCTTCGGCAGCCACTGCGGGCGTTCAGCGGGCGGCAGACGGTCGAGGATCGCCACGCTGGTGGCGACATCAGAGGCCAGATTGCCCAGCATCACGCTGCGGGCGCTGCTCATACGCTCATAAAACAGCAGCGACAGGGTTAAGGTATTCGCCAGCAGCAGCGCCAGAAACAGCAGCGCCATCAGCCTCGACTGCAGCGAGGCGGGCCAGAACCTCATTCATGCCTCTCGCGGATGGAGACCGGGACCGACAGCACATAGCCTTCGCTGCGCACCGTCTTAATGTAGGCTGGCTCGCGGGCATCCTCCCGCAGGCGCTGTCGCAGCCGGCTCACCAGCAGGTCAATTGACCGCTCAAACAGTTCGGCGTCGCGTCCCTGGGTCAGATTCAGCAGCTGATCGCGGTTCAGCACCCGCTGGGGATGGTCGAGAAACACCCGCAGCAGTCGATACTCCGCCCCGCTGAGGGCGACAATCGCCCCGCTGTCGTCCAGCAGATGGCGGGCGGCGGTATCGAGCAGCCAGTCGCCAAACGCGATCAGCCTGCCCGCCTCGGTGATCTGCAGGTTGGGCGGCAGCGCCCGGGTGCGGCGTAAAATGGCTTTGATGCGCGCCAGCAGTTCGCGGGCCACAAAGGGCTTCACCAGATAGTCGTCAGCCCCCATCTCAAGGCCGAGGATCCGGTCGCTGTCGTCGGTGCGGGCGGTGAGCATCAGCACCGGGATATCCTGTTGCGGGTTTGCGCGCAGCTGGCGACAGAGCGTTAAGCCATCCTCCCCCGGCATCATGATATCCAGCACAATCAGGTCGATTTGATGGTTTTTGAGCACCGACCACATGGCTTTGCCGTTCGCCGCGCCGCTGGCGCGGTATCCCGATTTTTCCAGATAGTCGACAATCAGTTCCCGGATGTCGCGGTCGTCATCGACGACCAGGATGTGGTCAATACGCTCCAAAGGCTGCTCCTGCGGCAAATTAGACTCTTCACAAGCATAAGCCGTGTTGCCGGAAGCGCAACGTCGCGCCGCCGGCAAGGCGCGGGTTACAAACGATCGGCATCCACCACCGCCTGCACAAACGCCGTCGGGTCCTCCTGCGGCGGGTTATGGCCCACCGGCCCCTGCAGATCCCGGTGCTCATATTTACCGGTAAATTTGGCCCGGTAGCTGGCGGGAGCCGGATGCGGCGCGCCGTTATTCGCCCCTTCCAGAGTGATGGTGGGCACCGTAATCGGCGGCAGCGCCGCCAGCCGTTGTTCATAGCTGGCATACTTCGCTTCCCCCTTCTCCAGTCCCAGGCGCCAGCGGTAGTTGCTGATGGTGATCGCCACGTGGTCCGGGTTATCCAGCGCCCGGGCGGTTTTGGCAAAGGTTGCGTCGCTGAATGGCCACTGCGGCGACGCCTGATGCCAGATAAATTTCGCAAAGTCATGGGTGTTCTGCCGGTAACCGGCTTCCCCGCGCGGAGTGGCAAAATAGAACTGATACCACCACGACAGCTCCGCCTGCGGCGGCAGCGGTTTTTCGCCAATCTGCTGACTGCTGATCAGATACCCGCTCACCGAGACCAGGGATTTCACCCGCTGCGGCCACAGCGCGGCGACGATATCCGCCGTGCGCGCCCCCCAGTCAAAGCCGGCCAGATCCGCCTGCCTGATGTTCAGGGCATCCATCAGATGGACAATATCGGCCGCCATCGCCGACGGCTGACCGTTACGCGGCGTGCTGGCGGAGAGGAAACGGGTGGTGCCGTAGCCGCGCAGATACGGCACAATCACCCGGTAGCCCTTCTGCGCTAAAGCTGGCGCCACCTGGGCATAGCTCTGAATATCGTAGGGCCAGCCGTGCAGCAGAATCACCGGCTGGCCGTCGCGCGGGCCGATATCCACGTAGCCAATATTCAGATCGCCGGCGTGGATCTGGTGGATCTTGTCGAACGCCCCCGCGTCTTCAGCGGCGCAAACGGCGGCGGACCACAGGGTGGATAACCCCAGCGCCGCGGCGCTGGTATACCGGATCAGGGATAATCTGTTCATCGCTATGTCACCTTTTATCGTCATCAAGAGAGTACGTAACCAGTTAAGCGGAAATTTGTATCCGCCGTGTTCCCGACCGGGGCCGTTTTTATCTCTTCATGTCAGCGATCCGCCGCGGGATACAGTGTGATACATAATCAATGTTGGCAATTGTTGCTGGCTTGTGAATTTCTGCTTGCCCCCGGGCATAAATCCGCTACCGTGACAGCCATTTTTACCACCTGATAACCCAGGAGCCCGCTGTGGCGATTTTTGATGGTCACAATGACCTGCTGCTGAATCTCTGGCTTCACCATCGCGAGGATCCGGTGAACGCTTTCTTTGCCGGGATAGAGAACGGCCACCTCGATTATCCGCGAATTCGCCAGGGCGGTCTGGCCGGCGGCCTGTTCGCCCTCTTTGTACCGCCGCAGGAGTATATCGCCCGCGTGGCGCCCCAGTACGCCAGTCAGGAGTGGGACCCATTAACGATCCTCTGGCAGCAGCTGGCTATCCTCAAGGCGATTTGCGCCCATGACGCCAGCCGCGCGCGGCTGTGCCTGAGCGCGGCGGATATCGAACGCTGCCGTCAGGATAATGCGCTGGCGATGGTGGCGCACATCGAAGGCGCCGGCGGGTTTGACGCCCAGGGCGAAGATCTGCAGGACTTTTATCGCGCCGGGGTGCGCAGCATTGGTCCGTTCTGGAACATCGCCAATCGCTTTGGCTGCGGGGTCACCGGCGCCTTTCCCGGCAGTCCGGACAGCGGGCCGGGTCTTACCGGCGAGGGCATCGCGCTCATTGCCCAGGCCAACGCCCTGAAGATGCAGATCGATGTTTCGCACATGAATGAACAGGCCTTTTGGGATACCGCCCGTCACTCCACCGCCCCGCTGGTGGCCACCCACTCCAATGCCCACGCCCTGTGCCCACAGCCGCGCAACCTGACCGATCGGCAACTGCGGGCGATCCGCGACAGCGGCGGCGTAGTGGGCGTTAATTTCGGCAACGCCTTCCTGCGCGCCGACGGACGGCGCGATAGCGACACGCCCTTCGCCACCATCATCCGGCATATCGACTATCTTATTAACATAATGGGTGAGGATCATGTGGCCCTTGGTTCGGATTTTGACGGCGTCACCCTGCCGGACGCGCTGGGGGATGTGGCCGGCTTACCGCGGCTTATCAATGCCTTGCGTGACAGCGGCTATGATCAATTGGTGCTGGATAAGCTGCTGTGGCGTAACTGGCTGCGGGTATTAAAAAATGTTTGGCAACAATAGGTTATATTGTAAACATAAAGTTAATTCCTTACAGATTCCGGGTTGATCTCTCTCCCGGTGAAGCGCAATATGCGGCGGCCGTCACAGATCCTGCATTATCCGTGAGGCCTGTCGTCATTTTTAAGAGGAACAAAACATGTGGAAGAAACCTGCTTTTATCGATTTACGTCTCGGTCTGGAAGTGACGCTGTACATTTCTAACCGCTAATCGCCCCGCCCGCCGTTCGCGCGGGCCTCTTTTTTCATTACCCGGTCCGTCTTCATGTTCATTAAAGTCCTCGGTTCCGCCGCCGGCGGCGGTTTCCCGCAATGGAACTGCAACTGCGCCAACTGTCAGGGTCTACGCGACGGCACGATCCAGGCCAGCGCCCGCACCCAGTCGTCGATCATCGTCAGCGATAACGGTCAAGAGTGGGTGCTGTGCAACGCCTCGCCGGATATCAGCCAGCAGATTGCCCACACGCCCGAGTTGAATAAAGCCGGCGTGCTGCGCGGAACGCATATCGGCGGCATTATTCTCACCGACAGCCAGATCGACCACACTACCGGGTTACTCAGCCTGCGCGAAGGCTGCCCGCACCAGGTGTGGTGCACCCCGGAGGTCCATGAGGATCTCTCCACCGGCTTCCCGGTGTTTACCATGCTGCGCCACTGGAACGGCGGCCTGGTGCATCACCCCATCGCGCCGCAGCAGCCTTTTACCGTTGACGCCTGTCCTGATTTGCGGTTTACCGCGGTGCCTATCGCCAGCAATGCGCCGCCCTATTCGCCGTATCGCGACCGGCCGCTGCCGGGCCATAACGTGGCGCTGTTTATCGAAAACCGCCACAACGGGCAGACGCTGTTCTACGCTCCGGGGCTCGGTGAGCCGGATGAGACCATTCTGCCCTGGCTGCAAAAAGCGGACTGTCTGCTGATCGATGGCACCGTCTGGCAGGATGACGAACTGCAGGCCGCCGGCGTCGGGCGCAATACCGGCCGCGATATGGGCCACCTGGCGCTCGGCGATGAGCACGGGATGATGGCCCTGCTGGCCTCCCTGCCGGCAAAACGCAAAATTCTTATTCATATCAATAACACCAACCCGATCCTTAATGAGCGCTCTCCCCAGCGTCAGGCGCTGACGCAGCAGGGGATTGAAGTGAGCTGGGACGGGATGGCTATCACCCTTCAGGATATCGCATGCTGATCACCGACACGCTGTCGCCGCAGGCCTTTGAAGCGGCCCTGCGGGCCAAAGGCGCCTTCTACCATATTCACCACCCTTACCACATCGCCATGCATAACGGCGACGCGACCCGCGAGCAAATTCAGGGCTGGGTGGCGAACCGGTTTTATTACCAGACCACTATCCCGCTGAAAGACGCGGCGATCATGGCCAACTGCCCGGACGCGCAGACCCGGCGCAAATGGGTGCAGCGGATCCTCGACCACGATGGCAGCCACGGCGAGGACGGCGGGATTGAAGCCTGGCTGCGGCTGGGGGAAGCGGTCGGTCTGAGCCGCGACGATCTGCTCAGCGAGCGCCACGTGCTGCCCGGCGTGCGCTTCGCGGTGGATGCCTATCTTAACTTCGCCCGTCGCGCCTGCTGGCAGGAGGCGGCCTGCAGCTCCCTGACCGAGCTGTTCGCTCCGCAGATCCATCAGTCGCGCCTCGACAGCTGGCCGCAGCACTATCCGTGGATCAAAGAGGAAGGCTATTTTTACTTCCGCAGCCGTCTGAGCCAGGCCAACCGCGACGTGGAGCATGGCCTGGCGCTGGCGAAGGCCTACTGCGACAGCGCTGAGAAACAGAACCGGATGCTGGAGATCCTGCAGTTTAAGCTCGACATTTTATGGTCGATGCTCGACGCCATGACCATGGCCTATGCCCTGCAGCGCCCGCCCTATCATACGGTCACCGACAAGGCGGCCTGGCACACGACCCGACTGGTGTAATCATGCAAAAAACCTCCATCGTTGCCTTTCGTCGCGGCTACCGCCTGCAGTGGGAAGCCGCCCAGGAGAGCCATGTGATCCTCTATCCGGAGGGAATGGCCAAACTCAATGAGACCGCCGCGGCGATCCTCGAGCTGGTGGATGGCCGGCGCGACGTCGCGGCGATTATCGCCATGCTCAACGACCGCTTCCCGGAAGCCGGAGGTGTTGATGACGACGTCATCGAGTTCCTGCAGATAGCCTGTCAACAGAAGTGGATCACCTGCCGTGAGCCAGCGTAAACCCGCCGTCAATCCGCCGCTGTGGCTGCTGGCGGAGCTAACCTATCGCTGCCCGTTGCAGTGCCCCTACTGTTCGAATCCGCTGGACTTCGCCCAACAGGAAAAAGAGCTGACGACCGAACAATGGATCGAGGTCTTTCGCCAGGCGCGGGCGATGGGCAGCGTACAGCTGGGCTTTTCCGGCGGCGAGCCGCTGACCCGTAAAGATCTGCCGGAGCTGATCCGCGCCGCGCGCGACCTAGGGTTTTATACCAACCTGATCACCTCCGGGATAGGGCTGACGGAGAGCAAACTCGACGCCTTCAGCGAGGCCGGGCTGGACCATATCCAGATTAGCTTCCAGGCCAGCGATGAAGTGCTCAACGCCGCGCTGGCCGGCAACAAAAAAGCCTTCCAGCAGAAGCTGGCGATGGCCAGAGCGGTGAAAGCGCGCGACTATCCGATGGTGCTCAACTTCGTTCTGCACCGGCACAACATCGATCAGCTGGATAAAATTATCGCGCTGTGCATTGAGCTGGAAGCGGATGACGTTGAGCTGGCCACCTGCCAGTTTTACGGTTGGGCGTTCCTCAATCGCGAGGGGCTGCTGCCGACCCGGGAGCAGATCGCCCGCGCCGAACAGGTGGTCGCCGACTACCGGCGGAAAATGGCCGCCAGCGGCAACCTCACCAACCTGCTGTTTGTCACCCCGGACTATTACGAAGAGCGGCCGAAAGGCTGCATGGGCGGCTGGGGATCGATTTTCCTCAGCGTCACCCCGGAAGGCACCGCCCTGCCGTGCCACAGCGCGCGCCAGCTGCCGGTGGCGTTTCCGTCGGTGCTGGAGCAGAGTCTGGAGTCGATCTGGTATGACTCGTTCGGCTTCAATCGTTACCGCGGGTATGACTGGATGCCGGAGCCGTGCCGCTCCTGTGATGAAAAAGAGAAAGACTTCGGCGGCTGCCGCTGCCAGGCCTTTATGCTGACCGGCAGCGCCGATAACGCCGACCCGGTGTGCAGCAAATCCCCGCATCATCACAAAATCCTCGACGCCCGGCGCGAAGCGGCCTGCAGCGAGATAAAAGTCAGCCAGCTGCAGTTCCGCAACCGGGCCAGCTCGCAGCTGATCTACAAAACCCGGGACCTGTAATGACGCTGGCGACCCGCACCGTCACGCTGCCGGGCGGCCTGCAGGCCACCCTGGTCTATCAGCCGCAGGCCGAACGCGCGGCGGCCCTGGCGCGGGTCGCCGCCGGCAGCCACCACGAACCCTCGCGCTTCCCCGGGCTGGCGCACCTGCTGGAACACCTGTTGTTTTACGGCGGTGAGCGCTACCGGGATGATGACCGGCTGATGGGCTGGGTGCAGCGCCAGGGCGGAAGCGTGAATGCCACCACCCTGGCCCGCCATAGCGCGTTCTTTTTCGAGGTCGCCGCCGATGGTCTGGCTGACGGTGTCGCGCGTCTACAGGAGATGCTGCAGGCGCCGCGGCTGCTCAGGGAAGATATTCAGCGCGAAGTGGCGGTGATTGACGCCGAGTACCGCCTTATCCAGCAGCATGAGCCGTCGCGCCGGGAAGCCGCCGTGCGTCACGCCGCCAGCGCGCCCGCGGCGTTTCGCCGCTTTCAGGTAGGCAGCGCCGACGCGCTGGCGGGCGATCTCCCTGCACTGCAGGCGGCCTTACGCGATTTTCACCACACCCATTACGTCGCCCGGCGGATGCAGCTCTGGCTGCAGGGACCGCAGTCGCTGGAGGCGCTCGGCGAGCTGGCGGTCCGTTTCGCCGCCGGGCTTGCCGCAGGCGAGGCTCCGCCGCCGGCGCCGCCGCTGCGCCTGGGCGAGACCACTGAGCTGCAGCTGGCGGTCGACGCCCGGCCCGCCCTGTGGCGCTGTCCGCTGATCGCCTTAAGTGACAACGTCACCTTACTGCGCGAGTTTTTGCTCGATGAAGCCCCCGGCAGCCTGATGGCCGGGCTGCGCCAGCGTGGTCAGGCGCACGAGGTCGCGCTGAACTGGCTGTATCAGGATCGGCACCTCGGCTGGCTGGCGCTGGTCTTCGCCAGCGACCAGCCGGAACAGGTCGACCGGCAGATAACCCACTGGCTGCAGGCGCTACAGCGGACGACGCCAGACCAGCAGCAACACTACTATCAGCTCTCCCGGCGCCGTTTTCAGGCGCTGTCGCCCCTCGATCAGCTGCGCCAGCGGGCATTCGGCTTTGCCCCCGGCGCGCCGCCCGTCGGGTTCGCCGATTTTTGCGCCGCCCTGCAAGCCGCCCCTACGGTCAGCCTGGCCTGCCAGACCCTTTCCCCAGGGGAGCCTGTTGCCACCCAGGGCTTTAGCCTGCCGCTCAGCCGCTGGCGCCGCCGCCCGGTCACTGCCCCGGCGCTGAAATTCGCTTTTTATCCGCAAGCCGCTGGCGGCCTCGTGGCCGAAAGTCCGGCGCAAGCCGCGCCGCTGCTCCACCTCCCGTCATCGGGAGAGCCGCCGAGGCTCCTGCTCCGACCGCCCTTCTCCTGCTCGCCCACTCAGGCCGAGGGGCTGGCGCGCGGGGAACAGCTGCGCCCGCTGCTCGCCGCGCTGCGCCACGCCGGGGGCCACGGCGAGTGGCATCGCGTCGACGGCAGCTGGCAGCTGCTCCTGCAGTTGCCAGCTGCCGGCCGGCGGCCGGAGGCTATTCTGCAGGCCATCGTGCGGCAGCTCGCGCTCCCGGCCGACCCGCTGACCCCGCCGCCGGAGAGTATTGCTATCCGTCATCTCATGGCCCAGCTCCCCGAACGGTTGGCCACATCAGAGCATCAGGCTGGTTGGCTGGCGGCCCTGGCCGGCGGCCGCGCGGAGGATGCGCGGTGGGTCGCGCGCCAGCTGAGCCTGCTTACCGTCCCGGTCAACCCGCCGGGCAGCCTCCCCGGCCCCTGCCGGCGCGGCGTCGAACGGCTGGCTTTCCCCGGGGGCGATACGGCGCTGCTGGTCTTTATTCCGCTGCCGGATGGCGCCTCGCTGGCGGCTCTGCGGGTGCTGGCGCAGCGCTGCGAACCGCTCTTCTTCCAGCGCCTGCGGGTAGAGCAGCAGATTGGCTATGTGGTGAGCTGCCGCTATCAGCGCGTCGCCGATCGCGACGGGCTGCTGATGGCGCTCCAGTCCCCGGATCGCCGCGCCGTGGAACTGCTGCGCTGTTGCAAAACCTTTCTGCGCCAGCTGCCGCCGCTGGATGAGGCGGCCTTCAGGCCGCTACAGCAGCGCCTGGCCGCACAGGTCCGCGCCCGGACGCCGCCCGAGGCGCAGGCGCTGGCCGCCCTGCGTCAGAAGTATGCTTTACCGGAGCTGACGGCGCAGGCGGCTGACGCGCTGCGCGTCGAAGCGGTCGTCGACCTGGCCCACGAGATGTCCCGCCGGCGTCGCCGCTGGCGGGTGCTATTCACTGCAGGGGATTAATGGCCGGGTGCATCAGGGGGCAGAAAGGCGCTGACGAAGCGCGTGAGGATTGCCGCGGCCTGCGGGCTCTCCTGCACCTCATTGTATAACCGCTGCGGGTCGATGCCCTCTGCCTGCAGCACCGCCTCCCGGTAGCGGATCAGCGCGCGGGCAATCGGCGCGGTGAACTCCGGGTGAAACTGCGTGGAGACCGCAAGCGGCCCGTAGCGCACGATCTGGTGGGGGTCGTGAGCGGACGCGGCCAGCACCGTGGCCCCCTCCGGCAGGCGGGTAATGGTTTGCATATGGCTCAGATGCGCGGGAAAGGCGGCCGGCAGGTCCCGGAGCAGCGGGTCGTCGACACCCCATGGCGATAGCGAAACGGTTTGGCTGCCGCTTTCCCGTCCGGCTGGATGATACGCCACCTCGCCACCCAGGGCATGAGCCATCAGCTGATGGCCATAGCAAACGCCGAACAGCGGCATGCCGATAGCCACCGCCTGACGGATCCAGTCGGCGGTCCGTTCGCTCCACGCCAGGCGGTCGGAAACCATCGCCCAGGAGCCGGTCAGCACCGCCACCGTCTGGCGATCCGGCGCCGGCAGCGGCTCGTCCTCAAACACCCGTACCGCGGTGAGCTGCGCCTGCCACGGCGCCAGCAGCGTGCGGAACCAGCGCGGCAGATCGCCATGCTCCTCGCGGATGGCTGCCGGGGGCGTCCCGGTCTGAACCAGCAATAATCGCTTACGTGTCACCCTTCCTCCTCACTCGTCATGTTCCTTAAAAATACTATGCCGCCGGGAAGATAAGGGGACAAATAACCAATTTCTATGAACGATGCGCCTGCGGAATAAGTCCTGCCGCTTACTGGGCGTCCGCGCTCTCCCGCTGCGGCACGTCGGCGGCCGCCGCCGGCGCCTGCTGCGGGACAAAAATATGGTCCAGGATGGCGCGCGCCGTCGGTCCGGCCACCACCCCGTCCCCGCCGCCGTTCTCCAGGATCAGCGCCATCGCCACCTTCGGATGCTGATAAGGGGCAAAGAGGGTATAGAAAATGTGGTCGCGCAGACGCACCGGGATCATTTTGGCGTTATAGGTCTGGTTTTGCTTCAGACTGAACACCTGCGAGGTCCCGGACTTTGCCGCAATCTGATACGGCGCGGTATGGAACAGTTTATAGCCGGTGCCGTTGGGCAGATTCGCCATCCCATACATGCCGTTGCGCACAATGCCCCAGTACGGGGATTTCGGATCGCCGACCTGCGGCAGGTTCGCCGGCTGCTGATAACGTTCCACATGATTGCCCTGCTTCATCGAATAGAGCAGATGCGGATCCTGCACCTTGCCGTTGTTCAGCAGCGTGGTGAGCGCTTTCACCATCTGGATGGGAGTGGCGATCCAGTATCCCTGGCCGATGCCGACGGAGATGGTATCCCCCTGATACCAGGGCTTTTTATGCACCCGCTGCTTCCACGCCCGACTCGGCAGTACCCCGGCATACTCCTCATTGAGATCGATGCCGGTAGACTGGCCGTAGCCGAACTTGCTCAGCCACTCATGGATCCGGTCGATACCCATCTCGAAGGCAACCTGGTAGAAAAAGGTGTCTGCGGACTCTTCAATGGCTTTGGTGACGTTGAGCATCCCGTGGCCGGTTTTCAGCCAGTCGCGATAGCGGCGTTGCGTGCCCGGCAGCGTCCACGTCGGCGCCCCGAAGAAGGTGGTATTCGGCGTGATCACGCCCGCGGAGAGCGCCGAGAGCGCCATATAGGGCTTCACCGTCGAGGCCGGGGGATACAGCCCCTGGGTGACACGGTTGATTAACGGTCGGTCGGGGTTATCCAGCAGCGATTTATAGGCCTGATAGCCGATGCCTTTGACGAACGGGTTAGGATCGTAGCTGGGGCTGGAGACCATCGCCAGTACCCCGCCATCCCGGGGATCGACCACCACCACCGCCGCGCGCTGCCCCTTCAGCACCGACTCGATATACTGCTGCAGGTGCAGGTCAAGGGTCAGGTAAAGGTTTTTCCCGGCTACCGGCGGTACCTCTTTCAGCAGACGTACCACCCGGCCGTGGTTATCCACCTCCACCTCCTGGTAGCCGGTGGTGCCGTGGAGCGCTTTTTCGTAATAGCCTTCGATCCCCTGCTTGCCGATATTGTGGTCGGCAGCATAGTTCTCCTCTTCACCGTCTTTCGCCAGCCGCTGCAGGTCGCTGTCGTTGATTTTCGACACATAGCCCACCACGTGCGCCAGCTCTGCGCCGTAGGGGTATTCACGCTGCTGGTAGCTCTCCACCGTCACCCCGGGGAAACGGAATTCGTTGACCGCGAAGCGGGCCACCTCTACGTCGCTGAGGTCGGACTTGAGGGTAACCGCTTTATAGCGGCTGCTGTGGTGCATATCGTCGCGGAAACTGGCGATGTCGTCCGGCGTCAGGTCGACAATCGGCGTCAGGCTTTGCAGCAGCGCGGCCATATCGGGAATTTTGCTCGGGATCACCTGCAGGCGATACAGGGTAATATTCTGCACCAGCGGAATGCCGTTGCGATCGAATATCAGCCCGCGGCTGGGGGCGATGGGCAGCATTTTGATATCGTTTTGGTTGGAGCGGGTCTGGTAGAAATCGTGCTGCTCCACCTGCAGATGGTAGAGGTTGAAAATCAGCACGCCAAAGCAGACCACCACCAGCAGAAAGGCGATTGCGGCCCGGCGGATAAACAGCATCTCTTCCGCGGAGTGGTCGCGAATTTCATCTCTCAAAAGGGGCATTAGCGGTACATCACCTGGATCACGGGAAAAACCAACGGCGTAACGGCCGGGAAGCATAGCCTTATCGCGGCGTTAGCCCTACTGAAAGGTTGCTAATGATCTGGCAGAAATGTTTCAGCATGTTAGAGCGTGGAGAGCCTTTCTCTGTGGAAGAAAGGCATCAGGGCGCGAGGTTGGCCAGCGACAGGTCTCGCTGGCTAACCTTTCCCCGGTAAACCCGGTTATTTTCTGGCCTCAAAAGCGATCTTAACCGCCATCCCGGCCAGTACCGTCGCCATCAGCCAGCGTTGAAATTGTTGCCAGCCCGGTCGCCGACCAAGAAAAAGCGCCACCTGCCCGGCCAGCAAGATAATCAGGCCGTTCACCGCCACGCTGATTAATACCTGGGTACAGCCTAATATTAACGACTGGCTGAGCACGCTGCCGAGTCCGGGGGTGATAAATTGCGGCAGCAGGGACAAATACAGGATGGCAACTTTGGGGTTCGCCAGGCTGGTGATAAATCCCATCAGAAACAGCTTACGCCCACTGTCGGCGGGTAAGTCGCGCACCGCGAATATCGGCCGCCCTCCCGGTTTAATCGCCTGCCACGCCAGATAGAGCAAATAAGCGACCCCGCACAAACGCAATGCATCGTAGGCGTAAGGGACCGCGAAAACCAACGCGGTAATGCCGAAAGCGGCACACAACATATAGAAGAAAAAACCCACGGCCACCCCGGCAAGGGAGATAAAGCCAGCGCGTTTTCCCTGGCAAATCGAACGCGAAGTGAGATACATCATATTGGGGCCAGGGGTTAACACTAACCCCAGCGCCACCGCGGCAAAGGCCATTAAAGAAGCTAATTCAGGCATAACTTATCTCCAGATAGCGGTAATGCCCAGGCGCGCGGCGACGTTGACCATGCTCCCCAACAGTATTCTGTCTTTAGCGCCAGTCACATGGTGTCTAAGTATTAGCTTATTCTGCGTTTGCCAACAACCCCTGCGTCGGGCATTCGTTACGCTCGCGCAGCGGAAAACCCTCATCCTTTTCTCATAGTAAAATTGTCATATCTCAAACAATTAGCATTCCTTCTGCCCGTTTGACACAGATCGTTTCCTTTGCCGTCTCGTTACGACTATGGTTAATGATGAGGTTTATTTTTTACCCCTGGATCCGCCAGGGCATATAAGAGGGTGTTTCGCCCTTCGTTGAACGGAATTAGCTATTAAATCCGTAGACTCATTCAAATATCGCTTATTGGTAGCAGTGTATATCGTAACGGCATTCACAAAAGCAAACGGAGCCTGATATGAGCACGTCTAACGACCCATCCAACAACGCATCCGCCGGAAAGTGCCCTTTCCACGCCGAGACGCCCAAGCAGAGCGCCGGCAGCGGCACCGGCAACCGCGACTGGTGGCCTAACCAGCTGCGTGTCGATCTGTTGAACCAGCACTCCAGTCGTTCCAACCCGTTGGGTGAGGATTTTAACTACAGGGAAGAGTTTAAAAAGCTCGATTACTCCGCGCTGAAGGCTGACCTCAGAGCGCTGCTGACCGATTCGCAAGAGTGGTGGCCGGCAGACTGGGGCAGCTATATCGGTCTGTTTATTCGTATGGCCTGGCACGGCGCCGGCACCTACCGCACCGTTGACGGTCGCGGCGGCGCGGGTCGTGGACAGCAGCGCTTTGCGCCGCTGAACTCCTGGCCTGATAACGTCAGCCTCGATAAAGCCCGCCGTCTGCTGTGGCCGGTGAAACAGAAATATGGCCAGAAAATCTCCTGGGCCGATCTTTACATGCTGGCGGGTAACGTTGCGCTGGAAAACGCCGGCTTCCGCACCTTTGGCTTCGGCGCCGGCCGTGAAGATGTCTGGGAACCGGATCTGGACGTCGACTGGGGCGATGAGAAAGAGTGGCTGGCCCACCGTCACCCGGAAAGCCTGGCGAAACAGGCCATCGGCGCCACCGAAATGGGGCTGATCTACGTTAACCCGGAAGGCCCTAACGCCAGCGGCGAGCCGCTGTCCGCCGCGGCGGCCATTCGCGCCACCTTCGGCAATATGGCGATGGACGATGAAGAGATTGTCGCGCTGATCGCCGGCGGCCACACCCTGGGTAAAACCCACGGCGCAGCCGAGACCAGCCACGTCGGCGCCGAGCCGGAAGCCGCCCCGCTGGAAGCCCAGGGTCTGGGCTGGCACTCCAGCTACGGCAGCGGCGCAGGCGCGGATGCCATCACCTCCGGTCTGGAAGTGGTCTGGACGCAGACGCCCACCCAGTGGAGCAACTACTTTTTCGAGAACCTGTTCAAATACGAATGGGTGCAGACCCGCAGCCCGGCGGGCGCTATCCAGTTCGAAGCCAAAGACGCGCCGGAAATTATCCCGGATCCGTTTAACCCGGGTAAAAAGCGCAAACCGACCATGCTGGTCACCGACCTGACCCTGCGCTTCGACCCGGAGTTTGAGAAGATCTCCCGTCGCTTCCTCAACGATCCGCAGGCCTTTAACGAGGCGTTCGCCCGAGCGTGGTTCAAGCTGACCCACCGCGATATGGGGCCGAAATCCCGTTACCTCGGGCCGGAAGTGCCGAAAGAAGATCTCATTTGGCAGGATCCGCTGCCGGCGGCGACCCATCAGCCGAGCGCGGACGACATCGCCAGCCTGAAAACCGCCATCGCCGGCGCCGGCCTGTCGGTGAGTGAGCTGGTGTCGGTCGCCTGGGCCTCCGCCTCCACCTTCCGCGGCGGTGATAAGCGCGGCGGCGCCAACGGCGCGCGTCTGGCGCTGGCCCCGCAGAAAGACTGGCCGGTCAATGCTATCGCCAGTCGGGTGCTGCCGACCCTGCAGGCGATCCAGCGCGCCTCCGGCAAAGCGTCGCTGGCCGATATCATCGTGCTGGCTGGCGTGGTCGGCGTTGAGCAGGCTGCGGCGGCGGCCGGCGTCAGCGTCAACGTGCCGTTTACTCCAGGCCGCGTCGACGCCCTGCCTGAGCAGACCGACGTCGAGTCGTTTGACCTGCTGCAGCCGCTGGCGGATGGCTTCCGCAACTACCGTCGCATCGAGGGCGGTGTGTCGACAGAAACGCTGTTGATCGATAAAGCGCAGCAGCTGACCT
This sequence comes from Klebsiella sp. TF21-TM, assembly GCF_019753495.1. Taxonomy (NCBI): domain Bacteria; kingdom Pseudomonadati; phylum Pseudomonadota; class Gammaproteobacteria; order Enterobacterales; family Enterobacteriaceae; genus Klebsiella; species Klebsiella sp. TF21-TM. The sequence continues at coordinate 41,765 of NZ_JAIJYL010000011.1, read as the reverse complement.
TAACCGCTCCGGAGATGACGGTTCTGGTGGGTGGACTGCGCGTGCTGGGCGCCAACTACGACGGCAGCAAACACGGGGTGTTTACCGACCGCGTCGGCGTGCTCAGCAATGACTTCTTCGTCAACCTGCTGGATATGGCCACCGTCTGGAAAGCGGCCGATGATCGGGCGGAGCTGTTTACCGGCAGCGACCGTAAAACCGGCGAAGCGAAGTACAGCGCCACCCGCGTGGATCTGGTGTTTGGCTCCAACTCGGTCCTGCGCGCGCTGGCGGAAGTCTACGCCTGCGCCGACGGGCAGCAGAAGCTGGTGCATGACTTTGTCGCCGCCTGGACCAAGGTTATGAACCTCGACCGTTTCGACCTGTGATCCCCTCGCCCCGGCACCCGCCGGGGCGTTTTTTTATACCGCCCGCGGCAGCTGTTGCAGGCGGCTCCGCGTTCGCTGAATATCCTCCAGTTCCACCCCGGCCACCAGCGTCTCCAGGTCGCAGCGGGTCACCAGCAGCAGGCGGTTCTGCTTTTCATACAGCACATCAATCACGTTGATAAAGCGCTGCTGCGCCGCCGGCCCTACCGTGGCCAGCGGCGGCACCTCGTCCAGCAACCAGACGGCATAACGTTCGCTGAGCGCCAGATAGTCCATCACCGCCGTGGCGGCCTGGCAGAGCTGGGCAAAAGAGAAATGGAGCAAGTCGGGTGACGCCGCGGCCGCCTGCAGCGTGCGATAGCCTACCGCCAGCGGAACCGGTTCGGCAGGCAGCGAGGGCAGATCGTACAGCTGACGCTGTTGTTCGCTCGGGTTAACCCATAGCCGCCCGCTGCAGAAGGCGTTATCCTGGCTCAGGTGCCGTTCGCGATAATCCTCCTCGCCGTTAAGCGCGACGACCGCCAGGTGGGCGCGGATCAGCGCGATCGACGGTAAAAAGCGATCGTGATACAGCGGATTAGGCAGCAGCATCTCCGGCGGGTAGTTAGAGGTTGCCAGCAGCACGATGCCCCGTTGAAAAAGGTGTTCCAGCAGCGCCTTTATCAGCATGGCGTCGCCGGGGTCGTGAAGATGAAATTCGTCAAAGCACAGCAGGCGGCAGCCGGAGGTCATCTGCATCATCACCGCCTGCAGGCCGGGCGCGCCGGGGGCATTCAGCCGCTGATGCAGTTCGCGGAAGAAGTGATGAAAATGGACCCGACGCCTGGCGGCGAGCGGCAGGCTGGCAAAAAAGTGGTCGAGAATAAAGCTTTTCCCTCGCCCGGTGCGTCCCCAAACGTACAGTCCCTGCGGCGTGCCGGGCGCGGACAATAGCTGCTGGCCCAGGGCGTCGAGGCGGGCGATGAGCGACAGCTGATCGTCGTCCAGCGTCAGACGGGCACGCGCCGCCTGCTCGGCCATCACGCGGGTAAAGCGAAAATCAGCCATCGTCATAGTCTGGGCAGATCCCGACGACACACATCCATTATTTAACATTCTTATAACCTCCGGCAGGAGGCCATTCTAGCCGCTTTCCCGCAGGTTGGCGAATCGCGCGGCGAGCGGCCATGTCTGCTGCCCCGCCGCCTGTCTCTACGCTTCCCCGACGCGCCAGTGAACCGCGGTGACGTTCTGCTGGCCGGCCACCTGCGCCATAATCTGCGCCAGCGTTTTGTGATGCTGCTTATGGCTAATCAGCTCCGCGCAAATCTCCAGCTGATCCGCCGTGTCTGCCGCCGCCGACTGCAGCCCCTGCAGGGTGAACCTCTGCTGCTGAGCAATATTCAGCAGCAGCTGACGCACGGCCTTTTCATGCTCGCGTAAACAGGTGACGCGCAAGATATAGCGTTTCTCTTCGTCTCCGGCGCCCGGCAAGGCATGAATGCGCTGCGCCGCTTCGCGGAGCAGGATATTGGCGCACAGAATAATCAGCGTCGCCGCCGTCGCGTTCCAGAACTGTCCCAGGCCGCAAAGGACACCGATACCGGCCGAGCACCACAGGGTGGCGGCGGTATTGAGGCCGCGAACGTTCATGCCATCGCGCATGATCACTCCTGCCCCAAGGAATCCGATACCGGAGACGATCTGCGCCGCAATGCGCCCGGGGCTGTCCGGCGACGCCGACATCGCGCTAAGAATAAACACCGCCGCGCCGGTGGCCACCAGCGCATTGGTCCGCAAGCCGGCCATACGTTGCCGCCACTGTCTTTCCGCGCCGATCAGCGCACCCAGCAGCATCGCCGCGAGTAAATGTGTCATATAAGGAAATACCATCGCGCCTTCCTCCAGATAACAGAAAGCCAAAAATTATTGATGTCGCGCTCAGCCGCGCCGGGCAATTAGCGGGCGGGTGATGGTGGAGGAAATAAGCTGGTGGGAAACAGAAACATAACGGTGCCTCTCGCGTACGGTCGCGAATTACTACATTCAGGGAGGCAATCCGATAATCAAAGATTGCTGCCCGCCGGTTTGGCAAGCAGCGAAAACAGTCGCGTTAGCTTGCCGGAGAAAAACAATAAGGATGACTGTCCAACGCATGACTCCTGTATGAAAGTGGGCACATTATAGCCCGGCGTAATAGCGGGTAAAGCGGGAAAACGCCGCCGGTGAGGATTCGTTTACTCTGTCTGGCCCGGACCCTGGGCAGCGCGATAACGCCAGGCGGGGAGCATTGCCGTCCACGGTGATTTACTTCAATTCTTCCCCTGGCGTGCGGCGAAAAGCAGCATGAATCTCAACTTTCCTCCTGTACGGCGCGATCTTGCGCTAAAGATTGCCGTTAACGCTGAAGATTAAAAATTTAAAACTATTAACAATCACTTAACATTAGCAGGCAAACCATTCTTCCTGAGGAACACAACACCATGTCTACCACCCAGGTTCTCGGCGAAACGCCCTATGCTTCGCCAGGACAACCGCACGCCAGCTTAACCGGACGCATTGACGCGCTGCCCGCCTCCTTCGGGTTATGGTCGTTTATCACCCTGCTCTCTCTCGGCGGCTTCTTCGAGCTCTACGACTTGTTCCAGACCGGGTACATCAGCGCGGGCCTGCTGGCGGAGGGTATTTTCCACACCGGCGCGGCGGGGATCTTTGGCATCGCCGATCAGGCGGCCTTTGCCTCCGCCACCTTTATGGGGCTGTTTATCGGCGCGAGCCTGCTGGCGCCGCTGGCGGACAAGCTGGGACGCCGGCTGACCTTTATGGTGGCGCTCGCCTGGTACGGCTTTTTCTCGCTGCTGATGGCGACCCAGAGCAGCGCGGAAGGGGTGATCTTCTTCCGCTTTCTGGTAGGGATCGGCCTCGGCATTGAGCTGGTGACCATTGACACTTACCTCAGCGAATGGGTCCCTACCCACCTGCGCAATAAAGCCTTCGCCTTTGCCTTCTTTATTCAGTTTCTGTCGGTTCCGGCGGTGGCGCTGATGTCCTGGATATTGGTGCCAACCACCCTCTTCGGCCTCAGCGGCTGGCGCTGGGTGATCATCTTCGGCGCACTGTTCTCGCTGGCGATCTGGTTTATCCGCAAAAAACTGCCGGAGTCAGCCCGCTGGCTGGAAACCAAAGGGCGGCATGATGAGGCGCATGCGGTGATGTGCGCGATGGAATCCCGCTGCGGCCTGACGCCGTCGCCGAAGCATGCGCAGGCGGCGGAGAGCGTCGTCAAACGCGGCACCTTCCGCGAAATCTGGGCGCCGCAGTATCGGCAGCGCACCCTGATGCTGATGGTGATGAATTTCTTCCAGGCGATTGGTTTCTTCGGCTTTGGCAACTGGCTGCCGGCATTGCTCTCCGGTCAAGGCGCCAGCATTACCCACAGTCTGCTGTACGCCTTCTTTATCACCCTCGCCTATCCGCTGGGCTGCCTGTTCTGCACCCGCTTCGTGCATCGCTTTGAGAACAAGTGGCAGATCGTCCTCTCCGCGCTGATGACCGTGATCTTCGGCACCCTGTTTGCCCTGCAGAACAGTCCGGTTCTGCTGGTGATCTGCGGGTTTATGATCACCTGGTCCAACGCCTGGCTGACCATCAGCTACCACGCCTACCAGGCCGAGGTCTTCCCGACCCATATTCGCGCCCGCGCCGTCGGCTTCTGCTACTCGTTCAGCCGGCTCTCGACCGCGGTGACCAGCATCCTGATCGGCATTATTCTGCAATATGCCGGTACGCCGGGGGTGATTAGCTTTATCGTCGTCAGTATGCTGATGGTGATGCTGTCGGTGGGGATCTTCGGCCCGAGAACCCGGGGCATTCGACTGGAGAATATCTGAGGCTGGCCTCAGCCAAAAATCCCCTGCGCCTCGGCGAAGCATTTTTCCGCCAGGGTCGAGACCGGCTCCTGCTGGCGCATAATCAGCGCCAGCTGCGAATCGACCTGGCTTTCGGCGATGGGCAGGATGTCAAGATTGTCGCTGAGGGCTTCCAGGCCGTTGTTGAGCGGCATGATGGCGCAGCAGATCCCCGCCTGCACCGCCTGGATAATCTGAAACGTCGAATCGCTTTCAAAGACAGACTTCGGCGTTAGCCCTTTGGCCTTAAAGCTGATTTCAATGGATTCCCGGTAGTACATTCCCTTGGTCAGAAAGCCAAGGGGCAGCGTCGCCAGCGTATCCCACCCCGGCGTCCCGTCGCTGAAGTCGAAATGGCGTTTATCGTGCAACAGTCCCATCCGGGTTTGCGGCAGCCGGGCGATCTTAAACAGACGTTCATCCAGATGCTGCAGGTAACAGATCCCCAGGTCCAGCTGGTTGCGGCTGACGCCATCGATAATCTGCTCCGAGGTCATTGACAGCAGGCTGAACTGCAGCGCCGGGTATTTCTCCGCGAGAGGTTTAATCAGCTGCATCGGATTGAGGCTCGCCAGCGGCACCATGCCAACCCGCAGCTGACCGACCATCTGTCCGCGACAAATGGCCGCCTCCGCCGCCAGACCGTCATGGGCGGCCAGCACCGCCCGCGCCCAGGCCAGGATCCGCTCCCCCTCCGGGGTAAAACCCTCGAAGCGCTGGCCGCGCTGGATAAGGGTCAGGTTCAGCTCCTCTTCCAGATTACGAATGCGCATGGAGAGGGTCGGCTGGGTAATATGGCAGGCTGCCGCCGCCTGGCCAAAATGGCGCGTCTGATCGAGCGCGATCAAATACTTGAGTTGCTTAATATCCATTCTTTTTCCCGTTTGAACCCCGCCGTTCACCCCCGGGGCCGCGCACAGGTTACCAGAATGTTAGTTTCATAACCGATAAATTCAAGCGAGGAGACGAGGGGGCGACGGGCGCAGGACGGCGCGACGCCGCCCAACGCCCTCCTTCTTTAACGCACGCCGGACAGCGGGCGGATCTCTTTCGAGCGCAGCGTCAGGCGGACGGGGACCGACTTATAGGAGGGCGTTCCGCTCTCTTCATCCAGATAGTTCAGCGGCACCAGCACGTTGGCTTCCGGATAATAGGCGCCGACGGTGCCGGGCGCGATGCCGTAGGCCACCACCGTGATATCTCTGAGCGTCAGCGAGCTGCCCGGCAGCGCAGTGTGGATATCGACCCGATCGCCATGCTCCAGACCCTGGGCGGCCATATCCTGCTCGTTCATAAACAGCACGTCGCGACGGCCGAAGACGCCGCGGTAGCGGTCATCCATAGCGTAGATGGTGGTGTTGTACTGGTCGTGGCTGCGCAGGGTCACTAAGCGCATCACCTCCTCGCCCTCCACCACCACGTTCTCATGCACGCCTTTGAAAACCGAGAACATGGCTTTGCCGGTGGCGGTAGGCCAGATGCGCTCGGTCGGCGGCAGCGGCATGCGAAAGCCCCCGGGGTGGCGAATGCGCTGGTTATATTTCTCGAACCCCGGAATGGTCTGTTCGATCAGATCGCGAATACGGTCGTAATCTTCCACCAGATACAGCCAGTCCACTTTGCTGGCCGGCAGAGTGGCCTTCGCCAGACCGGCGACAATCGCCGGCTCCGAGCGCAGCGTCGGCGAGGCGGGCTTTAGCTTGCCTGACGAGGCATGCACCATCGACATCGAATCCTCGACGGTGATCGACTGTCGGCCGCTGGCCTGCAGGTCAAGCTCGGTGCGGCCAAGGCACGGCAGAATAAAGGTCTCTTTCGCCGTCAGCAGGTGCGAGCGGTTGAGCTTGGTGCCGACGTGCACGCTGAGCTCAAGGCCGCGCATCGCCGGGAAGGCGCGTTCGTGATCCGGCATCGCCACGGCGAAGTTGCCCCCGAGGCAGATCAGGGCTTTGGCGTCGCCGGCGATCATGGCCTCCAGCGCCTTCACCGCATCGTGACCATGATGCCGCGGCGGCGTGATCCCCATCACCCGCTGCAGGCTGTCGAGGAAGGCCGCGGAAGGTTTTTCGCTGATCCCAACGGTGCGGTTTCCCTGCACGTTAGAGTGGCCGCGCAGCGGACAGATGCCGGCCCCCGGCTTGCCGATATTGCCGCGCATCAGCAGCAGGTCGGCAATCAGCCGGACGTTGGAAGTGCCTTTATTATGCTGAGTGATCCCCATGCCGTAGGTGACGATGGTGGCCCTGGATTTGGCGTAGGCCACGGCGACCTGGGTCAGCGACTCGCGCGTCAGGCCGGACTCCTGCTCAATGTCCTGCCAGCGGGTGGCGTGCAGATCCTCGGCGAAGGCGGCGAACCCCTGGGTATGTTGCGCAATAAACGCGTGGTCGAGCACCTGGCCCTGCTCCTCCTCCAGCTGCAGCAGCGCTTTGGCGATCCCTTTCAGCGCCGCCGCGTCGCCGCCGGCCCGCACCTGGTAGTAGGTCGAGGCGATCGGCGTCGAGCGATACGTCGCCATCTCCATCACGTTTTGCGGGTCGGCAAAACGCTCCAGCGCCCGCTCACGCAGCGGATTAAAAACGATAATCGGCACGCCGCGGCGGGAAAGCTCATGCAGGGTGCCCATCATCCGCGGGTGGTTGGTGCCCGGATTATGGCCGATAGAGATCACCAGCTCGGTCTGGTCAAAGTCGTCGAGGGAAACGGTGCCTTTGCCAATGCCGATCGACTGCGGCAGGCCCACGCTGGTGGATTCATGGCACATGTTAGAGCAGTCGGGAAAGTTATTGGTGCCATACTCGCGGGCAAAAAGCTGAAACAGCCATGCCGCTTCATTGGAGGCCCGTCCGGAGGTGTAGAATTCAACTTCATCCGGCTGCAGGCCGCGAAGGATCTCGCCGATACGGGCGAAAGCCTCTTCCCACGCCACCGGGCGCAGCGTGTCGCTGGCGCGGTCGTAAACCAAAGGATGGGTTAAGCGGCCATAGCCCTCCAGTTCAAAATCGCTTTTCGCCAGCAGGGAGGTCACGGTGTTAGCCGCGAGGAACGCTGGCGTCACCCGTTTGGTGGTCGCCTCCCAGGTCACAGCTTTGGCGCCGTTTTCGCAAAACTGAAAAGTGGATTTATGCTCTTTATCCGGCCAGGCGCAGCCCGGGCAATCGAAGCCGTCAGGCTGGTTGGTTCGCAGCAGCGTGGCGGGCGCTTCAAAGGCATCCATCTGGGTACGCACGGCGATGGCCGTCGCCTTCAACGCGCCCCACCCGCCTGCCGGACCGTCATAAGGGTGAACACCGGGAACCGCGCGTCTTTTATTGGTCATCTTTTTACTCCTGCTGCTCTGTTCTGGCCGCCGCCGGCGGAAAAAAAGCGTGCGACGACCCCGGCGACGAGGCGTGGTGTGCGCGGCGTCACCTGATAAGAATGCTGTTTCTCAAGGATAGTACGATGGGAAAGCGTAGGTACTGCGTTTGTTAACCGAATAATAACATACACCACAAATCTGTATAATTGATGTTATCTATCGGGTGTTAAATTTAACTTATTTGCAAATTTTGCTTTTATCGCCCCCTCCGTGCGGCGGGTCGCATGGGCGCGGGAAAGTGATGACCGGGCAGCGGAAACTGCCCGGTGCGCAGGGGCTCAGGTCAGGTTGAAGTACCGGTCCGGACGCAGCGTCTCCGGCAGCGGATGTTGACCGGTCATGTCGAGCAGATTGCGCTCAATGGTATTGCACATCGCGTTCAGCGGCAGGTCGTTGGCGGCGGTGCCGAAGGGATCCTCCAGCTCTTCCGCCAGTGAATCCCATGACAAAAAGGTGTAGGAGATAAAGACCGAGACAAACGGCGTCATGTAGTGCAGATCCCCGACCAGGGCGAACGGCAGCAGCGTGCAGAACAGATACACGGTGCGCTGTAGGATCAGGGTATAGGCGAACGGCACCGGGGTGGTGGCCAGCCTTTCGCAGCCGCCCAGCACGTGCGCCAGCTCATCGAGTTTGTTGTCCATCAGCCCATAGGTGATGTCGCTAAGCTTGCCCGCCTCGCGCAGCTGGCCGATTTCGTTGCCGACCAGCAGCAGGATCCGGTTGGTGGGCATTGAGCTGGCGAGGATCTCCGCCACCTGGTCCGCCGGCTGCAACCGCCGCAGGTCAGCCGTCGGATCGGTTTTGCGCAGCTGGTGCTTCAGGCTCCAGCTAAAAGCCACCAGGTAGCTGACGATGCGGCGATGGGCATCGTGTTCGGCCGGCAGGATATTGCGCAACTGGCGCACCAGCGTACGTTCGGCGATAAGCACCGTCCCCCACAGATTGCGCGCCTCGACGAAGCGGCTGTAGCTGGCGCTGTTGCGAAAGCCGAGGAAAATCGCTATCGCGATCCCCAGCAGGCTGAACGGCGCCACCGTTAAGTGGATCCCCCACTGCGCGTACCATTGATAGCTGATAATGGCGATGATGGACATCAGCACATTAAGCAGCAGACGAAAGATGATTTTTGACAGCACGGAGCCGTGCCAGTCAAATAGGCGAAGAAACCAGTGTTGTTCTGGCCGAATGATCATTGTCTGACTTCCTGAATTACCGCTCTGGTTATTATCTCTAAATAAAAAATAGAGAGTATCGATGAACCGATTGGTTTATTTTATCGTTAACTGCAACGGGCAGATCTGCGCCATTATTTAGCGATGGTCATGGCCGGCTCAGTATGAGCCTTATTTATCGTTCGGGCAATCAAAGTGCGAGCGGGTGGCCGAGGAATAATGGCTCAGGGATAAAATAAACGCTGAGCCAGTCTGTTTTCCGCTTATGACGTCAGGCAGTTTGCCTCCCCCGGCGAACCGGCAACCGCCGCGCTGGGATCGAGATGCACCATCACATTGAGCACCGGATGGTGCGCTATGACTCGCGCCCGCGCCTGCCGGGCAATCTGATGCCCTTCGGCTACCGACAGCTCTCCGGCCACCTCGAGATGGACATCCACCAGCACCAGATCCCCCGCCTTACGGGTTTTCAAATCGTGCAGACCCGCTACGCCCGGCGTGGCCCGCAGCGTGCCGGCGATCGCCCGCTGCGTCTCTTCATCGACGGCGCGGTCCATTAAATCGTGCAGCGCGGTGGCGGCGAAACGATAGCCCATCCGCGTAATCACCAGCCCCACCGCCAGCGCGGCGAGCGGATCGAACCAGGCAAACCCGGCCAGATTACCGATGATCCCCAGCGCCACCACCAGGGATGACGCGGCGTCCGAGCGGGCATGCCAGGCGTTGGCGATGAGCAGCGAGGAGTTCAGCCGCCTGGCGGCCGCCAGCATATAGCGAAACAGTCCCTCTTTGACCACCAGCGCCGTCAGCGCCATCCACAGCGCCACGCTGTGCACCGGCGCAATCGTCTGCGGTTGCGCGAGATGACCCGCTGCAGACCACAGCATACCGACCCCGACCAGCGCCAGGATCGCGCCGAGGATCAGAGAGGCGCCGTTCTCATAGCGCCAGTGGCCATAATGGTGATCGTGGTCAGAGGGCCGGCGACTCTTTTTATTCGCCACCAGCACAACGCCATCGGCGAGCAGATCGGAAAAAGAGTGCATTCCATCGGCAATTAACCCCTGGGAACCCGAGAATATTCCCACCGCAATCTGCAACGTGGAGAGAAAAATATTGACCACCACGCTAACCAGGGTACTCTTTCGCGCCTGCTCCGAACGCTGATGATATTTATTATCATTGTCAAAATTATGTTGTGTCATTATTTCTCTCCCTCAGTGAGCGGGAAGAATAAACTGACAAGCTGAGTTTATGCTTAACAATATAAAAGCCATTGCCTTGCGGTTTAACGAATTCGCTGCGGTCGTTAATGAATAGATTCTGAAAGTGTGGCCGGAGAGGTACAACCGCGCGCGGATGGACTATCTTATCACTGGCGCCGACAGGTCGGGCCGCCTTCTCTTAGCCACCACAGGAGTCAGCGATGTCAGATATCACACCCTCCCGGCTGCGTTTTGCCATTAATCTGGGCAATGCGGTACTGGCCCATCCTGGCGAAAGGGGCGTGCCGACAGGCATTACCCCCGAGCTCAGCCATCGACTGGCGAAGCGCTGGGGCGTCGCCGCCGAGTTCGTCACCTATCCTGCCGCCGGTAAAGTGGTGGCCGACGCCGGCGGCGAACGCTGGGATATTGCCTTTCTGGCCATCGATCCGGCACGGGAGGCGACCCTGCGCTTTACCTCTCCCTATATCACCATCCAGGGAACCGCGCTGGTGAGAGCCGGTTCGCCCTGCCAGAGCGTGGCCAATATGGATCGCCCGGCAACCACGATTAACGTCGGGCAAAACGCCGCCTACGATCTGTGGTTAACCCGCCATCTGCAGCACGCCAGCCTGAATCGTCTCCCCTCCTCGCAGGAGGCCATCGACGCCTTCCTCGCCGGTGAAGGGGATATGGTCGCCGGCATCCGTCAGCCGCTGGAGGCGACAGCGCGCCGCCATCCGGAGGTGCGGGTCCTGGCGGATAATTTTACCGAGATCCACCAGGCCATCTGCGTCGCCCGGGAAGACGTGGCCCGCTTTAGCGCGGTGAACGACGCGTTGAACGAATGGCGAGCGGACGGTAGCCTGGAGGCGCTGATTGCCCGGCACCTGGGCGAGGCGGGCTGAATCACGCCTCTGCCATCCGGCGCATGGCGCAATGCCAGGCGCCGTTGCGTACCGAGGCGCGCAGCACGCGGGCGATAGCCTGCACCATCAGACGCGTCGTGCGCCGCTGCAGCGGCGTCAGCGACAGTCCCAGCATCTCCTGCGCCCATGGCGGCAGAAGATCGATCCCGGCCCTCATCATCACCTGGCCAACCGGCTGAATCAGGCGACCCGGCAGACGGGTGGTGAGCAGCACCTCGGCCACCTCCCGGGTACGTTCGTCACAGCGCAGCTGCGGGCGCATCGCCTCAAGATAGTCCGCGACCTCATTCGGCGTCCGGGGAATATCCTCGGCCCCCAGCCGGCGAGCGATCTCCGCCGACTCGCGAAAATAGTCCTCCTGGCGCTGGACGCTGACCACCGTGCGCTTATAGCGCAGGTGGGAGGCCATAAAGCGGCTGCACTCGGCGACATGCACCCAGGTCAACAGCGCCGGGTCGCTTGCCTGATACGGCGTGCCGTCCTTATCCACCCCGGCGATCCGCTGATGGATCCCCTGCACTTTGGCGATCAGCCGCTCCGCGTCAGGGGTGGCGGCAAAGGTGGTGGCGGAGATAAACTGACTGGTGCGGCGCAGGCGGCCAAAGATATCCTCGCGAAAACGGGAGTGGTCCCAGACGCCGGCCAGCGCCAGGGGATGCAGCATCTGCAGCAGCAACGCGCTAATGCCGCCGCACAACATAGAGGTAAAATCGCCATGCACCTGCCAGATGGCTGATTGCGGACCAAACAGCCCCGGCTCCCCTTTGGGCTGTTCAAAATCAATCTCTTTTAGCGCCATGCCGGTCAGGCCGAGCACCTGCGCCTCGATCATCCCGCGAATGCCGATCATGATGGATTCCTTTACGTTTGCGAAAGGACCAAAGATACCACTATTGCGCAGCGGAGGCAGTGGCGGGGAGAGAGATCGCGGGAACGGTGCCCGCAGAGTGCGGGCACGACAGCTTACGGATTCAGCTGGTAGTCGAGGGTGATATTGGCTTTCAGCACCTGCGATACCGGGCAGCCGGCCTTCGCTTTCTGGATGATCTCATCGAACGCCGCCGGCGCGACGCCCGGCAGGACAATCTGGCTTTGCAGCGCAATGTCGGTTATCGCAAACCCGCCGTCGGTTTTATTGAGGGTGACCACCGCGGTGGTGTCGATGGACGTCGCGGTATAGCCCTCTTCGCTGAGCATCAGCGACAGAGCCATCGAGAAGCAGGCGGCATGCGCGGCGCCGATCAGCTCCTCGGGGTTGGTGCCTTTCACCCCTTCAAAACGGGTGTTAAAGCCGTAGGGCTGCTGGCTCAGCGCCCCGCTCTCCGTCGACACGGTGCCTTTGCCATGCTTGAGATCGCCTTCCCAGTGCGCCAGCCCTTTCTTATGAATCGCCATATGACTCCTCCTGTGATGATGTCGAACAAAAAGTATAGTGCCTGATGCCGAACCTGCGTCTATTCTGCAGCCCGCCACCCCGGCGTTCCCGAAAAGTACCCGTTGCGGGTGACGCTAACGGCCATCGTGAGGATGATAAGGATCGGTTTTGTCATCCTCGCTGTCGTCCCGTTTACGCGGCACTTCGCCCTGTTCGCCCGGCGCCTCGCGCGCAGGGTGCTTCCCGCGCTCCTCGCCGTGCGGGTGAGATGTTGTGCTCATACCGGCAAGCTCCCCTTATTTAGGCGACTGTTTGAGCAGGCGATCGATACGCACTACCGGCGGCGTCATTTTGCGATCAAGGCTACCGTTAATACTGACCAGATCGTCAGGCTCTACATGCTGTTCATTAAACGCGGCAACCGGAATAATAGCGGTGATGGTGCCGCTTTTATCGCGAAACTGATAACGGTCATCTCCCTGCCGGGTCAGCAGATTGCCGCGCAACGAAATCGTGGCGCCGTCGTGCATGGTTTTCGCCTGCTCAACGGTCATGATCCGCCCCTCCTCGACGCCGCGATAGCCGTCATCCAGTTTGTGCGGCGGCGGCGGCGCGGCATCCTGGCTAAAACCGCCCTTATCGTCCGCTTGCGCGACAGCGGCGGCAAACAAACAGGCCATGGCCAAGGCTAATTTTTTCATCATGCCTCCTTGTTTTTGCTGATGAACAGAATAAAGCCTGGCTGAGGCTGGCCATTTTTACAAAGTCAATTGTTCTGATATCGTCTAATATAAGAATGTCCTTATCGTTGCGCTGATGCCGAAACGAAACGCGGGGGAAATTATAATGATTGAGAATCAACAGTCTTGTCCCATCGTCGACGAAAATGAACGAGCCCTCCGCTTTGAATATCGCTTCAGGCGCTATGGGATAATTGTACTCAGCCTCATTATCCTTACCGCGTTAAGCGGCCTGTGGTCCTCTGGTTATTTCAGTGAGGCGCACCGGGAAAGCGCCGGAGGTGAATTAATCGTCGATTACCAGCGTTATGCCAGACTGATGAGTGAAACCGAACTGAATATTCAGATCAAACCCAACCAGGAAAATGACACCACGATCAGCTTCGCCGCCACGTTATTAACTCGCTACCAGCTTGGCGATATCCGCCCGCAGCCGGATAAAATGTTCAGTGCCGACGGGAAATTATATCTGGTGTATCAGCGGACGACCAGCCGCTCGCCGCTCTCGGTGTGGTTAGCGATTACCCCCAAAACCATAGGCACTATCCCTCTGCAGGCGGCCGTCAACGATCGCCCTGCCGTCAGCTGGCAGCAGTTTGTCTATCCGTAGGAGTCGCGATGGAAATGGTCCTTAGAGCCGCAGCAATCTATCTGATATTGCTGATTATTTTCAAGATTGCCGGCAGACGAACCCTGATGCAGTTAACGAATTTTGACCTGATATTGCTGCTGATTATCAGCGAAGCTACCCAGCAGGCAATGCTCAGCACAGACTATTCCGTCACCGGTTCGATGCTGACTATCGTCACCCTGGTCAGTATTGATATTTTATTTGGTTATATTAAGAAAAAATTTGCCCAGGCGGAAAATTTCCTTGATGGCACGCCGGTTATCGTGGTGGAAAATGGTGCTGTCATCGATGAGAAAATCAAGCTCGTCAATATTTCTGTCGATGATATCCTGCTGGCGGCCAGGCAGCACCATGGGATTTATGAACTGAAAGCGATCAAATTCGCTATTCTCGAACGTAACGGCCAGATATCCATTATTCCGCAACAGGAATAACAGCGGAATAGCTATTTATCGCGCTCCGGTTGTTTATCCCCCGATTCCGGGGCGCGGGTGGCGTCATCCTCTTCTTTTTCAACGCTACGCGTGTTTAATGTCAACATTTTTCCTCCTCGCGGGTTGTTAGGGACCTTACAGATTATAGAACCTCAACGCCTGCTTATGCAGAAACAGGCCAGAGTCATCACGATATGTCGCCTGATTCACACTGCGCTTATTCCAGGATATTTCCCACCTCACCGTTGTTATTGGTGCTTAATAATTATTCGATCCGTGCAGCTTAAATTTGTGATAGCGAAAAAATGAATGAGGTCACTATGTCCGTGATGGTTATTACCGGCGGAACCGCCGGGGCAGGAAAAGCCACCGCGCTGCGTTTCGCCCGCGCAGGGTATCACGTGGCGCTGATCGCCCGCGATGAAACGGGTCTGCAGGAGACGCAGCAGGCCTGCGAACGGTTTGGCGTCAAAACGCTGGCGATTAGCGCCGATGTTGCCGATGCCGGGGCTGTGCAGCGCGCCGCCGCCGAGGTGGAAGCCACCCTCGGTGCCATAGACGTCTGGATCAACAACGCCATGACCACCGTGCTGGCGCCCTTTCGTCAGATGAGCGACGACGAATTTCGCCGGGTGACGGAGGTGACCTATCTTGGCTATGTCAACGGCACCCGCGCGGCGCTGGAGGTGATGACGCCCCGGGATCGGGGGGTGATTATTCAGGCTGGATCGGCGCTGGCCTGGCGCTCGATCCCCCTGCAGTCGGCCTATTGCGGAGCCAAAGCGGCCATTCGCGGCTTCACCGATGCCGTGCGCACCGAGCTGATGCATGAGAAAAGCCACCTCCAGTTGACCATGGTCCAGCTGCCGGGGATGAACACCGCTCAGTTTGGCTGGGCGCGCAACAAAATGGATCAGGCCATGCAGCCGGTACCGCCGGTCTATCAGCCGGAGGTCGCCGCCGAGGCTATCTACAGCGTGATCCAGCGGCCGGTGAACGAGCTGTGGGTGGGGAAAAGCACCATCCAGTCGATCCTCGGCCAGGTCTTCTTCCCTCGTCTGCTCGATCGGCTGATGGTGAAGAAAGCGTGGGAGGGACAGTTTTCCGGCCAGCCGAAGCCGGCAGAGCACCAGGACGACCTGTTCACGCCGGTGCGCGGCAATCATCCCGGACACGGCCCCTTTAACGATGGCGCACGGCGTAAAGCAGTGACCATCAGCGCCGATCTCCCGGGAAAAGTGGCTGCCGGCGTCGGCGTGGCGGTGGCGACGATGGCCCTGCGGGCGTTGTTCCGTCGACCGGGGAGACGGCGCTAAGGCAGGCTGCGGCTGAACCAGCGGTAGCCATACCCTGAGAGCGCCAGCCGCGCCTCTTTCCCGCCATGCAGCCCGTCCTGGTAGAACTTATCTTCCAGAATCGGGCTCCAGTAGTCCTCGGCCAGCGGCGGAAGCTGCACCTCTACCGCCTGCTGGCTGCAGTTCGCCAGCATCAGCACCTCCCGCGATTCACTGCGATAGCACAAGCCCAGCACCGCGGCAGGCTTCACCGTAAGGAGGGTAAAAGGGATGGATCCCGGTTCAGTATATTCCGTGCGCGCCAGCACCATATTGCGCACCCGATGCAGTAGCGAGCGGGGGTGGCGCAGCGCCGCTTCGACATTGATCCGCTGGTAGCGAAACCGTCCGCTGGCCACCGGTTTTACCGGCAAATCCTCCCGCGCCGCCCGGGAGAAGCCGCCGTTGGGCGCCGCCGACCACTGCATCGGCGTTCGGACCGCGTAGCGCTCCGGTAAGCGCAGATCGTCGCCCATACCAATCTCGTCGCCATAGCGCATCACCGGCACGCCAGGCAGCGCCAGCAGGATAGCATGGGCCAGCGCGATGCGTCGGGTATCGCCACCCAGCATTGGCGCCAGCCGCCGGCGCACGCCGCGCTGGTAAACCGACATCGATTTATCCGGGGCAAAGGTGCGGATAACCTGGCGCTTGTTGCGTTCGCCAATCCCCTCCAGGTCCAGTTCATCATGGTTACGCAGCCAGTTGACGAAGCAGCATCCGTCCGGCGGGGCCACCATCGCCTGCAGCGCCTTCACCACCGGGGCGGCGCGCTGCTGCGCCAGGCTGACATAGAGGTATTTATTAAGCCAGAAATTGAGCACCATCTGCAGCCGATCGCCGCGGCCGAAATAATGGCGATACGCCTCCACCTCCACGTCCACTTCACCCAGCAGTATCGCGTCGGGGTTAATGCGCTGCACGACCTGCCGGAGATGCGTCAGCAGCGGGTAGCCCCGCGCCTCTTCGCCCTTCCCGGCCTGCTTCACCAGATGTGACGCCGCATCGAGGCGAAATCCTGACACCCCGGCCTGCAGCCAGAAGGTGATGATGTTTTCTATTTCGGCGATCACCGGCGGATGAGCGAGATTCAGGTCGGGCTCATGCCGATAAAACATGTGACGATAGTATTGTCCGGCCTGGTCGTCCCAGCTCCAGACGCTCTCCTCGACGCCGGGAAACATGGGCGGATCGTCGTTCTCCGGTGGCCGATCGGCCCAAAGATAGTATGGCCGCAAAGGCGAGCGGGGATCGCGTCGCGCCGCCTGAAACCACGGGTGCTGGGCGGAGGTGTGCTGGATAACCAGCTCAACGATCACCCGCAGTCCCAGCTCCCGGGCGCGGGCAATCAGCTCAATCACGTCGGCGATGGTCCCGAAGCGGGGATCGGGCTGCAGATGGTCGCTGATATCATAGCCATCATCCTGCAATGGGGTGAGATAGAAAGGGGTCAGCCAGAGCACCGTCGCCCCCAGACTACGAATGTAGTGCAGCTTTTGGCGGATACCGGCAAGATCGCCAAACCCATCGCCATTGGCATCGTAAAACAGAGAACTGTCCACCTGATAGATGACCGCTCTGTGAAACCACTCTTCCTGTTGCATCACTATCACCTTGCGTTCTGCCCGCCACTGTCAGCTTCCTCAGCGCGCCCTCCTGTTCCTGACGTCTGCTTTGCCGACAGGCGGTACGGGATCGGGCTCTGCAGGAGGGGCCCTGTTCGCCACCGCGTCCACCAGCGCCTGCTGCCTGGCGGTTAATTTCAGCGGAACCGCTTTCTCAGTGGCGAGGAGCTCGATGGTGTGGCGCTTAACCATAATTGACTCCGGCGGCTTATTGTCCGGCCTCAACGCCGGGCAGATTGTTATGCATCAGATATTGCCCGGTCAGCGCCGGCAGATGATGCAGCAGCCAGTCAGCCATCCCTCTCTCTTCGGCAAGGATCCCTTCCAGAGTAGGCATCGCGCTATGGTCCCCCACTCGCTTCGCCGCCGTTAATAAAGCGGTATAGCAGGCGACCTCAAAATGGGCAAAAACGTAGGCGGTGATAATCAGTTTAATGAGCTCATCGCCGGGCAGCATGATGCCAATAGTCTGGCCCAGGGCTGCGACCCGGCTCATCGCATCCTTCAGCGCCGAGCGGGAAATGTGGTTGCGGGCGATAAGGTCCTGCAGGGCCGACAGTTGCCGACGGGTTTCATAGAGATGTTGTTCAAGGCGGGTCCGTAATTGCGGTTCATTATCGAGGCGTCTGATGGTGGCCATAAGCAGTGACTCGGCCTGTTTTTCCATGGCATGGGCATCGCGAAGCCAGTTATGGTAATTTTCACTATCCGTCATATCCACCTCTGATCATTAATTTTTTATTTTGACGGGGAATCTTCATTCTCTTCCGCCGCCTGGTCAGCTCGCGCTGCGCTATATCCAGATAAATGCCCAACAATATTAGCGTAAATACTGATAAGAATGACCCACAGGACGCTGTCTTTCCACCAGATTAACGAGGGTATCGCCAGACCCACCCACATAACGGCGGCCACAAGATGACAACGCTTAATAAATACCGGCGTCAGTTTCATTTTATTACCTTAGATCTGAACAATATTTAGCAAGCGGATGTGTTGCTGCCCACCCCTGGCATCCGGCGGTTAATGCCCGGCTAACAATATCTTCCCTTTCCACAGCCATAAAAACAGTGCCGTCATTTACTCGCCCTTACCGCTTCGCCGGCACATTGCCGCTGCGGTAAACAGCGCTTAATAATTAAGGTTGCTATAATTTAATTATCCTGCTCCTTTTCTTTCATCGCGGACAATAGACGATGGGTGAAGGAAAGCGTTCGCAAATAAACAGAAACCTGCGGACCGCCAGGCCCACAGGTTTCTGTCCCGACGCCGTCGAAACGGCGTCACGGGTCATCAGTCGCTAGCTGTCGCCGGCTTTACGGCCGCCGCCATGACTGTTCTTACCACCCTTTTTACCGGCTTCGGATGCACGCTCAGGATCATTTTTAAAGTTCCCGCCGCTGTGCTGTCCACCTTTACGCCCGGCTTCGGATGCTTTTTCACGATCTTCTGCAAAATTACCTGAACCGCCTCTATGCTCTGCCATAATGTTCACCTTTGGTTTGATCAATATCGGTTGGTAAATGGAAAATGACCCTGTTACAAATCATCGCCCTCGATATCTAACACTAGAGGAATACCCGCAGGAGTCAAATTAATTCCGGCCATTGATCAGCGTTACCAATAAATAAATTAACCACAGCGAAGCGGCACTAAAAATTAATCTTTCCGCAACCCCTTCTTCGCTTTGGATTATATGCCCATTATGGTCTGTTCTGCGGACAGCGATCCTCGTTTGTAAACAAATGAAAATAAAGTGATGAATAAATATTTCTTCCACTCCCGGACAGCCACCCTTACAAAAAATACCACCTAAGAGGCATGGCGTTATTAGCCATGCGTAGCGGGTTAACTTAATATTCCCTTTTTCACGACGCGTCTTCCTCTCCGTCTTTAAAAAAATTTCCCAGGGAGAAAAATAGCCCAGCCACGTTAAATATTGATGGAATAATCCTAATTTCACCCCAGCGATATTAACGCAGCGCTATTCACTTAAATACGCCGGGGATCAGTCGGTTAAGGAATAACAGTACCTCTTTTCCCGGGCATTCACTGGCCCTGGGCGAATCACCCGGGGTCTGGCGATGGGGGAACCTGACCTATCCTTACAGCTGGCCCGTTCTGTCTGAAGGAGATGACTATGCAAGATGAAAAACCGCCAATGAAGAAATTACCCACCTCCATGTTGCCAGAAGAGACGGCTCCACGTCCGGAGTTCCCGGAGCAAGAACAAAACCCGCCGGGTCTGGATGCTGAAATGGAGCCGTCACCGGACCATGGGGAAACCAGCTACACCGGCACCGGGCGGCTGGCCGGTAAGAAAGCGCTCATTACCGGCGGTGACTCCGGCATTGGCCGCGCGGTGGCGATCGCCTTTGCCCGCGAAGGGGCCGATGTCGCCATAAGCTATCTGCCGGAAGAGCAAGAGGATGCCGATGAAGTCATCGCCCTGATTAAAGCCGAAGGCCGCACCGCGGTGGCCCTGCCGGGGGATATTCGCTCCGAGTCCTTCTGTCAGTCGCTGGTGGCCGATGCGGTGGAACAGCTGGGTGGCCTGAGCATCCTGGTCAATAACGCCGGGCGTCAGCAATATTGTGAGACTCTCGAGGAGCTCACCACCGAAGACTTTGACGCCACCTTTAAAACCAATGTCTACGCGCCGTTCTGGATCACCCGCGCCGCGCTGCCCCATCTCCAGGCCGGGAGCGCGATCATCAACACCACCTCGGTGCAAGCCTATAAACCCAGTCCGATCCTGCTCGATTACGCCCAGACCAAAGCCTGCCTGGCGATTTTCACTAAATCGCTGGCCAAACAGGTGGCAAAACGCGGCATTCGCGTTAACGCCGTGGCGCCAGGCCCTTACTGGACGGTACTGCAGTCCAGCGGCGGTCAGCCGGACGAGAAAGTGAAACAGTTCGGGAAAGACACGCCGATGGGGCGTCCGGGACAGCCGGTCGAGATCGCCCCGCTGTACGTCACCCTGGCATCCGATGCCTGCTCTTATACCTCCGGCCAGGTTTGGTGCTCTGACGGTGGGGACGGGGTAGTCTAAGCCTCCCGGCAGACCGGCGTGCGACATCGCGCGCCGGTTTTACCTTCCGCTCCCCGGGGATCGGTATCTGCCCTCTCGCCTCGCCGGCGCGGCGATTTTTCCTCTCCTGCAGCCTACCGGCCGCATGCTATGATACTCGCCCGCCGCTGTGCGCTAACCCCGGCCCTGACGCCAATCCTGAGGACGACAGATGAGTAATGACATCCCCCTGAAATTTTATGACATCGTGGACGAATACGAGACCGAAGCGGCTGCCCCGGTTAAGGATGAGGAACGCGATGCGCTGGCGCGCTATTTTCAGCTGCTGATTGCGCGGTTAACCAATAACGAAGAGATAGACGAAGAAGCGCAGCAGGAGATGGCCCGCGAGGCGGCCGTTGACGAGCGCCGTATTGACGATATCGCTAACTTCCTCAATCAGTGGGGCAACGAGTAAGTCTTATCGTCAGCTCACCGGCAGGGCCGCCGCCCGCCGGTGTTGCCGCTGAAGGCGACGCCGCTGCTCAGGCATCGGCGAGCGTCTCCCCCAGACGTCGCTGCAGCGCATCCAGAAACAGCGGCAGTCCATCGGGCTGATAGTCGCGGGAAAGATAGATGCCGTAAACGCTCAGCGCCTTCGGCGTCCAGTCAGGCAGCACCACCTCCAGCGCGCCGCTGGCAATCGCGCCCCGCGCCTCCAGTTCGGGGAGCATCGCGATACCGCACCCGGCGACCGCCGCCTCCAGCAGCAAGGAAGAGATCCCCGCGCTCAGATTACCGTTCACCGACACCGACGCCTCCAGCCCCTGCGCATCGCTGAACTGCCAGCGCTGGCCGGCAAAATGGCTGTATAACAGGCAGTTATGCTGTTGCAGATCGTCAAGCGTCGTCAGCGGACCATGCTGGCGGAGCCAGCGCGGCGCAGCGCAGAGTAGCGACCGGCACACGCCGAGACGGCGAGCGATAGCCCCGGCCTCCGGATTATCGGTAATGCGAATGGCCACGTCGATGCGCTCGCCGATCAGGCTGACCGGATGGTTATTGATATCCAGCTCCAGGCGCAACAGCGGATAGCGAGCGAGAAAGTCCGGCAGCAGCGGGGAGATCAGCTGCATCGCGGTAAAATGCGCGCACGCCACCCGCAGCGTGCCGCTGGGGTCGGCCCGCTGGCGCTCGCCGGCGATTTCATCGGCGATCCGCGTCAACCCGCGGGTCTTGAGCAACACCGTCTCCCCCGCCGGGGTCAGCGTCAGCCGCCGGGTTGAGCGATGGATCAGCCGGGCGCCGGCCCAGCTCTCCATCTGTTCCAGATAGCGGCTGACCATCGGGCGCGACATCCCCAGCGCGCGCGCCGCGGCGCTGAGGCTTCCCAGTTCGCAAATCCGCAGATATACCTGCGCCGCAATCACCCTGTCCATCACGCCCCCTTCATCTGCACGATTTATGAAACTCAGCATCTCTTATTTCAGGAATTCTATCAAATAGCGAAATCCGTACAATGCTACGCATTCCCCTGTGACTGAGAATAAATGATGAAATTATCTGCCCTTGCTATTGCCACCGCCCTGTTCAGCGGCGCGGTCTTCGCGGCGCCGCTGACGCTGCAGACTTACAACCCTCAGGAGAAAGGTATTTTTGCCGTCAACTCCACCCTCGTTTCCGGCCCGCATGAAGCGGTGCTGTTTGACGCCCAGTTCAGCGTCAAAGACGGCGAAAAGCTGGTGGACATGATCAAGAAAAACGGCAAACCGCTGTCGCGGATTGTGATCACCTCCGGCGATCCTGACTTCTACTTTGGCCTTGAGCCGCTGGTGAAAGCCTTCCCGCAGGCGGAAGTGGTCGCCACGCCGGAAGTGGTTAAACATATTGAAGCCACCAAAGCGGCAAAGCTGGCGTACTGGGGCCCGCAGATGAAAGACGGCGCGCCGACGCAGGTATACGTCCCGCAGGCGCTGAAAGCCAACAGCTTTACCATCGATGGCGAAACAGTGACGATTATGCAGCCGCATGACTACGCGGCGTTCGTTTGGATCCGGGCGAACAAAACGATCCTCGGCGGCACCGGCGTGGCGTGGGGCATGCATCTCTGGACCGCCGACACCCAGACGCCGGCCAGTCGCCAGCAGTGGCGCACTACGCTGGACCAGATGATTGCCCTGCACCCGCAGCAGGTGATCCCGGGGCATTACCTCGGCACGCCGCCGGAGGGTGACCGCGCGGTGCGCTTTACAAAAACCTACCTCCAGCAGTTTGAGCAGGCGCTGAAGACACATAAGGATTCCGCCGGGGTGATCAAGGCCATGGAGACGCAGTGGCCGGGGCTGGCGGAAACCAGCTCGCTGGAGCTTAGCGCCAAAGTTAACACCGGCGAGATGAAGTGGTAATGCCGGCGCTGCGCGAGGGAGACTGTTCTTAATCTGGCGCGCTAAGGTTGCTATTGCCCTGAAAATGGACCACCCTACCTGAGGCCGCATAAAAAACGTGCGGCCAACTTTGGGTTACATTTCATCCGGTCACCACCGGGTTTGCCCTTGAAACCAGAACAGGATAAAGGAGTCAGAATGAAATCGAACCATCAGGCACGTCATCTTCTCGGTCTGAACTACAAGCTTTCCCAGCAGAAAAAAGTGGTGCTGGAAGGCGATGAAGAAACCACCCTCAACCATATCCATGCTACCGGCCGCAAACGCCGCGGTGGTTAATTTTCAGCCTGAGTGATGATAAACAACACCGTCCTGTTGCCGGGATGGTGTTTTTTTATGGTAATTGACGGCTTGTTTACCCGCTTGAAGACCTTCTGCTCTATACTCTGCCCGCTGCTTTTCCACCCGCCCTTCGCTTATCGCCGCGCCGGGACTGTGGACACGATCAAGGAGTTAGTGCGATGCAATTTACCCATAAGAAAAACCGTTCCCTGTACATCCCCTACGCGGGCCCCGTTCTGCTTGAATTCCCTCTGCTCAACAAGGGCAGCGCCTTCAGTATGGAAGAGCGCAGCAGTTTCAACCTGCTTGGCCTGCTGCCGGAAGTGGTTGAAACCATCGAAGAGCAAGCGGAACGCGCCTGGATCCAGTATCAGGGATTCAAAACAGAAATCGACAAACACATTTACCTGCGTAATATCCAGGACACCAACGAGACCCTTTTCTATCGCCTGATTGGCAACCATCTCGAAGAGATGATGCCGGTTATCTATACCCCGACGGTGGGCGCCGCCTGCGAACGTTTCTCCGAGATTTACCGTCGCGCCCGCGGCGTCTTTATCTCCTACCAGAATCGCCATAACCTTGACGACATTCTGCAAAACGTCCCGAACCATAATGTCAAAGTGATTGTGGTGACCGATGGCGAGCGTATCCTCGGCCTCGGCGACCAGGGGATCGGCGGGATGGGGATCCCGATCGGTAAACTGTCGCTGTACACCACCTGCGGCGGCATCAGCCCGGCTTACACCCTGCCCATCGTGCTGGACGTCGGGACAAACAACCAGCAGCTGCTGGACGATCCGCTGTATATGGGCTGGCGTCATCCGCGTATTACCGACGACGAGTACTATCAGTTCGTTGACGACGTGATCCAGGCGATTAAAGCCCGCTGGCCGGACGTACTGCTGCAGTTTGAAGACTTTGCGCAGAAGAACGCCATGCCGCTGCTCAACCGCTACCGCAATGAGATCTGCTCCTTTAACGACGATATTCAGGGCACCGCGGCGGTCACCGTCGGGACGCTGATCGCCGCCAGCCGCGGCGCCGGCAGCCAGCTGAGCGAACAGAAAATCGTCTTCCTCGGGGCGGGCTCCGCCGGCTGCGGCATCGCCGAGCAAATTATCGCCCAGATCGTCCGCGAAGGACTCAGTGAAGAAGAGGCCCGCCAGCGCGTATTTATGGTTGACCGCTTCGGCCTGTTAACCGACGGCATGCCTAATCTGCTGCCGTTCCAGAACAAGCTGGTGCAGAAGCGTGAACATCTGCAGGGCTGGGATACCACTAACGATGTCCTGTCCCTGCTGGACGTGGTGCGCAACGTGAAACCGAACATCCTGATCGGCGTTTCGGGTCAGCCGGGGCTGTTCACGGAAGAGATTATCCGCGAGATGCACAAGCATTGCCCGCGGCCGATCGTGATGCCGCTCTCCAACCCAACGTCACGGGTGGAAGCCACGCCGCAGAATATCCTGAGCTGGACCGACGGCGAGGCGCTGGTCGCCACCGGCAGTCCGTTTGCCCCGGTCACCGTGAAAGGCAAACAGTATCCCATCGCCCAGTGCAACAACTCCTATATCTTCCCGGGCATTGGTCTGGGGGTGATCGCCTCCGGCGCGTCGCGGGTCACCGACGAGATGCTGATGGCCGCCAGCGAAACCCTGGCGAAACACTCGCCGCTGGTGAACAACGGCGAAGGCCCGGTTCTGCCGGAGTTGAAGGATATCCAGACCGTCTCGCGGGCGATCGCCTTCGCGGTCGGTAAGGTGGCTCAGGAGCAGGGCGTGGCGGTGAAAACGTCCGCGGAAGCGCTGCTGCAGTCCATCAGCGATAATTTCTGGCTGCCGGAATATCGTAATTACCGCCGCACCTCAATTTAATCGCGCTCACCGGGCCGCACGATCGGCCCGGTTATTAATAGCGTCCGGATAATATTCCCCGCCACTGAAACGCCTTTTTCGCCCATATTCATTTATCGTAAAAATATAAAACGGATAGCATTTGCCGCGCGCCTTGTGCCACGCAAAATCATGGCCTCTGCCCCCTCGCAGACGATCCGCAGGCAGAAACTACAGCCGCGCTGGGCGGGACAATCGATATCCGACGCTTCTCCACACCCTGCTAGTTTTGTCACTGGCGCGCTTTTCCTTTCCCCACTACACTGCCATCACCCATTCACTTACTGAATATAAAAGGAGGCCCCCCATGCTGTATTGTGAAATGTTTATTGTTTCACATGCCTTAGGCAATGGCGCCAGCTCAAGCGTTATCGGTATCGTGCTGCGATAACTTTGGCTTGAGCGAAGACCCTTCACAGAATCCCTTCTCTCCGGCTTACCGGGTTATCGTCAGCGAGTTTTGACGAGGCATTCCCATGCCTGTAACTCTTGAGTAAGTTGACTATGAGTACATTACTAACTGCCCATGCGCTCCACGTGGAGACTGCCTTCGGGCCGCTGTTTAATACCCTCTCCTTCACCCTGAAGAAAGGCGACCGCATCGGTCTCATCGGCCATAACGGTTGCGGCAAAAGCACCCTGCTGCAGGTGCTGGACGGCACCCTCGCGCCCACCTCGGGCAGCGTCTCACTCGCCGGTCAGTGTCTGATGGCCCGCGTTGAACAGCATCTGCCGGAGGCGCTGCGTTCGCAGTCGCTGCTGCAGGCGGTGCTGGACCTGTTACCCGCCGACGCGCGGGAAGCACAGCGCTGGCTGGCCGAACGCCTGCTGGCGCAGATGGGTTTCACGCCGGCGGTGATGGAGCAGCAAACCAGCACCCTGAGCGGCGGACAGCATACACGCCTGCTGCTGGCCCGGGCGCTGATCCGCCAGCCTGACCTGCTGCTGCTGGATGAGCCCGGCAACCATCTCGATCTGCCCACCCTGCTGTGGCTGGAAAGCTTCTTGCAGACCTGGCAGGGGAGCTTCGTGCTGGTGTCACACGACAACGCTTTACTGGATGCTGTAACTAATGCCAGTTGGATCCTCCGCGACCAGACGCTGCACAGCTTCGCCTTGCCCTGCAGCGCTGCCCGTCAGGCACTGCAGGAGCAGGATGAAAGCGCCGCGTTACGTCATAAGGCGGAGCAAAAAGAGATCGACCGGGTCAGCGCCAGCGCCCGGCGGCTGGCCACCTGGGGGCGGGTGTATGACAACGAAGATCTCGCCCGCAAAGCCAAACAGATGGAGAAGCAGGTCGCCCGCCTGAAAGACGAGCAGACCGAGCTCAGCATCGGCCCGCCGTGGCGCCTGGTGTTGCAGGGGGACGCCCTG
Source organism: Klebsiella sp. TF21-TM (assembly GCF_019753495.1). Classification (NCBI taxonomy): domain Bacteria; kingdom Pseudomonadati; phylum Pseudomonadota; class Gammaproteobacteria; order Enterobacterales; family Enterobacteriaceae; genus Klebsiella; species Klebsiella sp. TF21-TM. The sequence goes on along the minus strand of NZ_JAIJYL010000011.1, from coordinate 15,693 downwards.
CCGGCGGACCGCCTGCTGGACATAGACAGGCTGCCGGTGGCTCCCGCGCCGGGACTACCGGCCCTGTTCACCACCGGCGTAGCGCGACTGCGCAGCGGCGATCGCGTGGCCATCATGGGCCGCAACGGCGGCGGGAAATCGTCCTTGCTGCGCCTGCTGTGGCAGCAGATGAACGACGCATCGCCGCTTCCGGGGCTGCGTCTGCACCCCCGGCTTCACCCCGGGTACTACGACCAGACCCTGGCGCAGTTGCCGGACGAGGCCAGCCTGCTCGACGCCCTGACGCCGTTCGCCCCGTCGGCGGACACCCGTAAACGGGCGCTGATTGCCGCCGGGTTTGGCTGGGCGAGGCATGGACAGAAGGTCTGCACCCTCAGCGGCGGCGAGCGGTCGCGGCTGCTGTTCGTCGGTCTGTCGCTGGCGCGCTACAGCCTGCTGCTGCTGGATGAACCCACCAACCATCTGGATATGGAGGGCAAAGCGGCGCTGGCGCAGACGCTCCGCGACTACCCCGGCGGCGTACTGCTGGTCAGTCATGACCGCCAGCTTATTAGCGAAAGCTGTAACCGCTTCTGGCTGATCGACAGCGCCGGGTTAACGGAGTGGCACAGTCTGGAGGAGGTCTATGCCCGTCTGCAGGCGCAGATCCCCACCCTGACGGCGGCCTCCTCACCCCAGGAGCCGTCACTCGCGGCTGATGATGAAGAGGCGCTGCTGACGCGCCTGATAGCCCTGGAGCAATGGCTGGCGGACGATATGGCCCGTAAGCCGAAACATCAAAAGCCCTCGCTGCAGGCCCAGTGGCGAGAGGAGATCGCCCGGCTGCTTAACCAGCTGGCGTAATCTTCGCGCTCCCCGCCGGCTAAGGCACCACGCCCTTAGCCGGCGTTTCCTGGCCGGGTAAACTGCTGCTCGGTCATCATCTTTCCCCACTGGTCTCCCTGCCATTCGCGGGTTAACGTGAAGCCAAAGGACTCATACAGTTTGCGGGCCGCGTCCAGACCTTTAAACGTCCACAGCTGAACGGCGCTGAACTGACGACTGTCGCAGAAAGCCATCGCCTCACTGAGCAGCCGCCTGCCAATGCCGGTTCCCCGGCAGCTGTCATCGAGAATGAACCAGCGCAGATGCGCCTGCTGCTGGCCGAGATCCTCGCCATCGATCGCCACCGAACCGACAATCTTCCCCTCGCGCATCGCCAGCCAGATCTGGTTGACCGGCGAGGAAAGCCGGGTGGCGAATTCCGCGACGCCGCTGGCAACCTTGCCTTCAAAAAAAGCGCCGAAATCATGGTGCCGGGCGTAATACTCCCCGTGCATCTGGGCTATCCGGCCGATCGCCCCCGGCTTATAGCCGGTTACCAGCGAAATTTGCGGCGTCGTTTCCGCAAGCGCAGCATCCCGACACTGCGCCAGCGCCTGAGCATAGGCCGCCAGTCCGCTGGCGACGGTCCGCTGCTGCGTCTCATCGAGATGCGCTAACGCCTCCACCACCCGGCGGGTACCGTAGGCGTTAATCGTTGCCACCGTGTCGTGCCCTTTCGCGGTCAGCGCCAGCGATTTAGATCGCGCGTCCTCCGCGCAGGGGCGCTCCTCCAGCTCTCCGGCGGCCAGCAGACGGGCGACCATCCGGCTGACGCTCGATTTTTCCAGCCCGAGCAATGTGACCAGCTGCGCGGCGGTTATCGTCCCCCTGACCGACACCTCCAGCAGGGTATGCACCGCCGAGGGTGAATAGTGGGTGGCGGCCAGCGTGGTGTTCATAAAACCCAGCTCGCGCACCATTAACCGCGAGGCCGTTCGAATTTGTTGGATTAAAGGCGTGTCAGACATCGTGAGGCGTCCAGTGAAGTAGATAGTTGTATAATACAACCATTTACTTCAGGCCGCGTCAAGAGGATAAACTATCCAGCATGGCAAGGTAGCGTATCGGATGATGGCGTGCCGCGGGCGCCGGACTGCGCCCGCGATAAGTATTATTGCGGGTTCTTTGCCTTCCAGGCCTCCCAGGCCGATTTGATCTCTTGCTTCGCGGCGGCGGCATCATTAAAACCGGCCAGCTCGACCTTTTTCCGCCCCTCTGGTAGTTCTTTGTAGACCCGGAAGAAGGCCTCCAGCCGCTGCTGCTCGATTTTCGGCAGATCGGTGATGGTCTGAATGTCGTCATAGGTCGGATCAATTTTACTGGCCGGGACGGCGATGATTTTGTCGTCTTTCTCACCGCCGTCTATCATCTTAAGAACGCCGATCGGCCGCAGCTTAATCAGCGTGCCCGGGGCCATCGGCGCGCGGGTGTAAAACACCACGTCCAGCGGGTCGCCATCCCCGGCCAGCGACTGGGTTAATGAACCGTAGTTCGCCGGGTAAGCCACCGGCATCGACTGAAAGCGGTCGGCGACGATAAACCCCGTTTTAGCGTCGGTTTCATACTTAATGATCCCGCCTGCCGGGATCTCGGTGACCGCGTAAAACTCTTCCGGATTGTTTTCCGGCTGCGGGAATTCCAGCACATTGTGAGCCTGCGCGGCGGCGGAAAAAAGCAGACCTGCGGTGAGGAGCGTTTTGACCAGATGCATTGTTGTATCACTCTGTTGTTATAAGAAATTGATGCGCAAAACAATAGAGTTGGGTGATGAAGAAAACATGACCATTCCGTGACACTATTATTACCTACCAAAATTAGAGGTATTGTCTGAATTTTGTGCTACGGATGTAGCAAAAAACCACATCCTGTACTAAAGCGCCTTGTTTTTTTCTCCATAGCGTCTAATCCTTATTGGGTAATATTGCATTAATAAAATTAATCAATCCGCTCTCAAGGAGACAGGCATGAAGGCAGCTGTTGTTACTCACGACCATCAGGTTAACGTTACGGAAAAAACGCTGCGCCCGCTGGAATACGGCGAAGCGCTGTTGAAAATGGAATGCTGCGGCGTGTGTCATACTGACCTGCACGTGAAAAACGGCGATTTTGGCGATAAAACCGGCGTTATTCTCGGTCATGAAGGGATCGGGGTAGTACAAAAAGTCGGCCCTGGCGTCACCTCCCTGAAGCCAGGCGATCGCGCCAGCGTGGCGTGGTTCTTCGAAGGCTGCGGCCACTGCGATTACTGTAACAGCGGCAACGAGACGCTGTGCCGCTCGGTGAAAAACGCTGGCTATACCGTCGACGGCGGCATGGCGGAAGAGTGCATCGTCACCGCCAACTACGCGGTTAAAGTCCCGGACGGCCTCGACTCCGCCGCCGCCAGCAGCATTACCTGCGCTGGGGTCACCACCTACAAAGCCGTTAAGGTCTCCCACATCAAACCGGGCCAGTGGATCGCTATCTACGGCCTCGGCGGGCTGGGCAACCTGGCGCTGCAGTATGCCAAGAATGTCTTTAACGCCAAAGTGATCGCTATCGACGTCAACGACGGCCAGCTGGAGCTGGCGGCGTCGATGGGCGCTGACCTGACCATCAACTCGCGCAATGAAGATGCGGCGAAAGTGATTCAGGAAAAAACCGGCGGCGCCCACGCTGCGGTGGTGACCGCGGTGGCCAAAGCGGCCTTTAACTCGGCGGTGGATGCCGTTCGCGCCGGCGGCCGCGTGGTGGCGGTTGGCCTGCCGCCAGAGGCGATGAGCCTCGATATTCCACGTCTGGTACTTGACGGCATCGAGGTGGTCGGCTCGCTGGTCGGCACCCGTCAGGATCTGGTGGAAGCGTTCCAGTTCGCCGCCGAAGGCAAAGTGGTGCCGAAAGTCACCCTGCGTCCGCTGGAAGATATCAATGCCATCTTCAAAGAGATGGAACAGGGTCAGATCCGCGGCCGTATGGTTATCGATCTGCGTAGCTAATCGCCAGCGCCTCTCCCGCCCGGGCGAGGCGCTTCTCCTCGCTTCCCCTCGCTTCCCCTGGTTTCCCGCCGCGTAAAGTAAATGCAATTTCCGCAAATGCTTAGCGCAATTCCTTGGTTCCTTTGTTTTTAGCCGCGCCCGATGATGGCAACACAATAGATAACAAAGGAATTCACCATGCATCGTCATTTTCGCCTGCCCGCGCTGGCCGCGCTGTTTCTCTCCGGCGCTTTTTCCGTCTGGGCCGCCGACACGCCGGTTAAAGGCGGTACCTTGATTTATCTGGAGCAGCAACCGCACACCAATCTCTATCCACCCGCCGGCGGCTTTTATCCCAATGGCGGCATACTCAATCAGATCACCGACAAGCTGACCTGGCAGAACCCGAAAACGCTGGAGATTGAGCCGTGGATCGCCGAAAGCTGGACCAGCAATGCCGATAAAACCGAGTACACTTTCCACCTGCGAAAAGGGGTCACCTTCTCGGATGGCACGCCGCTGGACGCCGCCGCGGTCGCCAAAAACTTCGACACCTATGGGCTGGGGGATAAAGCCCATCGCCTGCCCGTCTCGGAGGTGATCAATAACTACCAGCGCAGCGAAGTGATCGACCCGCTGACGGTGAAATTCTACTTCAACAAGCCGTCGCCGGGCTTCCTGCAGGGGACCGCCACCATCGGCTCCGGTCTGGTCTCCCTCAGCACCCTGCAGCGCAATTTCGAGGAGCTGGGCGATGCCCGGCACATCATCGGCTCCGGTCCCTTCGTGGTGCAGGATGAAAAACCGGGCCGCGAGCTGACGCTGGTGGCGCGCAAGGATTATCAGTGGGGGCCGAAAAACATCGCCCAGCAGGGCCCCGCTAACCTCGACGGCATCACCTATATTGTCACCCCGGAAGACAGCGTGCGCATCGGCGCGCTGCTGGCGGGCCAGGCGGGCTTTATTCGCCAGGTGCAGGCCTACGATGAAAAGCAGGCGACCGATCAGGGATTTACGGTCTACGCCGCGCCTACCCGCGGGGTCAACGACAGCCTGAGCTTCCGCCCGGATAACCCACTGGTCGCCGACCTGCGGGTGCGCCAGGCCCTGCTCCATGCCACCAACGCCCGGCAGGTGGTGGAGACGCTGTTCTCCGCTAACTACCCGCAAGCCACCTCCGTGCTGGCCAGCTCCGCCGCCGGCTATGTCAATCTGAGCGATAAGCTCACCTTCGACCAGGCCAAAGCCCGGCAGTTGCTGGATGAGGCCGGCTGGAAACCCGCCGCCGACGGCATTCGCAGCAAAGACGGGCAGCGGCTGGCGCTGACGGTCTATGAGTCGCTCCCCCAGCCGCAGAATAAAGAAGTGCTGCAGCTGATCGCCCAGCAATGGCGCCAGGTGGGGGTAGCGTTAACGGTCAAAGCCGGGGACGCCGGCAGCCGGACGCTCGACAACCTCGACCCGCAGAAAACCCCGCTCACCGTCTCGGAAGTGGGCCGCGCCGACCCGGATGTAGTAAAAAGCATGTTCTTTCCTAACAACCGTGACGCGCTGCTGCAGAAAGGCGGCTCCAGCGATAAAGTGCAGCACTTTCGCGATGATAAGCTGAACGACCTGCTGACCGGCATCTCCGCGGCGGTGGAGCCGCAGCAGCGCCTGCAGTTAACCGGCGATGCCCAGCGCTATCTGATCGATAACGCCTATGTGATCCCCATTTTCGAAGAGCCGCAGGTGTTCGCCGGCGCGCCGTGGGTGAAAGGCGTCAGCTTCGAAGCCGTCGGGCGTCCGTCGTTCTACGGCGCCTGGCTGGATAAACACTAAGAGGCCGGATATGAGCGCTTATCTTCTGCGACGGTTCGGCCAGGGGCTGCTGGTCCTGTGGGCGGCGTTTACCCTCACCTTTTTCCTGCTGCAGGTGCTGCCGGGGGATGCGGTGCTGATCAAGTTTCAGAACCCGGACCTCGGTCTGAGCCCGGCGCAAATCGCCGACATGCGGCTGGCCTACGGCGCCGACAGCCCGCTGTGGCGCCAGTACCTGCACACGCTGCTGGCGATGCTGCACGGCGACTTTGGCTATTCCCTGCAGGCGGGTCTGGCGGTCAGTAGCCTGATTGCCAGCAACCTGCCGGATACCTTAAGCCTCGCCCTGCCGGCGTTCCTGCTGGCCGTGATCCTGGCGTTTGCCCTCGCTTTCGCCTCACGTCTGCCGGGGTTGCGCTGGCTCAGTAACCTCCTGCAGTCGCTGCCGGTGCTGTTTATCTCGTTGCCCACCTTCTGGCTGGGTATCGCCCTGATCCAGCTCTTTTCGTTTCAGCTGCGCTGGATCCCGGTGATCAACCCCGGTCCGCTGGAGGGGCTGATTTTACCGGTTATCGCCGTCGCGCTGCCCATCTCCGCCCCGCTGGCGCAGATCCTGATGCGCAGCATGGATCAGGTGGCGGTTCAGCCCTTCGTCGCGGTCGCCCGCGCCAAGGGAATGAGCGAGACCGGCGTCCTCTGGCGCCATGTGATGGGTAACGCCCTGCTGCCGGCGCTGAATATAGCCGGGCTGCTGCTGGGCGAGCTGATTGCCGGGGCGCTGATCACCGAGACCGTCTTCGGCCGCAGCGGCCTCGGCCAGCTGACCCAGCAGGCGGTGAATAACCAGGATATCGCCGTGCTGCAGGCGGTGGTGATGATCTCAGCTCTCGGTTTTGTCCTGATCAACCTGCTGGTCGACCTGGTCATGCCGCGGCTGGATCCCCGACTCCAATTACAGACCGGAGGTGCGAAATGAGCCTGGTCGACTATGCCATCGCGGTTCGCCGCCGCCCGGAGTGGCGCAAAGTGCGTCTGCAGCCAGGCCTGTGGCTGGCGTGGGCGGTGATGATCACCGCCCTGTTAATGGCCCTTGCCCCACAGTGGTTTACCTCCGCTAACCCGCTGGAAGGGATCCCCGGCGCTCAGCGCCTGGCGCCGCAGGCGCACTACTGGCTGGGTACCGACCAGCTGGGCCGCGACCTGTGGACGCGGGTGGTTTACGGCGCGGTACATTCTCTGTCGGCGGCGCTGATCGCCGTCGCCATCGGTCTGGTGGCGGGCACCGCCCTTGGCACCCTCGCCGGGGCGCTGGCCGGCCGCGTGGAATCAACCATCATGCGCCTGGTGGATGTCCTGCTGGCTATCCCTTCTCTGCTGCTGCAGCTGACGGTAATCATTCTGCTGGGTTTTGGCACGGTGAATGCGGCGGTGGCGGTCGGCGTGGCGGCCATCGCCAGCTTCGCGCGCCTGGCGCGGGCGGAGGTGGTGCGCGTGCGCCACAGTGATTACGTCGAGGCGGCCCGGGGCAGCGGCGGCACCTTTCTCGCCATCTTCTGGCGTCATATCCTGCCCAACTCGCTCACCGCGGTACTCGCCTTCGCCACGCTGCAGTTTGGTCAGGCGATGCTGGCGCTGGCCACCCTCAGCTTCCTTGGCTACGGCACCCCGCCGCCGGTCCCGGAGTGGGGATTACTGATCGCCGAAGGTCGTAATTACCTGTCGACCGCCTGGTGGCTGACCACCTTCCCCGGCCTCGCCGTGGTCGCGGTGGTCCTGGCCGCCAATCGTCTTAGCCGCCAGTGGAGTGGAGTACGCCCATGAACGTTCTCTCTGTTGAAGATCTGCGCATCAGCTACCGGTCGCGGGGCGAATGGCGCGAAGTGGTGCATAACGTCAGCTTTTCCATTCAGCGCGGCGAAATGCTGGCCTTCGTCGGTGAATCCGGCTCGGGGAAAACCACGACCGCGCAGGCCATTATCGGCCTGCTGGCGGATAACGCCCGCCGCGACGCCGGGCGGATTATCCTCAATGGCGAAGTGATTAGCGACTGGTCGGCAAAACGCCTGAACCGCCTGCGCGGGGTGAGCATCAGCCTGGTGCCGCAGGACCCCGGCAATTCGCTTAATCCGGTAAAAACCATTGGTCAGCAAGTGGAAGAGATCCTGCGGCTGCATCAGTCCCTTTCCGCCGCCGAACGCCGGCAGCAGGTCCTCAACCTGCTCGCTAAAGTCGGGCTCAGCCACCCGGAACAGCGTTTTGACCAGTACCCGCATCAGCTGTCGGGCGGGATGAAACAGCGGGTGCTGATCGCCATCGCCATCGCCCTGCAGCCGGATCTGATTATTGCCGACGAGCCCACCAGCGCCCTCGACGTTACGGTGCAAAAGCGCATTCTCGATCTGCTCGACATCCTGCGGCGCGAGTCGGGAACCGCCGTGCTGTTTGTCACTCACGATCTGGCGCTGGCCGCCGAACGCGCCGACCGGATCATGGTGTTTCGCCAGGGCGAGATTCAGGAACAGGGCGCCACCGAGGCGATTGTCCGGCGTCCCCAGCACCCTTACACCCGCCAGTTGCTCCACGATCTGCAGGACGCGCCGCTGAGGCTGACGGCGGATCGTCACCGTCCGCTGGCCACGCCGGCCATTCGCGTCGAAGAGATCAGCAAACGCTTCTCGCTGGGCAAACAGGCCCTGCAGGCGCTCGACAGCGTCAGCTTTGAGGTCAGACGCGGCAGCACCCATGCGCTGGTGGGCGAATCCGGCTCCGGGAAAACCACCCTGGCGCGGATCCTGCTGGGCTTCGAGCGCGCCGACGCCGGACAGGTGACCATCGACGGTATTGACGCCGGGCATCTCAGCCGCGAGGCGCAGCGTCAGCTGCGGCGCAAAATCCAGTTCGTCTACCAGAACCCCTTCGCTTCGCTCGACCCGCGCCAGACGCTGTTTGCGATTATCGAAGAGCCGTTAAAAAACTTTGAGCGCCTCAGCGCGGCGACGCGTCGCCAGCGTGTGGAGAGCGTCGCCGCCCGGGTAGCCCTGGCCCCGGAGCTACTGTCGCGGACGCCGCGGGAGCTTTCCGGCGGCCAGCGGCAGCGGGTGGCGATTGCCCGGGCGCTGATCCTCGAGCCGGCGATACTGGTTCTTGACGAAGCGACCTCGGCGCTCGATGTCACCGTTCAGGCGCAGATCCTCGCCCTGCTGCAGCAGCTACAGCAGCAGCTTGGTCTGAGCTACCTGTTCATTACCCACGATCTGGCGACGGTGAGGCGGATTGCCGACAGCGTCACGGTGCTGCGCGCCGGCCAGGTGGTGGAGCATGGCGACGTTGGGCGCCTGTTCGCCGCTCCGCAGCAGGCTTACACCCGCGAACTGATCGCCGCCATTCCCCAGGTTTCCCCACGCCTGGCTCAGGCCCACATGGAGAACGCATAATGCCTAAACGCCTCGGCTTTTTTACCCGTCTGCTCGATCAGGGCTCCGCACAAACGCGCTACCGGCTGGCGGCCGAACAGATCCGCCACGCGGAGCGCGTCGGCTTCGACAGCGCATGGATTGCCCAGCACCATTTTCATGAACAGGAAGGCGGCCTGCCTTCCCCGCTGGTGTTCCTCGCCCACGTGGCGGCGCAGACTGACCGCATTCGCCTCGGCACAGCGATTATCACGTTGCCCATGGAGAATCCGCTGCGCGTCGCCGAAGACGCGGCGGTGCTGGATTTACTCACCGACGGGCGTCTGGAGGTGGGATTTGGTTCCGGCGGCACGCCAACGTCGTTTCTGCCCTTCGGCCTGACCAGCGAGCAGCGCGGGGCAGTGTTTGCCGACCATCTGCACCTGATCCACAGCGCCTGGCGCGGCGACACCCTCAGCCACCCGGACAACCGTCTCTATCCGCCCGCGCCGCAGCTGGCGGCGCGCATCTGGATCGCCACCTTCTCGGTGGAAGGCGCCATCCGCGCCGGTCAGGCGGGGCACGGGCTGATGCTGTCGCGCACGCAGCCTCGGCCGCCCGGTGAGCCACGCCTGCCGCTGGACGCCATTCAGAACCCGATCGTCGACGCCTATCTGGCGGCGCTGCCGGACGGCGTTGCGCCGCGGATCCTCGCTTCGCGCACCGCCTTCGTCGCCGACAGTCACGCCCACGCCCTGCAGATCGCCGAACCCGGCCTGCGTAAGCAGGCGGCACAGCACCGGGCTGCGGGGCATCTGATAGAAGGTGACAGTGTCACTGACTATCTGCAACAACTGGATGCCCACGTGGGCGATCCTGAACATGTTGTTGCATCCCTGGCGCAGGACAGCGTGCTGGCCCGCGCCACCGATGTTTCGTTCCAGGTGCACTCGGTGGAGCCTTCGCACCGGGATACGCTGCGTTCCATTGAGCTGATCGCTCAGCATATTGCCCCCCACATCAGATAAGGAGTCACCATGACGCTGAGTCAGGATATTCTGGCCGAACTGGCGGAGATCGCCGCCGGTTCCCCGCTCGACCAGGCGCGCGCAGTCCGCGATGCCGCTACCCGACACGCGCAGGGAAGTTATGAAGTGCTGTTCAGCCAGCAGGACGCCGACTTTCCCCTCGATGAACGCTTCGCGGTGGCGGCAAAGGTGGCGAAGCTCCATCAGGCGGACGCGCTGGCGGCGCACTATGCCTGCTTCGGCCTGGCCGATCCGACCACGGATCGTCTGGTTCCGGCGCTGGCCTTTGCCCGCCTGCTGACCTTCACCCCCGTCGAAGCGACACCCGGCGCGCTGCAGGCTCTGACAAACGCGGGCTGGAGCCTGCGGGGCATCGTCACCCTGGCGCAGCTGGTGGCCTTTGTCAGCTTCCAGAGCCGCCTGCTGCTGGGTCTGCGGGCGCTCAACCACCAGCCCATCGTCAGCGCCGATACGCCGGTGGTGGCCGGGTACTGGCACACCACCCCGCACGCGCAGAGCGGTAAAGCGGCCCCGGTGCGCTTCACCCGCGAGGAGCTGCACTGGGAACCCTGGCTGGCGGATAAACCGCTGGCGGAATTTAGCGCTGAAGAACAGGCGATTCTGGCCAAATATGGCCATAGCGATTCACCCTACTTCCGCCTGCTGGCGCGCAACCAGCCGGTGCTGGAGCAGCGGACGCTGACCGATAAAGGCATTTTCTATACCCCGGGGGGATTACCGCGCGCCGAACGTGAACTGGCCGCCACGGTGGCCAGTAAAATCAACGGCTGTATTTACTGCGCCTCGGTGCATGCCCGCAAAGCGGCGCAGCTGGCGAAGAACGAGACCGCCGTCGACACGCTGCTGGCGGTGACGCCGGGAGAGGATCTGCGCGGTGGGCAGTCGCCGCGCTGGCAGGCGGAAATCGCCGCCGCCGCCGCGCTATCGGTGACGCCGCCCGCGCTGAATGCCAGCCATCTGGCAGCGCTTGATGAACAGGGCTTAGATACTCTGGCCCAGCTGGATCTGCTGCAGTCAGCGGCCTTTTTCGCCTGGGCCAACCGGCTGATGCTGACGCTCGGCGAGCCCTGGCGTGAGTAAGCGTCGTTAGCAAGCCTGTCGGCGCTGATGGCGGCCGTAGATGAGCAAGGCGCTCATCGCCAGAAACGACAGCGTGGCGGCGGGGAGCGCCACGCTGTTCCAGCCGAAGCCCTGAGCAATCATCATTCCACCGCAGAAGGCGCCGATGGCGCTCCCGAGGTTAAAGGCGATCTGCCCCCCTGCCGCCCCCAGCATCTCGCCGCCTTTGGCGTTCTGCAGCAACAGGATCTGCAGCGGCGCCGACAGGGCGAACAGCCCGGCACAGCAGAAAAACGCCAGCGTCAGCGAAGCGATTTTATGCTCCCCGAAGGCAAAGATCAGCAGCAGCGTCACAGCGATCGCCCCGTCGGTGATGGCCGCGATGCGCAGCGGACTGTAGCGCCCGGAAATTTTGCCGCTGAACAGGTTGCCGACCACCATCCCCAGCCCCGCCAGCATCATAATCAGCATCATCCGGCTTTCGGCAAAGCCGGAAACGTTGAGCATAAAAGGCTTGATATAGCTGAACCACGCGAACACCCCGGCGTTGCCGAACATGGTGGCGGCAAAAATCAGCCACGGCGCCGGGGAAGCGAGGAAACGGAACTGCTCGCGCAGCCGGGTGGTGGCCCGATCATACAGCGTAGGGACCCAGCAGAAGATGGCCATAAACACCGCGACGTTAAACACCGCGATGAGCGCGAAGGTATAGCGCCAGCTAAAATGATGCCCAAGCCAGGTGCCCCCGGGAACGCCCACCAGGTTAGCCACCGTCATGCCGCCGATCATCCCCGCCACCGCGGCGGTCACCCTCCCCGGCGGCGCGATTTTCGACAGGATGATCGCCCCCACGCCGAAGAAAGCCCCGTGGGGAAACCCGGAAACCAGCCGGCCAAGCGCCAGCATGGCGTAGCTGCTGGAGAAGGTAAACAGGGTATTGCCGAGAATGCACAGGGCGGCGAGAAACAGCATCACCGATTTCAACGAAAACCGACTGGAGAGCAACGCCATGATCGGCGCGCCGATCACCACGCCGAAGGCATACCAGGCAATCATATTGCCGGCGGCGGGGATTGAAATCCCGACATCGCGCGCCATGTCCGGCAGCACGCCCATAATGCCAAATTCCGCCATGCCGAGTCCGAAAGTGCCTAGCGCCAGTGAAAAAATCGTTTTTTTCATACATCTTATAGGGGTATTGAGAGACGGCCGGCATTATTGACCATCCCGCCTCGCCACACCAGCTAAAAACGCCCGACGGCAGTATCCTCCATACAACGGCCTGATTCGTTCATGCGCTCGCCAGCGCCACCATGGCGGTCCTGCTGGCGGCAGAGGCGCCGGGCGGTGGATAATTCCCTGTAAAAATTGGTGGGCACGCAGGGACACATTGTGGATTGATCTCAAGTTAACTTGAGGTTGTAAAGTCGAGACATCGTTCACCTCGGGAGAATCATCCATGCAAAATGTTGATGTTGGCTTTACCCATGTCGCCTTTACCGTCCGCTGTCTGGCCAGCAGCATCGATTTTTATACCCGCTACACGGCGATGACCGTTATTCACCAGCGCGAACCCAACCTCCCCTCGGCGCGTAAAGTGGCGTGGCTCAGCGATCGCACCCGACCTTTCGCCCTGGTGCTGGTGCAAAGTGATGACCCTGCCGACACGCCGCTGGGTCCGTTCGGCCATCTCGGCGTCGCCTGCGCCACCCAGGCGGAGATCGATGAGAAGGTCGCCCAGGCGCGGCGGGAAGGCGTTCTGCGCCGGGAACCGGAGCAGCTGGGCGATCCTGTGGGCTATTTCGCTTTCTTTGCCGACCCGGACGGTAACACCCTGGAGCTGTCATGGGGGCAGCGAGTGGGGCTGGAAGTCATTGCCGCGGGGAACGTCAGCTAGCCCGTCCCGGGCGCGAATATTTTCCACCGCCACGCCAGTGAAGGATTACACTTCAAAGGGATACCTCGGCAACACGGAGCATGGCGATGGGTAATAAGAAAAGCGGTCATCCTGTCGACGCGGCGGTGAAGATCGCCCCGCTCGACAATAAAGCGTACGAGAAGGCGCTGCGCAAGCTCCACGTTGAGCTGGTAAAACTGCAGCGCTGGGTGGTGCATAAAGGGCTGAAGGTGTGCATCGTCTTTGAAGGCCGGGACGGCGCCGGCAAAGGCGGCACGATTAAGGCGATCACCGAGCGCGTCAGTCCGCGGATCTTCCGGGTCGTCGCCTTACCCTCGCCCACCGAACGCGAGAAAAGTCAGCTCTATTTTCAGCGCTATATCAAGCACCTCCCGGCGGCTGGCGAAATCGTGATTTTCGATCGCAGCTGGTATAACCGCGCCGGCGTCGAACGGGTGATGGGCTTTTGTACCCCGGAGGAGGTGCAGAAGTTCCTCGACGGCGCGCCGATGGTGGAGCGCGGCATGGTCGAGTCGGGCATTATCCTGCTCAAGTACTGGCTGGAGGTCTCGCCGCAGGAGCAGGAGCGGCGCCTGCGGGATCGCATCGACGACGGGCGCAAGATCTGGAAGCTCTCGCCGATGGACATCAAGTCTTTCAACCGCTGGGATGAATATACCGCTGCCCGCGACGCCATGTTCGCCGCCACCGACACCGCCTGGGCGCCGTGGTTCGTCGCCCGCTCCGAGGATAAAAAGCGGGTGCGTCTGAATATCATTACCCACCTGCTGTCGCAGATCCCCTACGAAGCCTTGCCAGTGGAGCATGTCACGTTGCCGAAGCGCAAAATGGGCAAAATGAAACAGACCAATTTCCCCTTCCGCTTTATTCCGGAGAAGTTCTGATGATTTCCCGCCGCGCTGGTTAATGCCAGCGCCGGGTTTATTACCATAACCATGAATATTTCATGCGGTTGCTTTCCTCTGGAAGTTGCTTCGCAAAATAAAAAACAAATCCGAACCAGGTATTTCTTTTCATCGCACACCGCGTGATAATCAGCTCGCCAACAACAAGGAGCAGATAATGAAACAGAATGCCGTTAACAAGTCACAGACTCGCGATCGTACAACAACGGTTAACCCGCAAAACCAGGCACTTACCATCGTCGATGCGGACAAACGCCGAAAAGACCAGGAATTCATTAAGGCACTGAATGAGTTCACTGCCCGTGCAGGGTTGTTGTCAGAGGATCCTTTTTTCGGAGGGATTTAATGGCGTCACAATTTGATATCTTTCGTAACCCATCATCGAGAACCAATGCGTTTCAACCTTATTTAATGGTAATTCAACATGATTATTTTAATGACCTTGGTACACGTTTAATTGTGCCGCTGAGCTATCATTCTCATTTGACCGGCCATTATCATGCTGCCGCCCCGATTATTAATATGGAGTTTGAGAAACTGTTCATCAACACGCCGGCAATCACCAGCGTGGCAAAGCAAAGGCTGGATAAAAAATATTTTATCTGCAATTTGGCTAAAGAAAGAACGACCATGATATCAGCGATGGACGCATTAATCACTAACACATAAACCCGCTCCAGCAAACTGGAGCGGGCCTCCTGGCCAGACGGCTTACTTCATCCCTTCGCGACTCTCTTTGATCGCCTCCAGACGTTCGACATCGCGATACCAGCGCGGGTGATGTTTCTTCGCCCAACGGCGGCTGACCTTGCCTTCAATCATCCCCTTAATCGACCCCTTCACCCAGAACGCCATATACATATGGATAAGGATCGCGTGGATCAGAATAATGGCCGACGTCGCGTGAATTAACAGGCTGTAGCGAATCACCTGAATCGGGAAATAATGGGCAAACCAGGGACGCCAGATAATCACGCCGGTCACCAGCAGCACAAAAATCATGCTCATGATGGTCCAGAACATCATCTTTTGCCCGGCGTTATATTTACCGACCCGCGCCACTTTATGCTCGTTGCCTTTCAGCACCTCCACAATGCCTTTCAGCCAGGGGATATCCTGTTTATCTGGGATGTTGTGATTGACAAAACGCACGAACATAAACATCAGGGCGATAAAAATCAGCACTCCGAAGAAGGGGTGCAGAATACGCCCCATCTGCGGGGTACCGAAGGTTTCCGTCAGCCACTGCAGGGTCGGGAAGAAAAACGAAATACCCGATAGCGCCACGAGGAAGAAAGCGATCACCACCGTCCAGTGACAGGCGCGATCGATAAAGGTCGTGCGCACTATCATCTTCGATTTACTCATCATGCTCCTCCTCGTCGTCGTCAACTTCCTTATTTGGCCCGATACCGATGTAGTGATAGATAAGCCCGGCAAAGGTAGCGATAAAGCCCGCCGCCGACAGCGGCTTCAGGATCCCTTTCCACAGCTCCACCGAGGTATCAATCTTCGGCGCAGCAGGCAGCTTGTGATAAAGCTCGGGCTGGTCGGCATGATGCAGGACGTACATCACATGGGTGCCGCCGACGCCCTGCGGGTTGTAAATCCCGGCCATGGCATAGCCGCGTTTTTTCAGCTTAGCCACCCGCTCCTCGGCCACCTCCAGCATCTCTTTGGCTTTGTTGAATAAATCAGATTTCGGGTAAGTCTCCCCCGTAGCGGGTTGTGTTTTCAGGCAATACGCACGCT